>JANJTU010000314.1 GCA_024710965.1 Thauera sp. | reverse complement strand
TGCTGTCCTACCACGCCGCGCTGGTGAAGGGCACGGACGTGGACAAGCCGCGCAACCTGGCGAAGTCGGTCACGGTGGAGTGAGGGGCGGGCGGCGCGGCGCCGCTGTTCCTGACAATTGAAGTCGAAAACTGGGCAATAGAGTCGAAAACCGGATTGCCTCATGAAAACGCCCGGCTCGTCCGGGCGTTTTCGCGTGTAGTCAGCGGAACGTGGGGCCCGGTGTCGTGGGGTCACGGTCGGCTGCTCGGCCTGAGCTGCCGATCCGGCCATGGACAAGGCTGACCTGTTCCGTGAGGCCATCAAGACCTTCGTGAGAGTCCAGTCGGCAAAGCGACTAGCCACCCTGGGTGCAACCATGCCGGAAATGCAGGACATTGCCCGCTGCCGTGAGGATGCTTGGGGTTCTTGTTGATACGTCGATGTGGATCGATCACTTCCGCCATGGCAATGATGTGCTGGTTGAGCTGCTAGAGCTTGACCTCGTGATGTCACACGCACTGGTCTTGGGTGAGATCGCGTGCGAGACCCCGCCCAATCGGGTTCAAACGCTCACTGATCTCGACAGGTTGCAGCAGACCCAACAGGCCAGCGTGCGGGAGGCGATGACGTTCGTCGAGCGCGAACGCCTGTTCGGCTTGGGCTGCGGCCTGGTGGACATGCTCTTGCTGGCATCCACCCTGATGACGCCGGCGGTGGAGCTGTGGACTCTGGACAAGCGGCTGTGTGCATTGGCAGAGCGATTTGGCGTGATGCACCGGCCCACCCTGCACTGAATCGCCACCGTGTAGTCGCCCATAGTCAAACATTCATCCGGATCACTACGAGCCGCGCGACTTGTAATACTGGGCGATGGCAGGAATCCCGGCGATCCGGTCGATGAAGGCCCCGAGCTTTGGCGCCACGGTCTCGACCAGGTCGGCTGGAATGTGGTCCAGCTTGCCGGAGCCGAGCCAGCGCAGGATGACGAAGGCCTTGAGGTCGGCGACGGTCAGGCGATGGTCTGCAAAAAACTCGCCACCGTGGCCTTCGAGCTGCTTCTGCAGCCACCGCAAATACCGCGGCAACACTTCCGTCGCCAGGGCCTCGCGCGCGTTCTTCAGCGCCTCCCCTGTCAGTCCGAAGGTCGCCCCGAGCCTTGTGTTGATGTCTTCCAGTGCGCCCATCACTTCGTCGCAGAACAGGGCCTGAAGGTCGTCTTCGGGGTAAAGCCCGGCCAGTTTTCCTGCATAGCGCGTGATCGCGTCGCTTTGGGTGACCTGGACGTCATTGACGTGAAGCGTCGGCACCTGGTTCAGCGGTGTGGTCTTGCGGATCTCTGGAAAATCGCCGGACGCAAAACGCTTGTCCTCGAATGGAATTCCGCCGATATGCAGGGCCAGCCGTGCGGGCTCGGCCCGTCCGCCGGAAAAGTCGAAGTAGGTAAGTTTGAGCGTGTCCATTGGTCCTTGTCGTGCCAGCGTGCCGCGTTGTCGGTCCGGGAGCCTTGCGATGAGGCCAGAGCAAGGCGGGTACTGCAACACACACATATAGGCTACGCTGCGCGGGCATGCAAGGGCATCCGGCTGTCTGATCAAGCACCTGGAAAGCCGCCGGCTACGACGCGTTCTGCCCGAGTTCACGCTGCCGCGCGCGGACCTTTACGCCTACTACGCGGGACACCGCCGATTGCGGATCGAACTTGCTGCAGCAGGCGTTGTGGAGAAGAATCTGGGCACGTCGTGCAGGAGGGCATCATGATCTTCGAGCAGATCGTCACCGGGGGCTGCCTCTCTTATCTTCTTGGCTGCGAAGCCACGCGCGCGGCGGTTCTGATTGACCCGGAACTATCCCAGATCGACCGCTATCTGGGCCTTGTGCACCAGCAAGGCGTGCATGTCCGTTACCTCGTGGACACGCATACGCACGCCGATCATTTCACCGCCAGCCATGCATTGGGGAAGACCTTGCAGGCCCCCGTCGTCATGCATCGCGTGAGCCCGGCGCCCTTTGCCGACTTGCGTCTCGACGATGGCGACATGCTGATCGTCGGGGAGCTGCGCCTGAAGGCGCTGCACACCCCGGGCCACACACGGGACTCCATGTGCCTGCTCGCTGCCGACCGGGTGTTTACCGGCGACACGCTGCTGATTGGCGGGACCGGGCGGACGGACTTGCCGACGGGCAACCCGCATGAGCTCTACGACAGTCTCTTCCACAAGCTGTTGAAATTGCCGCCGGAGACCCTGGTCTTTCCCGCCCATGACTACAAGGGGCGGTCGCATTCGACCATCGGCGTGGAGATTGCCGAAAACCCCCGCCTGCAGA
This sequence comes from Thauera sp., assembly GCA_024710965.1. Taxonomy (GTDB): domain Bacteria; phylum Pseudomonadota; class Gammaproteobacteria; order Burkholderiales; family Rhodocyclaceae; genus Thauera. The sequence goes on along the minus strand of JANJTU010000314.1, from coordinate 65,590 downwards.
GTAAGGACCGCGATGCCTTCGTGGAGATGATGCTGCATCTGGATCTCGCCGCGCCGACGCACCTGACCGAAGCACTTCGCACCAACATGAGCGGCGGCCGAACGGTAACGCAGCTCCTTGCCGAGGCGGCGGCGAAAGTGCCCTTCATGGCCCTCGATGAACTCAGCCAGCGGGTTGGCGGAAACGATCCCGGCTTTGTGATCCTCGATGTACGGGAGCAGGAGGCATTCCAGGCGGGCCACATCCCCGGCGCTGTCCACCTGCCCAGGGGGCAGCTGGAACTGCGCGTCAACAGCGTGCTTCCCGATCCTACGGTCCGGATCGTCACCTGCTGCGAATTCGGCAAGATCTCCACGCTGGCGGCCGCGACCCTGCGTGACCTGGGCTATGGCCGCGCCGCTGCGCTGGACGGCGGCATGAAGGCCTGGAAGGAGGCCGGCTACGTGGTGGAGCAGTGATCGCCAGATAGCGCGCCGTCGCGCCGAACGCGTCGAGTCATGTGAGCTCCCGCCAGGCTCAGTCCGGCCATCTGCGGCCATTCGTCATCGATGTTCGATAGCGCCTGTCGCAGATGCCCTGGATGTCGGAGCGGCCGCGCGACAACGACGGAGCCAAGCGCGAGAGCTCCGTAGGTGCAGCGAGGTCGCGGCAAGGAAGCATTGCGGTGCGTTGCCGCGAGGTGGTGAACTCGTTCATGACGCAGTTCCCGCAATCGCATCTGATCGATGGGTCTCCCATCCCGGCTCCCATTTCCCCTCCGAGCGTCCGCCCCAGACCGTTCCGATCTTCTAACGAAGCTGGCCCGTTGTTTGCATGACAAAGTGGCCCGTGCTCAATTTGATCGGAACTGACACATGACTCGACGGTTTCCCGACCGGGGGCAGCCTGCACGGCTGCTCCATCTCGGAGCATTTCCGCACGCCGTCGCCGGCGTGCTGCTCCACCTGCTCTTCAGCGCCGCTGCGCAGGCCCACGGCGTGGCCGAAGGCGACAAGGGCTATATCCAGGAGATCTCGGGCACGCAGCTGTTGCCCTTCATCTATCTCGGCGCCAAGCACATGGTCACCTGCTACGACCATCTGCTGTTTCTCGCCGGCGTGATCTTCTTCCTCTACCGGCTCAAGGACATCGCGCTCTACGTCAGCCTGTTCGCGATCGGGCACTCGGTCACCATGCTGTACGGCGTCTATGCCGGGGTCAGCGTCAATGCCTATCTGATCGACGCGATCATCGGCCTGTCCGTCGTCTACAAGGCCCTCGACAACCTGGGGGCCTACCAGCGCTGGTTCGGCGTGCAGCCCGACACCAAGCTCGCGACCCTGGTTTTCGGGCTGTTTCACGGCTTTGGCCTGGCGGCGAAGCTCCAGGAATTCGAGCTTGCGCGTGACGGCCTGCTGCCCAACCTGCTGGCGTTCAATGTCGGCGTCGAGATTGGGCAGTTGCTCGCGCTCGGCACGATCCTGCTTGCGATGGGCTACTGGCGGCGTACCGCCGCGTTCCTGAAGCATGCCTACACCGTCAACGTCGCCATGATGTGCGCCGGCTTCATGCTGATCGGCCATCAGCTGACCGGACTCTTCCTTTCCTGAATTCCGCGGAGTCCCGACCCATGTACAACACCGAGCTTCCTGCCCGCGCCGAACTGCCGAGCACGGGCAAATTGCTGCGTTCCACCGCCGTCGCCGCGCTGATCGCGACCGGCCTGCTCGTTACGACCATCCTGCCGGCGGAGTACGGCATCGATCCGACCGGCGTCGGTCGCGCCCTCGGCCTGACCCAGATGGGTGAGATCAAGATTTCGCTCGCGACCGCGGCCAACGCCGGGGCACTGGCGCCCGCGGTGACACCGCGCTCCGAACCCGCAGCCGCCGAGGTGGCGCCGGCGCGGCAACATACCGTGACGATCAGCCTCAAGCCCGGTGAGGCTGCGGAGATCAAGCTGACCATGCAAAAGGACGCCAGCGTCGGCTACGCGTGGTCCACGGTCGGCGGCCCGGTCAGCTACGATACCCACGGCGATCCGGTCAAAGCACCCGACGGCTTCTACCACGGCTATGGCAAGGGCAAGAACGAAACCGCCGCTGCCGGTACCCTGCAGGCCGCCTTCGATGGCAAGCACGGGTGGTACTGGCGCAACCGCTCGGGCGCCGAGGTCACCATCACGCTGCAGACCCGCGGAGACTACGGGCAGATCGAACGCGTGCTCTGAGCCTGGCCGCATGCCCGCCTTCGGGTTGGGGGCGAACCTGCTTGGGACCGACCGAGCGAGTCGCACAACCGGCCACCGAAGACGTGAGGGGGCCTCGCCGGGCGGCCCTGGCCGGACGTAGATCGATGCAGCGCAGCGTCCCGTATGCCCTGTTGGCCGCAGCCCTGGCCGGCGCAAGCACGCCCTTCGCGCCGTGCCCGCCTCCCGCCTAAAGAATGCTGAAGGCGAACATGGCGACCAAGGTCGGCGGCAGCGCCGACAGCAGAAGGCTGAGCGGGTTGACCGCCTGATCGTCGAGGTGCGCCTTCAGGATGGAAACGCCGGCCGGGTTGGGCGCGTTGGCGATCACGGTGAGGCCGCCGCCGGTCACTGCGCCGGCGACCAGGGCGTACTTGAAGTCGTCGGACAAACCGTTGACCAGGGAGCCCAGGTAGGTCAGCGCCGCATTGTCGGTCACGGCCGTCAGCGCGGTGGCGCCGAAGTACACCGCCTCGCTGCTCATGCCCATCAGGACCGGCTCCAGCCACCATTGCTGCTGTCCGCCCAGCATCACCAGCCCCGCGAGGAAGAATGCCACCAGCAGTCCTTCGCGCAGGATCAGGCGGTCCTGATGCTGAGGGTAGGCGTTCGCCACGCCGAGAAAGAACAGGAACAGGCCCATGAAGATCGCCGGGTGGTGAGCGAAGATCACCACCCCGCTGAGGAAGCCCAGATGGGCGAGGGTGAGTACCGTCGGCACCCTGACGGCATCGCCGTTGGGGGCCGCCAGGGGCAGCCTCGCCAGCTCCTTGCGGAAGGCCAGGGCAACGCAGAGCGCATTGATGCAGCACGCGATGGCCGCCTTCCAGCCGAAGGTCGCCATCATGAAGCTCGTGTCCCAGCCCCACTTCCCCGCGACCATCAGGACGGGCGGCGCCGCGAAGGGCGTCAGCGTGCCCCCGATCGAGACGTTCACGAACAGCACGCCCAGCGTCACGTACTTGAGGCGGGACGAGATGCCGCGGGCGAAGAACTGGTCGGCCAGCATCAGGGCGGCCAGCGTCATCGCGGCCGGCTCGGTGATGAACGAGCCGAGCAGCGGCACCACGGCCATTATCGTGAGGTAGTAGCCCAGGCTGCCCGGCAGGGGGAGCTGGCGTGCGATCAGGCTCACCCCGTTCATCGTCGTCTGCAGGATCGGCCGGGTGGCTGCGATCACCATGATCGCGAAGACGAACAGTGGCTCGGTGAAGTTTCGTGAGTCGATGTAATCGATGGCGACCAACGGCCCTTCGATCGCGAACATGGAAAGCGCCAGGACCAGCGCCCAGAAGCCGAACACGACTTCGATCTCGCCGAGGAGATGCCAGACCCCGGCGTGCCTGGGCTGCGTGTGCGCCAGGCGTTGAAAGATCCGGGTGGAGAAGGTGTGGAGGATGGCCACGGCGAACAGCGCGGTGGCGACAATCTGAATCGATGTCGGTGTGCTCATAGGTCGTGCAGAAGCTGCGTGGCGGCCCGACCATCGCATACACCTGCCACACCGAATTGTGTGAGCACCCAATGCAACTATAAGGTATATCTATGGGTTGGTGCTATATGCGGTGCAACATTTTCACTTCGTAACGACCGGCTCGGCAGCGGCCGGCCCCGCCAGCCCGGCGCCTGCCGCGCCGTGGCGGCCGCGCAGATGGGGCCGGCCAATGCACGGCGAGCACGCCGGACAGCGCGCTTAAGCTCAACTTAATCCGCGCCCCGTACCTTGGCGACACATCGTTTCCCAAGGGTCATCATGTCGGGCGCGCTTCAACGCACACTTTCCGCATCGCATCGTCGGCCGAGCGTGCGCCATGTCGTGGCGGGACATCCTCGCCGCGAGGAGGCCGAGCACTTCATCCGCGCCATCTTCCGGCATGCATACGCTGCCGACGTGCCGGCGTTTGCGCCGAACCTGATGCTGCTCGAGCACGAGCCGCGCATCGTGGCGGCGGTGGGTTGGCGCAGTGCGGTCGACGACGGCTTGCTGCTGGAGAACTACCTGGATGTGCCGGTCGAGGCGGCAGTCAGCCGGCTGGCCGGCCAGCCCGTGCCGCGGGCGCGCATTGTCGAGGTGGGCAACCTGGCGGCGGAGCGTCGCGGCAGCAGCATGGACGTGATTCTCTGCCTGGCCGCGCACCTGCATCGGCTGGGCTTCGAATGGGTGGCTTTCACCGCGACGAGTGAGCTGATCGGCCTGTTCCGCCGCCTGGGCCTGCCGCTGCTGGCGCTCGCGCCGGCCGACCCCTTGCGCCTGGGAGAACAGGCGCGGGCGTGGGGGCGCTACTACGAAACGAAGCCGGTCGTCGTCGCAGGGAAGGTCGGCCTCGCCCTGGAGAGGGGGGCGTGGCGTGGCTGAGTTCTCCTGGCTCGACGAGTTTGCGCGGCATCCGGCGGACACCCCCATGCTGCTCTCGGCGCAGCGTTGCTGGCGCGCAGGCGAGCTGCGGGCCGAACTCCTGCGCCTGCAGGAACTCCTGGCCGAAAGCCGGGTGATCGGCGTGCTGGCGGACAACAGCCCCGCGTGGGTGCTGGCAGACATCGGCAGCCAGGTCGCCGGCAAGGTTCACCTGCCGCTGCCGGGCTTCTTCACCCCGGCCCAGTTGCGTCACGCGCTCGGGCGCAGCGGCGCCGATACCGTCATCACCGATCAGCCCGAACGCATCGGCGCGCTGGATCTCGGCTTCTGCGTCACGGCGCGCTGGCAGGGGCTGCACTGGATGCGCCGCGTCGTCGATGCGGCACCTCTGCCGCCCGGCACGACGAAGATCTCCTTCACCTCCGGCAGCACCGGCACCCCCAAGGGGGTGTGTCTCGCGCACGCGGGCCTGATGGATACCGCGCGCGCGGTGGGGGCGCGACTGCTCGACGTGCCGCTGGCGAGCCATCTCTCGGCACTGCCGCTCGCGCTGCTGCTGGAGAACGTGGCCGGCGTGTATGCGCCGCTGTTGCGGGGCATTGCCGTCCATCTGCGGCCGCTCGAGGCGATCGGCTGGCGCGGCGCGGCGGGCTTCGACCCGGCGTGCCTGGATAGGACGGTGCGCGAAAGCGCCGCGTCGAGCCTGATCCTGGTGCCCGAGCTGCTCAAGGCATGGGCGGCGTGGCTGAGCGCGACCGGGCGTCAGGCCGCTCCAGGGCTGCGCTTCGTCGCCGTCGGTGGCGCACGCGTGGCGCCCGGACTGATCGTGCAGGCGCGCGCGCGCGCCATTCCGGCCTATCAGGGCTACGGCCTGACCGAGGCCGGTTCGGTGGTGTGCCTGAACCTGCCCGGGGACGATGGTGACGACGCGGGCGCCCCCTTGCGACACGCGCAACTGCGCATCGCGGACGGCGAGGTGCGCGTCAGCACCCGCGCCTTCCTCGGCTACGTCGGCGCACCGGCGGCCGCTGCGGCCGAGTTCGCGACGGGCGATCTCGGCCACCTCGATGCGCGCGGCCACCTGAACCTCGATGGCCGGCGGGGCAACCTGCTCATCACCTCGTTCGGCCGGAATGTCTCGCCCGAATGGATCGAAGCCCTGCTGTTGGCCGAGCCGCTCATCGCGCAGGCAGTCGTGGTCGGCGACGGCCGCCCGGCGCTGAGCGCGCTCCTCGTGCCCGCGGCCGGCGCCGATGCCAGCGCCCTTGCGTCGCGCATTGCGGACATCAACGCCTCCTTGCCGGACTACGCCCGCCTCGCGCACTGGACGGTGGTTGCGCCATTTTCCCCTGCCGACGGCCTGGCGACCGGCAACGGCCGCCCGGTGCGTGCCCGCATCGCCGAGCGCTATGCCGAACGGATTGCCGCGCTCTATGCCGAACCCCCCACTTCAAAGGACCCCCACGATGTCTTTCTATGAGGAACTCACGCAGGCGACCGCGCCGGCGCGCCAGCACCTGGTGAGCTCGCCCATCATCGCCGCCTGCCTGGAAGGACGGGCGAGCCGGGAAGCCTATCTCGCCTTTCTCGCCCAGGCCTACCACCACGTCCGTCACACCACCCCGCTGCTGATGAGCCTGGGCGGGCGCCTGCCCGAGCGTCTGGCCTGGCTGCGCGGCGCCGTGGCCGAGTACATCGAGGAGGAGATCGGCCATGAGCAATGGATCCTCAACGACATCGCGGCGGCGGGCGGCGACGCGGACGCCGTGCGCCGCAGCCGTCCCGAGTTGCCCGCCGAGGTGATGGTGGCCTATGCCTATGACCTCATCAACCGGGGCAATCCGGCAGCCTTCTTCGGCATGGTGTTCGTGCTCGAAGGCACCAGCGTGGCGCTGGCCCTGACTGCGGCGGACCGCATCCAGCAGGCGCTGGATCTGCCGCACAGCGCGTTCTCCTACCTGCGCTCGCACGGCACGCTGGACCGCGAGCACGTCCACCATCTCGCGCGTCTGCTGGAACGCATGACCGCGGAGGACCAGGCCGATGTGCGGCATGCGGCGAACGTGTTCTTCAAGCTGTATGGCGACGTGTTCCGGGCGCTGCCGACCGAGGCCGTGCCATGCGCCTGACGGACGCGCGCATCGTCCTCACCGGCGCCAGCGGCGGTCTGGGCGCGGCGCTGGCCAGCCAGCTCGCCCGCGCCGGCGCGGCTGTGCTGCTCAGCGGCCGGGACGGCGGGCGTCTGGCGCGCATCGCCATGCCCGCGGGCTGCGAGTACCACACCCTCGCCACCGAGCTCACGACCGAAGAGGGCGTCGCCAGACTTACGGCCGCCGCGCGCGAATTTCGTGCCAACGCCTTGATCAACAACGCCGGAGTGGGCGGCTTTGGCCTGCTGGAAGAGCAGGACTGGGGCACCGTGGAGCACGTCATCGCCACCAACCTGTCCGCGCCGGTGCGCCTCACGCAGGCCTTGCTGCCCTTGCTGCGCGCGCAGCGCAGTGCGCTGGTCGTGAACATCGGCTCGGCCTTCGGCAGCCTTCCGTTCGCCGGCTTCGCGGCCTACTCCGCGGCCAAGGGCGGCCTGCACGCCTTCTCCCAGGCCCTTCGGCGCGAGCTGGCAGATAGCTCGGTGCGAGTGCTGCACGTCTCGCCCCGGGCGATCGACACGCCGCTCAACTCGCCGGCCGTGAGGGCCCTGAACCACGCGCTGGGTAACGCCAGCGATCGCCCGGAGGCGGTTGCGCGACGCATCGTCCGCATGATCGAGCGCGGCGCGGTCGAGCGCCACATCGGTTTCCCCGAGCGCCTGTTCGCCTGGCTCAACGGCGTCGCGCCCGGCCTGATCGACCAAGGGCTGCGCGGCAAGCTGCCCACCATCAAACAGCACGCCCGATCGCGCCGGGACGGGCTCTGAATTCCCCGCCCAAGCATGAAGGAGAACCCATCCATGTCATTCCGTACCGCCATCATTGGCAGTCTGCTCGCAGTCACCGCCATCAGTTTCGGTCTTCCCGCCGCGGCCCAGCCGAGTGCGCCGGACGAAATCGTGCTCCCGATCCAGCGCCAATGGGCCGAGATCAAGTACCGCCAACCCGAGAAGGAGCAGGCCCGGCTCTATCGGGACCTCGCCGAGCAGGCCCGCCAGCTGTCGGAGTCCCATCCGAACCTGGCGGCGGCGCTGGTCTGGGAGGGTATCGTGCTGTCCAGCGAAGCCGGTGCCCGCGGCGGGCTGGGGGCGCTGTCGCTCGCCAAGGAGGCCCGGCAGCTGCTGGAGGAAAGCCTCAAGCTCAACGAGACGGCACTCAATGGCTCGGCCTATACGAGCCTGGCCACGCTCTATGCCAAGGTGCCGGGCTGGCCGCTCGGCTTCGGCGACAAGGAGCGGGCCGAGGCGCTTTTCCGCAAGTCGCTCGCCATCAACCCCGACGGGATTGACCCGAACTTCTTCTACGGCGAGTATCTGATCGATGCCGGCCGGGTGCCGGAGGGGCGTCAATTCCTGCAGAAGGCGCTCAGGGCGCCGGCGCGGCCCGGTCGTGAGCTCGCCGATGCGGGGCGGCGAGAGGAGATCCAGGCGCTGCTCGACCGTATCGCCACGGAAGGAAAGTGATTTGAGGATCCTGCTGGTCGAAGACGACGCCCTGCTCGGCGATGGCATCCGTGCCGGACTGGAACTGGCCACCTACGCCGTCGACTGGGTGAGGAGCGGCGAACAGGCCCTGCTCGCCCTCGCCGGTCACAGCTACGACGCCTGCATTCTCGACCTCGGCCTGCCGGGCAAGGATGGGCTGGCGGTCCTGAAGGAGGCGCGTCGCGGCGGCGACCGCACCCCGGTGCTCGTGCTGACCGCGCGTGACACGCCGGAGGACAAGATCGGCGGGCTGGATGCCGGCGCCGACGACTACCTCGGCAAACCCTTCGATCTGGGCGAACTGCAGGCGCGCATCCGGGCACTGGTGCGCCGCGCCAGCGGGCTTGCGCGCCCGGTGCTCGAGCATCGTGGCGTGACCCTCGATCCGGCCACCAAGCGCGTGAGCTGCGAGGAGCGCGAGGTGCTCTTGTCCGCGCGCGAGTACGCCGTCCTGTATGACCTGCTCAGTCACCCCAACCACATCCGCAGCCGCAGCCAGCTGGAGGAAAGTCTGTACCCCTGGGGCGACGAGCGGGGCAGCAATACGGTGGAAGTCTACATCCACCATCTGCGCAAGAAGCTGGGCGCCGATTTCATCCGCACGGTCCGCGGCTTTGGCTACCAGCTGGGGGGCGGGGAGTGAGGCGCCTGCCGCTCGCTGCGGGCGTGCGGTCGCTGCGCTGGCGCCTGCTGGCGGCGGTGTGCGCGGCGGTGTCGCTGCTGTGGTTGCTCACCGGCTGGCTCAGCTACACCCAGGCGCAACACGAGGCCGAGGAACTCATGGACGGCAACCTCGCGCAGACGGGGCGCCTGCTGCTGGCCATCCTGCACGACAACGAGGACGACCTGGGCGAACTCGCCAGCCGGCTCGTCACCGTCAGGGGGGCTGCCGACAACATCTACGAACCACCGCTCGAATTCCAGATTGGCCGAGGCGATGGCACGATCCTGGCGCGCTCGATCGGCGCGCCGGATCTGCCCGTGCTCGGTGTTCCCGGCTACAGCGACATCCTGCGCAAGGATCAGTCGTGGCGGGTGTTGAACGCGGTGTCGGCCGACGGCCGCCACCGCGTGCAGGTGTCCCAGTCCATCGGGCTGCGCGATCGCGCGGCACTGGAAGTGGCCGGACAGACCGTTCTGCCGCTGGCGATCATCGCGCCGCTGCTGCTGCTGCTGATATACCTGTCGGTGGTGCGGGCTCTGCGCCCGCTCATCCGCCTGGCGCGGGAGGTGTCGTCCCGCAGCCCGGACAACCTCGCGCCGCTGTCCGGGCGCAGCGTACCCACCGAGGTCGGGCCGCTGGTGCTGGCGATCAATCGCCTGATGGTGCGCGTCGGCCGCGCGCTGGAGAACGAGCGCCGCTTTACCGCCGATGCCGCGCACGAACTGCGCACGCCGCTCGCGGCAGTCAAGGTGCAAACCCAGGTCGCGCGCCTGAGTGCCGATGCCCGCCAGCGGGAGCGGGCGCTGCTGCAGATCGAATGCGGCGTGGACCGCGCCACCCGCCTTGTCGAGCAGTTGCTGCGCCTGGCGCGCCTGGACCCGCTCAACGTGCTCCCCAATCCGCGTGCGGTCGATCTGCGGGCGCTGGTCGAGGGCGCGATCGACGCCGTGCGCAGCGCCAACCCTGCCGCGACGCAGGACGTCGCCCACCGCTTGCCGCCCGCCGCCCCGGCCGTGATCGGCGATCCCGATCTGCTGCAGATCGCGCTGCGGAACCTGGTCGATAACGCCGTGCGTTACACGCCGGCGCAGAGCCGGATTGTGGTCGGGCTCGACCCCGAGGGCGAAGACCGTGTCCGGCTGGTGGTGCGCGACGATGGCCCGGGCGTGCCGGCGGCGACGCTTGCCCGCCTCGGGGAGCGCTTCTACCGCGGGCGCGACAGCACGGTGGAAGGCAATGGTCTTGGTCTGGCAATCGTCGCCCGCATCATGGAGTTGCACGGCGGGCGCTTCGAGGCCGCGAACCTTCCGCAGGGCGGCTTCATGGCCAGTTTGTGCGGCTTGCGCAAGGCGAAGCCGGCATCCCCCGCGGCGCCCTCGGGGCCGCCAGGTTGAGGCGTGGCTGGCCGCCCGGTGGGGGCGGTGCGCCGGTCAGCATCACCACTGGGGCTTGCTCACCTTCTCGGCGAAGGCGGCGAACATGAGGTTGAAGCTGATGCTCACCCGATCCTGGTCGCTGCGGTTGGAATCGACCGAGTGCGGCAGGTAGGACGGAAACATCAGCAGGGTGCCGCCGCGCACGCTCACCACCACCTGGTCGGTGTTCTCGGCCGTGAGTTCCACGACCGGTGGCCGGATGATGGCCGTCTGGGGCCTGGGGTCGTGGAAACTGATCGTGTCCGCGCCCGGCTGCGCGCGGAGGTAATAGACGCCGCTCAGGAAGTTGTTCGGGTGCGCATGGACCCGGTGGGCGGCGCCCGGGGCCAGGACGTTGGCCCAGCAGCCGGTGATCTCGAGTGCGTCGTAACCCACGCGCAGGAAGCGCAGCACGCTCTTCGCCAGGGTGCCGATGCACGCCTCCAGCTCGCCGAATTCCGCCCGTCGATGCAGCGTTTGCTCCGACTGCCAGCCCTCGCCGGCGCCGAGCGGCGCCTCGTCGCGCCGCAGCTGCTCCAGCACGGCGAGGAGCTTCGCGTCGATCGCTGCGTGAAGTGCAGGCTGCAGCTGCACCTTCCACACCAGGGTCGGGAACATCGGCAAGACGTCCGAGCTGCTCCAGCGGTTGATTTCCTGCGCCATGATTTCACTTCGCCGGCCTGCGGCCGCTCACCCGCGGCGACACTTGTCTGTGAAGCCAGGGACCGAGCGAAGTTCCTCATCCGCTCGAGTGCCGGCCGGGAGGCGCGGGCGCCGGTCCGCCGCGCCGGACGGGGCTCGCAGGCAGCGCCAAGCCGCTTGCCGGAGCGATGCGGACAGGCCGGCGAGCAGCCCGCCAAGCACCCGGCGGCGGTCGACGCTACTGTCCGCTCGCGCGCCTGCCGAAGGACACCGCGTAGGCCGGGGAGCGGAAGCGGAGCACCGGGTCGTCGCTCGGCGCGATGCCGTCGGCCATCACCAGCGGGTCGAAGTTGATCGGCTCGCATTCGGCGCCCTTCTGCGCGCGGGCGGCGGTGATGCGCAGCGTCCCGGCCTTGATCAGCTCGCGGTCGTCGGGCCAGAGCCGGGTCGGATCGTCCTCGGGGTCGCCCGGCCGGCCGATCGAGACCATCATGTCCCATTCCACCGGGCCCTGCTGCGTGCGCGCGATCAGGGCCTGCTCGAGAAAGTTGGCGCCGGCCGTCCGCAGTTCCGCATCGCTCAGGCGCTTGTCGCCGTCGCGCGGCACGAAGCGCCAGCGCACCGGCGTCACCTTGCCGTCCCGGTCGATGAACCTGAAGGTGTGGATGCCCCAGTACGAGCTGCTGCTGTAGCTCGCCGGCGGGTTGTTGCTGGCGAGGAAGTCGGCCTGCGCGAGGCTGTCCGGATGGCTGGCGCGGAAGGCCTTCATCCGCTCCGGGTCGGGCTTGCCGGTGGCCGGGTCCGGCCGCAGTGCCTGCATCAGGTCGAGGAAGGTCTGCGGCTGCGCCGCGCCGAACATCGGCGTGTTGAGCATCGTGATGTGATGCAGGCCGCCGTCGGGCAGGCGGAACTGCAGAGCCATGCCGCGCCCGCTCCTGGCGGTGTCCGGCGCCTTCGGATTGCCGCCCGAGAGCGAGAAGCGGGCGATGACCGGCACCGGCGTGCCGGAAAAGAGCAGCGAGCGCGAGTAGGCCGCGGCCTCCGGCGTGCCGACGAACTCGCCGCGCGCACAGCTGCCCTTCGTGTGATTGCGGCGCTCGCCCGGCGTGACGCCGAAGGCGGCTTCGAGGGCGTCGACGACCTGCGTCGCGCCCGGCGCCGGGGCGGCGGCTGGATCGGCGGCCGGAGCCGGCGTGGCGGCGAGCGCCAGGCAGGCGGCGAGGGCGGGGGTGATCTTCTTCATCGGGGTTCCTTTCGCGCTGGGGGCTGCCGCGGGCGGGCGGCGGTCGGCGCCGCCTTGTTCGGGCAGTGGGGTCGGCAGCGGGGTCGGGCTGCAAGGAGGTATACGTTTGCAGCCCGGCGTTTATTCCCGCGCGCGCGAAACTTGCCCGCCGTCGCACGCCGGCGCGCCGCAGTCCGGTGGTGCCGCTCAGCGCCCGCCCGCGGCCTGCGCGAGGTAGTCGTCCTTGAGGCGGACGTAGTGCTCGGCGGAGTAGCGCAGGTACGCGCGTTCGTCGGCGCGCAGCGGACGCACCGCGAGCGCCGGGCGGCCGACGTACAGATGGCCGCCTTCGAGGACCTTGCCCGGTGGCACGAGGCTGCCCGCGCCGAGGATCACCTCGGGCCCGATCACGGCGTCGTCCATGACGATCGAGCCCATGCCGATCAGGCAGGCGTCGCCGATCGTGCCGCCGTGCAGGATCACCCCATGGCCGACGGTGACGTAACTGCCGATGACGAGCGGCGAGCCGTCGGGCTTCGCCGCGTGCCGGTGCGAGACGTGGCACATCGACAGGTCCTGAATGTTGCTGAAGGCGCCGACGACGATGCGGTTGACGTCGCCGCGCAGCACGCTGTTGCACCAGATCGAGCAGTCGCGGCCGAGCTCGACGTTGCCGATCAGCTGTGCCGACGGGTGCACATAGACGCCGGCTGCGAGTGCCGGCTCGACGTCGCGGTAGGGCTGGATGGGCATGGACACCTCCGGTGGGCGGGTTGTGGGCGCCCGCGCGGGGCCGGCAGCCGCGCCGCGCGGCATGCCCGGCGGGCCGGGCGGGGCGGGGTCTTGCTGCCGGCTCGCCGGCGCGACTCGGGTGGGCCGCGACGCGCCGCTCAGCGCTTGATCGCGGCGAGCGGGTCGCCGGGCTTGTAGGTCGGCGTCACCGGCCGGGGCGAGCCGAGCATGACACACATCAGCGCTTCCTCGTCGCCGACGTTCTGCTCGCCGCGATAGACGCCGGGCGGCACGGAGATCAGGTCGCGCTCGCCGACGACGGTCTCCCACTGCTCGCCTTCGAGCGACTCGCAGAACACCTTCACCTTGCCGCGCAGCACGAAGAAGATCTCCTCGGTATCGGTGTGCAGGTGCAGCGGGCCGGTGTGGCCGACCGGAATCTTCATCGTCGAGAAGGTGAAATGGACGGCCGGGACGACGTTGGCGTCGCTGTTTACGCCGGTGCCGCCGGTGCCCACATAGCGCATCTGCGCCCGCGCGTAGGTCGGGTCGACCTCGGTCTGGAACTTCAGCGCATCCCAGTCGTACCTGCGCGTCGAGCGCAGCACGCAGCGCGAGTTCATCCACTCGTCGAATGACGCGCCGCTCGGGCGTTCAAGGGTATGGCTGGCGTCGGCCGCCAGTCCTGCGATGTGCTCGTTCATCGTGATCCTCCACGTGTATTGGTCTGGCCTCTCGTTCTTGCGCGTCCGTCGCCGACGTCACGCGCAGCGGGCGGCCTGGCTTCCTGGGCCGGGTTGCGGTGCGTCCGGCGCCAGGAAGACGTCGGCGGCGCCGGCAGGCAGTTGATGTTCCATATATGAAACAGTGAGTTATATAGGGAACGCGGCAACCTTAGGTGCGCATGATGAGGCGGCGTAATTAGGGAAATTACGGATTGACGCCTGTTGATTGATGTGATCCAGAAATTCGATGCCGGGCTTGGCCAGGTGCGGGTCGCGACCGGGCGGTCGGCGACACGCTTGCGCGCATGCCTCATCTGCATCCGATCTTGAATAGGGGTAAACCCTTATTGCTGATGGCGCAGATCGGCGAGTACGGTTCGCTTCGTTCCAAAAAGGGAACGACGTTTCATAGGTAAAACAACCGGCAGCGACAAGGCTGCCGAACCGGCATCGGAAGAATGCCGGTCCCGCCCGAGAGAGGAGACGATGGCAATCAATCCGAAGAACCTTACCTGCGCCGTGCTGCTGGGCCTTGGCGCCATGGCGTCGATGCCCGCTGCTGCCGCCACCTGGTCCGATGCCCTGATCGGCTACCGCGTCGGCACGGATTTTCACGACCCCGGCAACGGCGAAGACACGCGCAAGCACATCGTCCAGTTCAGCTACGTCGGCGGCTACACCTATGGGCAGAACTTCTTCAACCTCGACGTGCTGAACTCCGACAGCGCCGACCCGGCCAACGGCAGCAGCAACGGCGCCACCGAGTTCTACCTCGCCTATCGCCACCAGCTTCACCTCGGCAAGCTGCGCGCGGCGCCGCTCGCCTTCGGCCCGGTGAAGGACGTCGCGATCAGCGCCGGCTTCGACCTGCAGACCAAGAACTCCGCCTTCGCGCCGCGCAAGCGCATGCTCGTCGTCGGCCCCACCTTCAAGTTCGACGTGCCCGGCTTTCTCGACGTCAGCCTGCTGTACACGCAGGAATGGAACCACTGTGGCCTGCCGGCCTGCGGCACGGTGCCGGGCTTCAACACCGACATCCGCTTCGACCCCTATGCGCGCCTCGAGGCGGCGTGGGGGATTCCGTTCCAGCTCGCCAGCCTGCCGCTGAAATACCAGGGCTTTCTGGCCTACAACGGCAAGAAGGGCAAGGATTATTTCAACAAGGAGACCGCCAGCGAGACCCTGTTCCGGTCGGCCCTGATGCTCGACGTCGGCCAGCTGGCGTTCGGCAGGAAGAATACCTTCCTGATGGGGGTCGGCTACGAACTGTGGCGCAACAAGTTCGGCAACCACGGCATTCCCGGCGTCGACACCGATGCCGCCACGCTCAACCTGGAGTTCCACTTCTGACCCCTGCTTCGCCAGGGCCGCATATGCGTCCCGGTGGCCGGTCGGAGCCGTGGGGCGGCAGCGCCCCGTCCCGTCTCCACCTCGCCGCCGTGTACAAGGAAAAGCCGTGATCGAGACCGAAACCCGCAGTACCAGCACCATCAAGCGCGTCGCCGCCATCGGCACGACGCCGCCCGCGTGCGCCGAGAAAGCGCTGGAGGAAATCCAGATCGAGTTCCGCAACGTGAGCAAGCGCTTCCCCTCGAAGCGCGAGCCGAACCCGCCCTACGCGGTGCGCCACCTGAACATCCAGATCCGCCGCGGCGAGGTCGTCTCCATCGTCGGCCCCAGCGGCTGCGGCAAGAGCACGCTGCTGAACATGGGCGCCGGGCTCTACCTGCCAAGCGAGGGCGAAGTCTATGTCGGCAAGGAGCGCGTCACCCGGCCGGTGAAGCAGACCTCCTTCATGCTGCAGAAGGATCTGCTGATGCCCTGGCGCACGATCCGCGAGAACGTCGAGCTCGGCCTCGAGATCGACGGCGTCGCCCGCCAGCGCCGCCGCCAGATCGCCCTCGAGCTGATCGCGAAGTGCCACCTCGCCGGCTTCGAGAACCACTACCCCTATCAGCTCTCCGGTGGCATGCGCCAGCGCGCCGCGCTCGCGCGCACGCTCGCCACCGACCCGCAGGTGCTGCTGCTCGACGAGCCGTTCTCGGCGCTCGACGCGCAGACCAAGATGGTGCTGCAGCAGGATCTGGCGCAGATGCTCCACGAGCAGAAGAAGACCGCGCTCTTCATCACCCACGACCTCGTCGAGGCGATCGCGCTCTCCGACCGCCTGCTGGTCATGAGCCACCGCCCCGGCACCATCATCGAGGAGATCACGGTGCCGCTGCCGCATCGCAACAACCCGCTCGAGCGCCGCAAGCTGCCCGAAGTCGGCCCCCTGGTGAGCCGCCTGATGGAGCTGCTGCGGGTCGGCCAGGACGGCCTCGATGGCCACTGAGTGGCCACTGAGTGGCCACTGAACGGCCACTGAACGGCCACTGAACACGCCGGACAAGACATAAAGACACCCCACAGGAGACAAGCATGAGCATCCCCCTGCGCAAGTTCGCCCGCGCCGCCCTCGCCGCGGCGAGCCTGATGGCGCTGCTGCCCGACGCGGCGCTCGCCAAGGAAGACGTCACCTACCTGCTGCCGGCGCCGCCGACCCTGCCCGCGTTCGCGCCCTGGATCGTCGCCAAGCAGAACGGCTACTACGACGCCGCCGGCCTCAACGTGACCTTCGTCGCCGCGCGCGGTGGCGTCGATGTCGCCAAGCAGATCGGTTCGGGCAACGCCATCGTCGGTGGTGCGATCGGCGACACGCCGATCATCGTCCGCGCCAATGGCGTGCCGGTGCGCGCGGTCGCGGTGCTCGGCGGCGGCTCGCTGACGATGATCGCGGCGACCAAGGCCTCCGGCGTCAACAACGTCGCCGACCTCGCCGGCAAGACGATGACGGTGATGTCCTACGCCGACACCACCTACTACGCGCTGCTCGGCTCGCTCAAGCTCGCCGGCCTCGACAAGCAGAAGGTCGCGGTGCAGGCCTCCGGCCCCGCCGGCGTGTGGCAGATGCTCGCCGGCGGCCAGGTCGCGGCGATGGCGGGCGTGCCCGACTGGGTCGTCAGCGCGCGGGAGGCGGGCGGCGACATCCACCTGCTGCCGGCCGAGCAGCAGTTCAAGAGCATGGCGCAGGCGATCCTCGCCTCGGACGAGGCGATCGCGAAGCAGCCCGAGCTGCTGCGCAAGCTCGTCCAGGCGACGCTGCACGGCATGAAGGACGTCATGGACGACCCGGCCGCCGCCGCGAAGGCCTTCGCCGCCGCCGTGCCCGCCTACCAGGGCAAGGAAGCCGCGCTCGTCGCGACCTTCGAGCTCTATGGCAAGCATGTCTATCCGGGGCAGCCGACGCTCGGCCTGATCGACGCCGAACGCCTGAAGGCGGTGCAGGACTTCTACCTCGCCGAGGGCATCGTCACGCGCGCGACGCCGCTCGACGAGCTTTACACCAACCAGTTCGTGCAAGCCGCACAGTGATCGCAGGACGCGCCAGATCATGAACAACTCTTCCACGCTGTGGGGCAGCGCCGCGCTGCTCGCCCTGACCCTGATCCTGTGGCAGTGGGCGCCGGGCTGGATCGGCCTGCCCGAGTACATCTTCCCGACCTTCACCAGCACCGTCGCGGAAGGCGCGCGGATGTGGACCGAAAGCCAGCTCCTCCACCACACCGGCATCACCGCGGTGGAGGTCTTCCTCGGCTTCGTGCTCGGCTCGCTGCTGGGCATCGCGGTCGGCGTCGCGCTCGGCCTGTCGCCGACCGCCGAGGCGGTGCTGTCGCCCTACATCCTCGCCCTGCAGATCGCGCCCAAGGTCGCCTTCGCGCCGCTGTTCGTGATGTGGCTCGGCTACACGATCTACCCGAAGATCCTGGTCGCGATCCTGATCGTGTTCTTCCCGGTGATGATCAACGTGCTCGCCGCGATCCGCACCGTCGATCCGGACATGGTGAACCTGGTGCGCACGCTCAACGCCACGCGCTGGCAGATCTTCACCCTGCTCGAGTTCCCCTCGGCGCTGCCGAACCTGTTCTCCGGCCTGCGCATCGCCTCGACGCTGGCGGTGATCGGCGTCACCGTCGGCGAGCTCGTCGGCGGCAACCTCGGCCTCGGCTTCCTGCTCGTCGCCTCCGAAGGGCAGGGCAACACCGCCGGCGTCTTCGTCGCCATCACCGGCCTCACGGTGATCGGCATTGCCGCCTACGCGGCGGTGATCCTGATCGAGAAGAAGGTGCTGCACTACCTGCCCAAGGCAGCCCGGACCACGGTGTGAGGATGAAGACCATGACTCAATTGCTGGCAGGAAAGCGCGTGCTCGTCACCGGCGGCGCACGCGGCCTGGGGCTCGCCTTCGCCGAGCGTATCGCGCGCGAAGGCGGCGCGGTGGTGATCGCCGACCTGCGCCACGAGCTCGCCACGGCCGCGGCCGCGCGCCTCGCCGCGCAAGGGCTGGCGGTGCACGCGCTGGCGCTCGATCTCGCCGATCCGGCGTCGATCGAGGCCTGCGCCCGCGCCGCGGTGGAATGCCTCGGCGGCCTCGACGGCCTGGTGAACAACGGCGCCGTGACCGACTCCGGCGGCGTGGCCGCCGACGAGCTCGACCTCGCCACCTGGGACCGCGTCATGAACGTCAATGTGCGCGGCACCTGGCTGATGACGGTGGCCTGCGCTCCGGCGCTGCGCGCGAGCGGCCGCGGCGCGGTGGTGAACCTCGCCTCCGACACCGCGCTGTGGGGCGCGCCGCGCCTGCTCGCCTACGTCGCGAGCAAGGGCGCGATCGTCGCCATGACGCGCAGCCTGGCGCGCGAGCTCGGCGACGGCAACGTCACCGTCAATGCGGTGGCGCCCGGCCTGACCCTGGTCGAGGCGACCGCCTACGTGCCCGAGGCGCGCCACCGCCTCTACGTCGAGCAGCGCGCGCTGCAGCGCGAGCAACTGCCCGAGGACGTGTGCGGCGCGGTGCTCTACTGCCTGTCCGAGCTGTCGCGCTTCACCACCGGCCAGCTCCTTGCCGTCAATGGCGGCTTCGTCATGCACTGAGGGGCGATGGAGATGAGACCGAAGATGACCTCGCACGAACAACGCCTCGCCGCCCTCGACGCGCATTTCCCGCTACGCGAACTGAGGGCCGGGGCGCGGCGCTGGACCTGGCGCGGCGCCGGGCGCGGCGACACCACGCTGGTGCTGCTGCACGGCATCGGCTCGACCTCGGCGTCCTGGCTGGACGTGGCGCAGGAAGCGGGCGCGCACTACCGCATCGTCGCCTGGGACGCCCCCGGCTACGGCGGCTCGAGCCCGCTCGCGGCGGCCCGCCCGCGCGCGACCGACTACGCCGAGGCGCTCGAAGCCTTCCTCGCCGCGCTCGGCATCGCGCGCTGCGTGCTGGTCGGCCATTCGCTCGGCGCACTGATGGCGGCGGCCTACGTCGCCCGCTACCCGCAGGGCCGCGCGGCGCAGCTGCTGCTGGTGTCGCCGGCGCGCGGCTACGGCGCACCGGCCTTCGATGCCGAGCGCGAAGCGGTGCGCGCCGCCCGCCTGCAGGTGCTCGCTGCGCTCGGCGTGGCCGGCATGGCGGCCGAGCGCGCGGGCCGGCTGCTGTCGCCGGCGGCGGACGCGGCGGCGCGCGACTGGGTGCGCTGGAACATGGCGAACCTGGACGCCGACGGCTACCGCCAGGCCACCGAGCTGCTGTGCGCCGACGACATCGGCCGCCATGCGCCCGCCGCGCTGCCGGTGGCCTGCTTCTGCGGCGCCGACGACGTGGTCACGCCGCCGGCGGCCTGCGCGGCGGTCGCCGCCGCCTTCGGCGTGCCACTGCTGCTGTTGCCGGGCGGCGGTCACGCCAGCCCGGTCGAGATCCCCCAACTCCTCGCGGCCACGCTGCGGGAGTTCATCGAAACGCAAGGAGAGCGCTGTGAGTAAGGACGATTCCCTGGACACCGCCGGCAACAAGTACACCGTGCCGGCGCTCGAGCGCGGCCTGCGCCTGCTCGGCGAGTTCAGCCGCCACGACCCGGTGCTGTCGGCGCCCGAGCTCGCGCGCCGGCTGGACCTGCCGCGCTCGACCGTGTTCCGCATGCTGGCGACGCTGGAAGAGCTCGGCTTCGTCGAGCGCGCCGAGGGCGGGCGCGACTTCCGCCTCGGCATCGCGGTGCTGCGCCTGGGCTTCGAGTACCTGTCCTCGCTCGAGCTGACCGAACTGGGCATGCCCATCCTCGGCCGCCTGCGCGACGAGATCGGCTATGCGAGCAACCTCGTCGTGCGCGACGGCCGCTCCATCGTCTATGTGGCGAAGGTCACGCCGGCGTCGTGGATCGCCTCCTCGGTCACCGTCGGCACGCGGCTGCCGGCGCACGCGACCGTGTTCGGCCGCATCCTGCTGTCGGACATGAGCCTCGAGCAGCTGCGCGAGCTCTATCCCGAGGACCGCCTCGAGCGCCACAGCGCGCAGACGCCGGCGACGGTGATCGATCTGTTCAACCTGCTGCAGCACGACAAGGGCCAGGACTGCGTCGTCGGCGAAGGCTTCTTCGAGCCCAGCATCTCCACCGTCGCGGCGCCGGTGCGCGACCGCGAGGGTCAGGTGATCGCCGCGCTCGGCGCCACCGTGCCCTTCGGCCAGATCGAGCAAGGGCTGCGCGAGAATCTGGTGACGCACATCCGCGCCGCCGCGATCGAGCTGTCGTCCGCCCTCGGCTACTCGCAGCGCCGCGCGCGCTCGGCCAAAGTCATCGCGCTGTGACGAGGAGGCGATGATGGCAATGTGCAACCTCGAACACTCGGTCGCGGTCGTCACCGGCGGCTCGTCCGGCATCGGCCTCGCCTGCGTCGGCGAGTTCCTCGCCGCCGGTGCCGCGGTGGCCTTCTGCGGCCGCGACCAGGCCCGCCTCGCCCATGCCGAGGCCCAGCTGCACGCGCGCTTTCCCGCCGCGCGCCTGCTCGCCGCGCCCTGCGATGTGCTCGACGCGGCTTCGGTGCGCGACTTCGCCGCGCGCACCGAGGCCGCCTTCGGCCCGGCCTCGATCCTGGTGAACAACGCCGGCCAGGGCCGCGTGTCGACCTTCGCCGACACCAGCGACGCGGCCTGGACCGAGGAGCTGCAGCTGAAGTTCTTCTCGGTGCTGCACCCGACCCGCGCCTTCCTGCCGCAGCTCGAGCGCCGCCCCGAGGCTGCGATCGTCTGCGTCAATTCGCTCCTCGCGCTGCAGCCCGAGCCGCACATGGTGGCGACCTCGGCCGCGCGCGCCGGCATCGCCAACCTGGTGCGCTCGATGGCCGTCGAGTTCGCGCCCAAGGGCGTGCGCGTGAACGGCATCCTCATCGGCCTCGTCGAGTCCGGCCAGTGGCGCCGCCGCTACGAGCAGCGCGCCAACACCGAACAGAGCTGGGACGACTGGAGCGCCGAGCTCGCGCGCACCAAGCAGATTCCACTCGGGCGCCTGGGGCGCCCCGAAGAGGCCGCCCGCGCCGTCTTCTTCCTCGCTTCGCCGCTGTCGTCATACACGACCGGCAGCCACATCGATATTTCCGGAGGTTTGTCCCGCCATGCAAGATAAGAACACCGTCACCGTCGGCGCCGCCATCGCCGCCTTCCTCGAGCGCTGCGGCGTGCGCACGGCCTTCGGCGTGATCTCGATCCACAACATGCCGATCCTCGACGCCTTCCATGCGCGCGGCCGCATCCGCTTCGTCCCGGCGCGCGGCGAGGCCGGCGCCACCAACATGGCCGACGCCGCTGCGCGCACCACCGCCGGCCTGGGCGTGTGCCTCACCAGCACCGGCACCGCCGCCGGCAACGCCTCGGGCGCGATGGTCGAGGCGCTCACCGCGGGCACGCCGCTGCTGCACATCACCGGCCAGATCGAGAGCCCCTACCTCGACCGCAACCTCGCCTACATCCACGAGGCGCCCGACCAGCTGACGATGCTGAAGGCGGTGTCCAAGGCCGCGTTCCGCGTGCGCAGCGCCGAGACCGCGCTCAGCACGCTCAAGCTCGCGGTGCAGACCGCGCTGAGCGCGCCGACCGGCCCGGTCAGCGTCGAGATCCCGATCGACATCCAGAGTGCGCTGATCCCTCTGCCCGAGGACCTCGCGCCGCTGCCGCTGAAGACCCTGGCGCCCGCGCCCGAGGCGCTCGACCAGCTCGCCGAGCGCCTCGCCGGTGCGCGCCGCCCGCTGCTGTGGCTCGGCGGCGGCGCGCGCCAGGCCGGTGCCGCGGTGCAGCGCCTGCTCGATCTGGGCTTCGGCGTCGTCACCAGCACCCAGGGCCGCGGCATCGTCCCCGAGGACGACCCGCGCTCGCTCGGCGCCTACAACCTGCACGCGCCGGTGCAGGCCTTCTACCGCGAGTGCGACGCGATGCTGGTGGTCGGCTCGCGCCTGCGCAGCAACGAGACGCTGAAGTACGAGCTGCAGCTGCCGCGCCCGCTGTTCCGCATCGACGCCGACCCCTCGGCGGAAGGGCGCTGCTACAACAGCGACTACTTCGTCACGGGCGACGCCACGCTCGCCCTCGAAGGCCTCGCCGACCGCCTCGAAGGCCGCATGAAGGTCGATCCGGCGCATGCCGTGGCGCTGCGCCGCGCCCACGACGAGGCCGTGCGCGGCCTGGTCGACGGCCTCGGTCCCTATGCCCGGCTGGTGGCGACGCTGCAGGCGCGCATCGGGCGCAAGTTCAACTGGGTGCGCGACGTCACCGTCTCCAACAGCACCTGGGGCAACCGCGAGCTGCGCGTGTTCGAGCCGACCGCCGGCGTGCATGCGCTCGGCGGCGGCATCGGCCAGGGCCTGGCGATGGGCATCGGCGCCGCGGTCGCGGCCGCGGTGAGCGGCTCCGGGCGCAAGACCCTGTGCCTCGCCGGCGACGGCGGCTTCATCCTCAACCTCGGCGAGCTCGCCGCCGCGGTGCAGGAGGAGGCCGACCTGCTGATCGTGCTGATGAACGACAAGGGCTATGGCGTCATCAAGAACATCCAGGACACCTACTATGGCGGCCGCCGCTGCTACGTGGACCTGCACACGCCCGACTACGCCCAGCTCGCCGCGGCGCTCGGCCTGCGCCACGCGCGGGTGAGCCAGCTCGACGGCCTCGAGGCCGCGCTCGACGCCGCGCTGGCGAGGAAGGGGCCCTACCTGCTCGAGATCGACATGCTGTCGATTGGCAGCTTCAAGACCGTGTTCGCCGGCCCGCCGGTGAGCCAGAAGAGCGACCTCGAAGAGAGCGCGGCATGAACGGGCACCAGCAGGTCAAGCGCGTGACCATGATCGGCTTCGGCGCAATCGGCGCCGGGGTGCTGGAGCTGGTGCGCGGCAATCCGGAGATCGCGGTCGACGCGGTGGTGGTGCCGCATCCGGAGGATGCGGCGGTGCGCGCGGCGCTGGAGCGCGCTGCGCCGGGCGCGCGGCTCGCCGCGGCGGTCGAGCTCGGCGCCGGCCGCCCCGACCTGATCGTCGAGTGCGCCGGCCATTCCGCGATCGGGCAGCACGTGATCCCGGCGCTCGAGCGCGGCATTCCCTGCCTCGTGATCTCGGTCGGCGCGCTGTCCGAGGACGGGCTCGCCGAACGCCTGGAGGAGGCGGCGCGGCGCGGCGGCACGCAGGCGCAGCTGCTGCCCGGTGCGATCGGCGCCATCGACGCGCTCGCCGCCGCCCGCCTCGGCGGGCTGGAGACGGTGTGCTACGTCGGCCGCAAGCCGCCGCGCGCCTGGCAGGGCACGCCGGCCGAGGCCGAGCTCGCGCTCGACGCGGTGGTCGAGCCGGTGCGCATCTTCGAAGGCACGGCGCGCGAGGCCGCGCGCCGCTTCCCGAAGAACGCCAACGTCGCGGCCACCGTCGCGCTCGCCGGCCTGGGGCTGGACGCGACCCGCGTCGAGCTGTGGGCCGACCCGCGCGTCGAGGAGAACCAGCACCACATCGACGCCCAGGGCGCCTTCGGCCGCCTCGAGCTGACGATGAGCGGCAAGCCGCTGCGCGCCAACCCCAAGACCTCCGCGCTGACGGTGTTCTGCGTCGCGCGGGCGCTGACGAACAGCGCGCACGCGATCACGATCTAGGAGCCGCCATGTACGACCCCGACCAGATCCTGCCCATCTGCATCGCCGGCGAATGGCGCCGCGGCGGCGGCGACCCCTACGCCTCGCTCTACCCGGCCAGCGGCGAAGTCGTCGCCCGCCTCAATG
Source organism: Thauera sp. (assembly GCA_024710965.1). Classification (GTDB taxonomy): domain Bacteria; phylum Pseudomonadota; class Gammaproteobacteria; order Burkholderiales; family Rhodocyclaceae; genus Thauera. The sequence continues at coordinate 41,861 of JANJTU010000314.1, read as the reverse complement.
CGGCGAGCCTCGCCGACGTCGAGGAGGCGATCGCCGGCGCGCAGCGCGCCTTCGACACCAGCGGCTGGGCGCAACAGAAGCCGCACGAGCGCGCGCTCGTGCTCTACCGCGTCGCCGAGCTGATCCGTGCCCGCGGCGAGGCGCTCGCGCACAAGCAGCGCCTCGACAACGGCAAGCCCATCCTCGAGACGCGCGCGCTGGTGGCGAGCGCCGCGGCCACCTTCCAGTTCTTCGCCGCCGCCTGCGAGACGCTCGAGGAGGCGATCACGCCGGCGCGCGGCGACTACCTGTCGATCAGCGTGTACGAGCCGATGGGCGTGGTCGCCGCGATCACGCCGTGGAACTCGCCGATCGCGAGCGAGGCGCAGAAGATGGCGCCGGCGCTCGCCGCCGGCAACGCGGTGGTGGTCAAGCCCGCCGAAGTGACGCCGCTGCTCGCGCTCGAGCTCGCCCGCATCTGCGAGGAAGCCGGCGTGCCGCGCGGCCTGGTGAGCGTGCTGCCGGGCAAGGGCTCGGTGATCGGCGACGCGATCACCCGCCATCCGCTCGTGCGCCGCGTGTCCTTCACCGGCGGCACCCGGACCGGCCGCCACATCGCCCACATCGCCGCCGACAAGTGCATGCCGGTGTCGCTCGAGCTCGGCGGCAAGTCGCCGACGATGGTGTTCGACGACGCCGAGCTCGAGCACGCGCTCAAGGGCGTGCTGTACGGCATTTTCAGCTCCTCGGGCGAGTCCTGCATCGCCGGCTCGCGGCTCTTCGTCGCCCGCCGCCGCTACGACGAGTTCATGGCGCGGCTGGTGGCCGGTGCCGAGGCGCTCGCCGTCGGCGACCCGGCCAGCGAGCGCACCCAGATGGGGCCGCTGATCACCGCCCAGCACCGCGACGCGGTCGAGCGCTATGTCGCGCTCGGGCGCGAGGAAGGCGGGCGCCTGCTGTGCGGCGGCGAACGGCCGCAGGGCGCGGCCTTCGCGCGCGGCTACTACTACCGCCCGACCATCCTCGACGGCCTCGACAACCGCGCGCGCGTCTGCCAGGAGGAGATCTTCGGCCCGGTGCTGGTGGCGCTGCCCTTCGACGACGAGGCCGACCTGATCGCGCAGGCCAACGACAGCGTCTACGCGCTCGCCGCCGGCATCTGGACGCGCGACTACAAGCGCGCCTGGCGCGTCGCGCGCGCGGTGCAGGCGGGCACGGTGTGGATCAACACCTACAAGCAGTTCTCCGCCGCGACGCCCTTCGGCGGCTGGCGCGACAGCGGCCTCGGGCGCGAGAAGGGGCGGCAGGGGATCCTGCAGTACATGGAGCAGAAGGGCGTCTACTGGGGCCTCAACGAGGCGCCCCTGGCCTGGGCCACGCCGCGCACGGCGGCTGCCTGAAGCGGCCCCGAAACAATACCGACAGAGTGAGAGGAGACAGCAACATGGCGGTACTGGGCATCGACGAGATCACCTATCGCGCCGCGGATCTCGCGCGCTGCAGGAAGTTCTTCACCGACTGGGGCCTGCGCCTCGTCGCCGAGCGCGCCGACGAACTCGTGTTCCACACCCTGAACGACTGCGTCGTGCGCGTCGCGCACCCGTCGCGCCCCGGCCTGCCGGCCGGCATCGAGGACGGCCCGACCCTGGTCGAGGTGGTGTGGGGCGTCGACAGCGAAGCGGACCTGGCGAGCTACGCCGAAGGCCTGCGCGATGCGCCCGGCTATGCGGTGGCCGACGGCCGGCTGCGCTGCATCGACCCCAACGGCATCGCGCTCGGGCTGCAGGTCAGCCGCAAGCGCGCGGTCGCGGTCGAGGGCGCCGAGTTCAACACCTGGAACCGGCGCCCGCGCGTGAACCGGCCGGCGCCGATCTACGAGCGCGCGGTGCCGATCGAGGTCGGTCACGTCGTCTTCTTCGCCGCGCGGCGCGAGGAGGCGGTGCGCTTCTACACCGAGAAGCTCGGCTTCGCGCTCTCCGACCAGTACCCGGGCCGCGGCAGCTTCCTGCGCTGCGCGCCGCACGGCGGCCACCACGACCTCTTCCTGCTGCAGCTGCCGAGCGGCAAGAACGGCCTCAACCACGTCGCCTTCACCGTGCGCGACATCCACGAGGTGATCGGCGGCGGCATGGCGATGGACCGCTGCGGCTGGCGCACCCAGCTCGGGCCGGGCCGTCACCCGGTGTCCTCGGCCTACTTCTGGTATTTCGACAACCCCGCCGGGGGGCTGGCCGAGTACTACGCCGACGAGGACGAGCTCACCGGCGAGTGGGTGCCGCGCGAGTTCGAGCCCGGCCCAACCGTGTTCGCCGAGTGGGCGGTGGAGGGCGGCATCGACGGCGTCAGCCGCCGGCCGCACGGCGCCGACGCCCCGCGCAGCGGCTTTCTCAGCGACCGCAGCGGCGAGCGCGACAAGCCCGGCGAGCGCAGCGCCGCGCGCTGACGCCGCAGCCGGATTTCATTCGAGCGCAGCGACCAACGGCGCTGCGAAGCCTTCAAGAGGAGACAGTCAGACATGAGCACCACCAACCGGCCCCTTTACCTCGAGCCGCACCAGGCCCGCGTCGCGGCGCCAACCCCGTTCGAGGACCTGCTCGGCGACGCGATCGAGCGCGCCTACGCGCAGGGCATCCACGAGCTGGCGCCCCTGGTCGCCTACCTGAACCAGTCCGGCCCGAGCGCGCCGAACGGCGCGCCGTGGACGCCCGAGCTGTTCTGCGCCGAGATGGCGCGCCTGGGCGCCTGAGCGCGACCAGACCACGACAAGCGACACAACGAGCATCTGGAGACAGCAGCATGAACACCAAGGACATCGACCCCATCGACGACTACCTCGCCGACGGCCTGAAGGACCGCTGGTACGCGATCTGCCCCTCGAGCTTCGTCACCGACCGCGCGATCAGCCTGCGCCGCCTCGGCCTCAAGCTCGCGCTGTGGCGCGATCCGGCGAGCGGCCAGATCCACTGCCTCGAGGACCACTGCCCGCACCGCGGCGCGCCGCTGTCGGTGGGCGTCGTGCTCGGCGACCGCATCGCCTGCGCCTACCACGGCGTCGAGGTGCGCTGCGACGGCCGCGTCACGCGCGTGCCCGGCAGCCCGGGGTGCAAGCTCGAAGGCTCGCGCACGACGCGCGCCTTCCACGTGCAGGACGCCGCCGGCATGATCTTCCTCTACAACGCGGCCACGCCCGTCGACGCGCCGCCGGCGCTGGCGCTGCCCGAATACCTCGCCTCGCCCGAGTGGAGCCACTTCCACTCCTACATGGAGTGGCAGAGCGACTACCGCTACGTCGCCGACAACGTCATGGACCCGATGCACGGCGTGTACCTGCACAAGCAGTCGCACTCGATGGCCGAGGGCGACATCTCGGCCGACTTCGTCATCCGCGACACCGACCACGGCTTCTTCTTCGAGAAGAAGGGCCAGCGCAACGTGAACTTCGACTGGACCGAGCTCTACGACGACGGCAAGCTGATGTACCACCGCCTGGAGATCCCCTACCCGAAGACCGGCGGCCCCGGCGGCAACTTCACCATCATCGGCATGTACGTGCCGATCACGCGCGAGACCTGCGGCGTCGTCTTCTGGCGCTGCCGCAAGGTGGGCGGCTGGCAGCGCGACGTGTGGCGCTTCCTGTACAAGAACCGCCTCGAGGCGCGGCACTGGGAGGTGGTCGAGCAGGACCGCAGGACGCTCGAGCTGATGGAGCCCGACGCCTGCCAGCGCGAGTTCCTCTACCAGCACGACATGGGTCTGGTGCGCCAGCGGCGCTACCTGCGCGGCATCGCGGCCGCGCAACTCGAGGCCGCGCAGCTCGACACCGCCCACGCAGCCCGCTGAGCGGCGCGCGGCGCGGGGCACTGTCCGCCTCGCGCCGCCGGCCGCGGCCGGGGCTCACGGATTCACGGCGCCGTCCGCGTGGCGGACGGGGCCGCAGCGATGGAAACCGAAATGACTACAGACGACACCATGACGATGCGCGTCGAGGCGATGCGCTACGAGGCCGACGGCGTGCTCAGCGTCGAACTGGCCGCGCCCGACGGCGCCGAGCTGGCGCCGGTGGCGGCGGGCGCGCACGTCGACCTCTTCCTTCCCAACGGCATCGCGCGCAGCTACTCGCTGGTGGTGCCGCGCTCCTCGCCGCGCGCCTACGTCGTCGGCGTCCTGCTCGACCGTGCCAGCCGCGGCGGCTCGCGCTACATCCACGAGCAGCTGCGCGTCGGCCAGCTGCTGCCCGTGTCGCGCCCGCGCAACCACTTCGTCCTCGACGAGACGGCCGGCGACACCGTGCTGCTCGCCGGCGGCATCGGCATCACGCCGATCTACAGCATGTACGCGCGCCTGCTCGAGCTCGGCCGCCCGGTGCGCCTGCTCTACAGCGTGCGCTCGCGCCGCCAGGCCGCGTTCGCGCGCGATATCGGCCGCCTCGGCGGCAGCGTCGACTGGCATGTCGACGAAGAAGCGGGCGGGCCGCCCGAGCTCCAGGCCTACCTGCAGCAGTTCGACGCCAAGGCGCACTTCTACTGCTGCGGGCCGACGCCGATGATCGACCGCTTCGAGGCCGTGTGCGAGGCGCTCGGCTACCCCAACGTCCATGTCGAGCGCTTCGCCGCGCGCACCGACCAGCCGGCCGCCGCGGCCAGCGGCGCCTACGAGCTCGTGCTGCAGCGCAGCCAGCGCAGGCTGCAGGTGGGCGCGGGCGAATCGCTGCTCGGCGTGCTGCAGGCGAACCACATCGACGTGCCGTTCAACTGCCAGGAGGGGGTGTGCGGCTCGTGCGAGACGCGCATCCTCGAGGGCGAGGCCGAGCACCGCGACTCGGTGCTGAGCAAGGCCGAGCGCGCGGCGAACAAGAGCATGATGGTGTGCGTGTCGGGCTGCCGCGGCGCGCGCCTGGTGCTCGACCTTTGAGCGGGTGGGGCGCGGCGGACGGGGGCGCGGCAGGCCAGGGTGCGGCAGGCCAGGGTGCGGCAGGCGAGGGGCCGGTGAGCCAGGGGGAATGCATGGAAGTCTGTGTGGCGGAATCCTGGAGCCAGCTGCAGGCGCTGCTGTTCGAGGGCGCCTGGAACGAGCGCATCCTGCGCTACCGCTCGCCCTGCGCCTTCCGCGGCCTGGACGATGCCGGCCACGGCCTCGCCACCAGCCTCGCCCGCCTCGGCGGCGACAGCGCGCGGCTCGAGCGCCATCTGATCCGCAACTTCGCCAAGTACGCCCACCGCGACGTCGTCGAGCGCGACTCGCTCTGGCACTGGCTGTCGGTGGCGCAGCACCACGGCCTGCCGACGCGGCTGCTGGACTGGACGCACTCGCCGCTGGTGGCGATGCATTTCGCCACCGCCAGCGCCGAGGCGATGGCGCGCGACGGCGCGATCTGGGCGGTGAACTACGAGCGCGCGCACCGGCTGCTGCCCGCCGGGGTGCGCGACGCGCTCGACAGCGAAGGCGCGAACGCCTTCACGACCGAGCTCCTCGAGCGCACCGTGACCACGCTCGACGGCTTCGAGGCGATGTCGGCGGAGCCCTTCCTGCTCTTTTTCGAGCCGCCCTCGATCGACGACCGCATCGCCAACCAGTTCGCGCTGTTCTCGGTGATGTCCGCGCCCACCGCGCGCATCGACGACTGGATCGAGCACCACCCCGCGCTGTGCCGCAAGATCGTCATCCCGGCCGCCCTGAAGTGGGAAGTCCGCGACAAGCTCGACCAGTGCAACGTCACCGAGCGCGTGCTCTTTCCCGGCCTCGACGGCCTCAGCCGCTGGCTCGCGCGCCAGTACCGGGCGCGCGCCGCGGACGGCGGCCAGGGCAGCGGCAGCGCGTGAGCGCGCCGACCGCGCTCAGCGCACGCGGAAGGGCAGATTGGCGGTGGCGGCCTTGCCCTTGCGGTCGCGCACGGTGATGAACAGGCGGTAGGCGCCGGCCTGGGCCGGGGCGACGAAGCGCACGCTGGCGGCGTCGGCGTGCTCGATCGCGACTGCGATGCGCGCGGGTGCGGCTTCGGTGTCGCCGCCCTTGCGCAGATCGGTGGCCTCGGCGAGCACCTTCCATTCGGTGGTCAGCGCCGAGCCGTCGAAGGCGGCGGCATCGACGCCGGCGCCGATCGTCTGGCCGGGGGCGAACTCGTCGGCGGCGATGCCGATGCCGCGGATCACCGGCGCCGGCTCGGCCACCGGGCGGCCCCAGGCCGCCGCCAGGGCGTCGGTCATCGCCGTCTCGCTGCCGTCGGCGAGCAGCAGGCCGTGCCAGGTCTCGGTCTGCTCCTGCTTCGCCCCCCACAGGAAGGGGAACACGCCGGCGATCTGCGGCTGCGTGCGCAGGAAGGCGAGGGCGTCGCGGAAGAAGGCGGCCTTCTCGCTGCTGGTCGGCTCCACCGGCGCGCCCCACGGCTTGCGCCCGGCCTGCCACTGGCCGAGCGGGCCGAGCTCGGTGATCACCACCGGCTTGGCGATGCCGGCCGTGCGCAGGCGCTGCGGCAGGTCGAACACGGCGCCGGCATAGACGTTGATGCCGAGCATGTCCACGTCCGGGCAGCAGCCGGCGAGTTGCTTCAGCGCGTCCATGCCGGTGTCGGCCACCACCATCAGCGTCGGCCGCGTCGGGTCGGCGGCTTTGACGCGGGCGGCGAGCCGGTTCACCGCGCGCCACACCGGCAGCGGGTCGGCGACGCCGGTCTCGACCTCGTTGCCCACCCCCCAGGCGAGCAGCGCCGGGTGGTCGCGGTGGCGGGCGACGAAGGCGAGCAGCGCGTCTTCCTGCGCGCGCACGGCCGCGGCGTCGTCGAGGCGGAAGCCGTGGCGCGGATGCGCCATCCACAGGCCCATGACGACTTTCAGCCCGAGCCGCGCCGCTTCGTCCAGCACCCAGGCGTCGGGCTCGCGATAGACGCGGATCACGCTGGCGCCGGCCCGCGCCAGCTTCGCCAGCGCGGCGCGGTCGCCCTCGAAGGCCGCGCCCTGCCACTGCGGCGCGGCGCCGAAGGCGAACAGGGGCAGGCAGGCGAGCAGGGCGACGAGGCCGCGGCGCAGGACGGCGGGGCGGAGGCGGCCAGGGACGGCGCGGGAGGCGGGGCGAGAGGCGGAGGCGGGGCGAAGTACGGAGGTGGGGCGAGAGGTGGGGCGGTCCATGCGTTGGGCGATCCTTGTGGTCGCGGCCCATCGGGGCCGGGCGGTGCGGGCGTGCCCGCAGAGCTTGGTCGATTATCATGCGCCGCTTCCGCCATCGACGACAAAGGCACGCGCATGACCGACATCCGCAGCGAAGACCGCAGCCCGTGGGCGGTGTTCCTCATCTTCCTGCGCCTCGGGCTGAGCTCCTTCGGCGGCCCGGTCGCGCACCTGGGCTATTTCCGCGCCGAGTTCGTCGCGCGCCGGCGCTGGCTGTCCGAGCGCAGCTACGCCGATCTGGTGGCGCTGTGCCAGTTCCTGCCCGGGCCGGCGAGCAGCCAGGTGGGCCTCGCGCTCGGCCTGTCGCGTGCCGGCTACGCCGGGGCGCTGGCGGCCTGGGCGGGCTTCACGCTGCCGTCGGCGGTCGCGCTGATCCTGTTCGCGCTTGGCGTCGCCGGCTCCGGCGAGGCGCTCGCGCCCGGCGCGCTGCACGGCCTGAAGGTGGTGGCGGTGGCGGTGGTGGCGCAGGCGGTGTGGGGCATGGCGCGCAACCTGTGCGCGGACGCGCCGCGTGTCAGCATCATGGCGATCGCGGCCTGCATCGTGCTGCTCGCGCCGCGTGCCTGGACCCAGGTGGGCGTCATCGCCGTCGCCGCCCTCGCCGGCCTGGCGCTGTTCAAGCCGGCCGCGGGCGATGGCCACGACCCGCTGCCGGTGGCGGTCGGGCGGCGTGCCGGCATGGCGTCGCTGGCGCTGTTCTTCGTCCTGCTGCTCGGCCTGCCGCTGCTGGCGCGGCTGGTTCCGGACCAAGGCCTGGCGCTGGTGGATGCCTTCTACCGCGCCGGCGCCCTCGTGTTCGGCGGCGGTCACGTCGTGCTGCCGCTGCTGCAGGCCGAGGTCGTGCCCCCCGGCTGGGTCGACAACGAGGCCTTCCTCGCCGGCTACGGCGCGGCGCAGGCGGTGCCCGGCCCCTTGTTCACCTTCGCCGCCTTCCTCGGTGCATCGATGAACGGCGGCCCTTCCGGCTGGGCCGGCGGCCTGCTCTGCCTGGTGGCGGTGTTTGCGCCGTCCTTCCTGCTCGTCGTCGGCGCGCTGCCGTTCTGGGAGCAGCTGCGCCGCCACCGGCGCACGCAGGCGGCACTGGCCGGGGTCAATGCGGCGGTGGTCGGGCTGCTCGTCGCCGCGCTCTACCAGCCGGTGTGGACGAGCGCGATCCTGCGCCCGCAGGACTTCGCCCTGGCGCTGGTGGCGCTGGTCGCGCTGGTGTTCTGGAAGCTGCCGCCGTGGCTGGTCGTCGTCGCCTGCGCGGGCGGCGGCTGGCTGCTGGGCGCGCTTGCCTGAACCGTGGTCGACGGCGCTGTGGTCCCGGCGCCGGGCGCGAGCGTGCGCGGCGGGTGGGGCGGGAGGTGGGGGCCGCGAGGGGCGCGCGGGAGGCGGGGGTTGCGCGGGAGGCGCTGGCGGTTGGCGGTAGGCGGAAGGCGGGCGCAGCGGGAAAGGGGTTTGCCATCGACTATGCTGTACCTGTACGAGCCACCCCGGACTCCGCCATGCTCACCGCCAGACTGTTCATGCAGGGCCGCAGCCAGGCCGTGCGCCTGCCCGACGAGTTCCGCTTCGCCGGCGACGAGGTGTTGATCCGTCGCGATCCGCTCAGCGGCGAGGTGATCCTGAGCCCGAAACCGGCCTCGTGGGACGACTTCTTCCGCCTGCGCGACCGCCTGCGCCAGCATGCGCCGCAGGACTTCGACGGCTTCCTCGCTGCGCGCGACGGCGGCGAGCACGGCGAGCGGGACTGGCCATGAGCGCCGTGGTCCGGCGGTCCGGCGATGGCGCTGATTCTCCTCTGGCGCGGGTGCTCCGGTGAGCAGCGGCGTGATGCTCGACACCAATGCCGTGGCGGCGCTGGTCAGCGGCCAGTCGCCGGCGCTGGAGCATTACGTACGCCGGCGGCCGGTGTGCGTGTCGGCGATCACCGCCGCCGAGATCCGTCACGCGCTGGCGTCGCGGCCGGCCGGGCCGGGCCTGCGCCAGGTGGTCGAGGGCCTGCTGGCGACGATCGAGATCCTGCCGTGGACCGCCGCCTGCGCGGAAACCTACGCCGCGCTGCGCACCCGGCTCGAAGCCGAGGGCAGGGCGCTCGGTGCGCTCGACCTGCTGATCGCGGCGCACGCGCTCACCGCCCACTGCCCGCTGATCACCGCCGAGCCCGGTTTTGCGGCGGTGCCCGGGCTCGACGTCGTGGACTGGCGCGCCGACCCGCCGCCCTAGCGCGGCCGATCGGCGCTGCACCGATCAGGCCACCTGGACCTCGATGCGCCGCGGCTGCGCATGCTCGGCCTTCGGGATGCGCAGCGTGAGCAGGCCGTGCCTGAACTCGGCGCTGACCTTGCCCGCGTCCAGTTCGCGCGACAGCGTGAACACGCGGCGGAAGCGCGGCAGGCCGACCTCGGCGTGGCTCGCTTCCATGCCCTCGGGCAGGTCGAGCCCGAGTTCGCCCTCGATGGTGAGGGTGTCGGCTTCCACCTGCAGGCTCAGCCTGTCCTTCGGTACGCCGGGCAGATCGGCATAGAGGGTGATGCCGCTGGCGTCCTCGATGACGTCCACCGGCGGCAGCAGGGTCGCCTCCTCGCGCGCCTGTTCGGGCGCCTTGGCAACGCTGGTCTGGTCGTTCATGGTCTGTCCTCCTCGCTGCTTATTGGATGGCGATGCGCCGCGGCTGCGCTTCGGCCCGGCGCTGGATGCGGACATACAGCACGCCATCGCGGTACTTCGCCTCGATCGTGTTCGGGTCGATGTCGTCGGGCAGGGAGACGACGCGGCGGAATCGGCCGGCAAAGCGCTCGCCGATATGCACGGTGGCCTTCTCCGGCACCTGCGCGGCCTTGCGCTCGCCGGCGATCGTCAGCGTGCCCTTCTCGAGCTGCACTTCGAGCGTGGCCGGATCGAGCCCCGGCGCGAATGCGTAGATGTCGACCGAGCGCGGCGTGCCGCCCACGTTCAGCGCCGGAAAGCCGCGTGTGAGGCCGCGGATGCTGGGGCCGACGTCGAAAGCCTGCTGCATCTCGCGTTGCAGGCGGTCCAGTTCCGCGAACACGTCGCGGGGGAACAAGGAACGGTAGTACATACGAGCCTCCTGTCGTGATCCCGGTGGCGCCCTCGCTGGCGCCCCGAACACCTAGTTAGGGTGGGGCCGGGGAGATTTCAAGACCGTCGCCGGGGGCGGCGCACTTCAAGCTCAAGCGCGGTGCAGGACGAGGGGCGAGCTGGACGGCATATGGGATGCGGGCCTGTCCGCCGCCGGGCAGGTGTACGCCGGCGCGCGTGCGATGTCCTTGAATCCGCGCGAATCCGGCATAGATTGGAAACGTCAATGACCGCCGCACTTCGACCCCGGGAGGAGCCATGGCACGCAACCCGATCGATGCTTCCGTCCGCGTCAGCACCCGGCTGGGCGAACTCATCGAGAGCCGCTGCAATGATCCGGACATCGACCAGCCGATCACCCTGGGCCAGCTGCGCCGCTTCGTCGCCGATCTGCTGCCGCCGTCGGTGAAGGCGGCCGAGCGCATGCACCGCTTCGATGTCGCCGAGTCCGATCTCGACGAGCTCGATGCCCTGATCGAGGAGTACGGTGACGATGCGGTGGCGGTGGACTTCCTCCAGGTCAGCGCGAGCGAGCCGCTGTCGCGCGTGATCGAGGCCGTCGTCAACGACGACAACCGCGAGTATCTGCCGACGCTGGTGAGCGTGCGCGAGGCCATGACCGGCGGCCTGCTCACCCGGCTGGTGGGCGAGGGCGCGCTCGAGGAGGACGAGGACGACGGTCTGCTCGCCGAGCTCGACGGCCTGATCGAGCGCTTCGGCGCGGATGCGCTGGCCGAGAACTTCCTGCGCCTGGAGTGACCCGGGCCGGGCACGACCGTGTCCGCGCCGGACGTGCGAGGCTGCATCGACCCTGCGCCGCCGTTACACTGCCGGCGTCCCGACTTTTCGCTGGAGCCGCCCGTGAGCGCTGTCGATGCCGTGCCTGCATCCCCTGACGGTGTGGTCGGCCTCCTGCTCGCTGCCGGGCGCAGCACGCGCTTTGGCAGCAACAAGCTCTGCCACCTCTTGCCCGACGGCAGCCCGGTGGGCGTGCGCAGCGCGCTCAACCTGCGCGCCGGGGCCGGTGCGGTGCTGGCCGTGGTGCGCCCCGACGACCATGCCTTGCAGGCCGCGCTGGCGGCCGCCGGCATCGACTGGCTGCCGTGCGCCGATGCGGGCGCCGGCATGGCGGCGAGCATCGCCTGCGGCGTGGGCGCGACTGCGGGCGCGCGCGGCTGGCTGATCGCGCTCGCCGACATGCCCTACGTCCGGCCGGCGACGATCGCCGCGGTGGCGCAGGCGATCGTCGCCGGGGCGCCGCTGGCCGCGCCCTTCCACGCGGGAAGACGCGGCCATCCGGTCGGCTTCGGCGCCGCTTTCGGCGCGCAGCTGTGCGCGTTGCGTGGTGACGAGGGCGCGCGCCAGCTGATCCAGCGCCACGCCGCCGCGCTGCGGCGGATCGACGGCGACGACGCCGGCGTGCTCGCCGACATCGATGTGCCGGCCGACGTGCAACCGGCGGACGAAGACGGCGGTCGAATTGGTGCGGTGCCGCAGGACGAGCGGACGGAAGCGGGCACGCCGCTCCCGAAGTCCGGGCGCTGATTTCCCATCACCGAGCCAGGACGCAGCATGTCACGTGCGATCAAGATCTTTCAGGGGCGCTTCGGCCGCGTGGCCCTGCTCGAAATGGACAAGCCCCTGATCGCGCACGCCCATCACCACTGCCATGCGCTGATCAAGCTCAGCGGGCCGGACACTTTCTTTTCCGTGCGCGGCGCGCTGCAGCCGCTGACCGCCGCGACCGCGGTGCTGGTCAATGCCTGGGAGCCGCACGCCTACGCCTGCCACCAGCCAGAAGTCGGGCGTACGGTGCTGCTGGCGCTTTACATCGAGCCGGCCTGGCTCGCCGAGATCCAGCGCCAGCTGGCGGTCAGCGGCCATCCGCAGTTCTTTCCGCACCCCTGCGTCGAGATCACGGCTCATGCGCGCAGGCTCGCCGACGAACTCGCCGGCGAGATGCTGGTGGCCGACGCGATTCCGCCCGCGCGCCTGGAGACGCAGTTGTTCGAGCTGATGATCACGGTCATCGACCGCAATTCGGAATGGCGCAACTTCGGCGAGTTGCTGCGCGCGTCCCGGCGCCAGACGGCGGACCCGCGCATCCGGCGGGCGATGGCGCTGATCCGCGACGGCCTCGGCGAGGGTCTCGACTTCGACCGCATCGCCGCCGAGTGCGCCCTGTCGCGCGCCCACTTCTTCGCCCTGTTCCGCCGCTGTACCAACCTGACGCCCGGCGTCTACGCGAATGTGCTGCGCATGGAGGGGGCGATCCGCAACCTCAGCAGCGGCAACGAGGCGATCGCCGGCATCTCGCTCGACCTCGGCTTTTCGGCGCAGAGCCACTTTACGCGCTTCTTCCGCGAGCATCTCGGCATCACGCCGAGCGAGTACCGCAAGGTCGTCGACGTGGTCGAGGCCGAGAGCGCGGAGCCCTTGCCGCGTTGAGCACCGCCGCGCACCTGCGCTAGCGGCCACTGCGTGCCGTCGCGGCAGCGGCGAAAAATCAGACTCCAGGGTAATTCCCCCGACTCCGCGATAAGGGTCGCGCCGCCGTCCCCGCCTATCTTCCCCTTCACGCGCCGACGCCGATCGGTGCGCAACAGCAGCGCCCGGCGAGGCGCGACAGACGGAGGAGGAGCATGGACAGGCACAGCTGTCGTCCGGGCCGCGCTGATGCGCGGCGAGCGGGCGGGAAGGGACCGGCGGAGGGCGGGCGATGAAGAGCGACGCCCCCGCCGTCGAGGCGGCGCGGCAGGCGCCCTTCGTCGGCCGCGCGCTCGAGCGCGTCGAGGACGCCGCGCTGTTGAGTGGCCGCGGCCGCTACGCCGACGACCTCGGCGTCAAGCCCGGCACGCTGCACGCCGCGGTGCTGCGCTCGCCGCACGCTCATGCGCTGCTGAAGGCGATCGACGTCGCGCAGGCGGCGGCGGCGTGCGGCGTGCGCGCGGTACTCACCGGCGAGGACGTGCGGCGCTGGTCGCAGCCCTTCGTCGTCGGCGTCAAGCAGCCGATGGAGCACTGGTCGCTCGCGGTCGAGCGCGTGCGCTACGTCGGCGAGCCGGTCGCCGTCGTCGTCGCCGAGGATCGCTACCTCGCCGAGGACGCCCTCGACCTGATCCGCGTCGATTACGAGACCCTGCCGGCGGTGGTCGACATCGAGGCCGCGGCCGCCGAGGGCGCGCCGCTGCTGCATCCGGCGGTCGGCAGCAACGTCGTCAGCGACCGCAGCTTCCGCTACGGCGAGCCGGAGGCCGCCTTCGCCGCGGCGGCGCGGCGCGTCGCGGTGACGGTGCGCTATCCGCGCAACTCCTGTACCCCGATCGAAGGCGCGGTCGTCATCGCCGAGCACCTGCCCGGCGACGAGGGCTACGAGGTGACCTCCAACTTCATGGGGCCGTTCTCGCTCCATGCGGTGATGGCGCTGGCGCTGAAGGTGCCGGGCACGCGCCTGCGCCACAAGTCGCCGCGCGATTCGGGCGGCAGCTTTGGCGTCAAGCAGAGCGTGTTTCCCTACGTCGTGCTGATGTGCCTGGCGGCGCGCAAGGCCGGCGCGCCGGTGAAGTGGGTCGAGGACCGCCTCGAGCACCTTACCGCCGCCACTTCGGCGACCGGCCGCCTGGCCACGCTGGAGGCGGCGGTCGAGGCCGACGGCCGCATCACCGCGCTCGTCTACGACCAGTTCGACGACGTCGGCGGCTACCTGCGCGCGCCCGAGCCGGCGACCTTCTACCGCATGCACGGCCTGCTTACCGGCGCCTATGCGATCGCGAACCTGGCCGTGCGCAACCGCGTCGTGCTGACGAACAAGACCCCCGCCGGGCTGGTGCGCGGCTTCGGCGGGCCGCAGGTGTACTTCGCCCTCGAGCGCCTGATGCAGCGCATCGCGGTCGAGCTCGGTCTCGATCCGCTGGCGGTCTATCGGCGCAACTTCGTCCAAACCGCGGCCTTCCCCTACCGCGCCGCGGCCGGCGCGCTGCTCGATTCGGGCGACTACCCGGCGGCGCTCGAGCTCGCCGTGCGCGAGGGCGGGCTGGCCGAGCTGTATCGGCGCCGCGACGCCGCGCGCGCCGAGGGCCGGCTGTACGGCATCGGCTTCGCCGCCATCGTCGAGCCCTCGATCTCGAACATGGGCTACATCAGCACCGTGCTCACCGCCGAGCAGCGCGCCAAGGCCGGGCCCAAGAACGGTGCCATCGCCAGCGCCACGGTGAGCATCGACCTGCTCGGCAGCGTCAGCGTCGTCGTCGCCTCGGCGCCGGCGGGGCAGGGCCACATGACGGTGTGCGCCCAGGTGGCAGCCGATGTGTTCGGCCTCCAGCCCGGCGACATCGTCACCAACGTCGAGTTCGACACCCAGAAGGACGCCTGGTCGGTCGCCGCCGGCAACTATTCGAGCCGCTTCGCCGGCGCGGTCGCCGGCACCGTGCATCTGGCGGCGGTGAAGCTGCGCGACAAGCTCGCGCGCATCGCCGCGCACCAGTTCGGCTGCGCCGCGGACGCGATCGTCTTCGCCGGCGGCAAGGTCTTCCCGCGCGGCGCGCCGGAACGCGCGCTCGCCTTCGCCCGCGCCAGCGGCAGCGCGCACTGGGCGCCGGCGCTGCTGCCCGAAGGCGAGGCCCCGGGCCTGCGCGAGACCGTGTTCTGGACGCCCGCGCCGCTCGCCGCGCCCGACGCCGGCGACCGCATCAACACCTCGGCGGCCTACGGCTTCGCCTTCGACATCTGCGCGCTCGAGATCGATCGCCACACCGGGCGCGTGCGCATCGACCGCTACGTCACCGCCCACGACGCCGGCAGGATCCTGAACCCGGCGCTGGCCGACGGCCAGATCCGCGGTGCTTTCGCCCAAGGCCTGGGGGCGGCGCTGATGGAGGAGTTCCGCTACGCCGACGACGGCGGCTTCCAGTCCGGCACCTTCGCCGACTACCTCGTGCCGACCAGCTGCGAAGTGCCCGAGCCGCTGATCCTGCACCTGGAGACGCCGTCGCCGTTCACGCCGCTGGGGGCGAAGGGCCTTGGTGAGGGCAACAACATGAGCACGCCGGTGTGCGTCGCCAACGCGGTGGCCGATGCGCTGTCACCGCTCGGCGACCGCCACGACCTGCGCCTGCCGCTGACGCCGGCGAAGCTGATGGCGCTGATCGGCTTCGACGATCCGGCACCGTCGCGGCCGCGCGCGCAGGCGCCCGAGCCGGCGGCGGGCGAGGGCGGCGGGCGCGCGCTGAGCGCCAGCGGCACGACCGAGATCGCCGCCCCGCCCGAGGTGGTGTTCCGGGTGCTGCTCGACCCGGCGGCGCTGGCACGCGTGATCCCGGGCTGCCATGGCCTGCAGGCGGTCGGCGAGCACCGCTACCGCGCCGACGTCACCGTCGGCGTCGGCCTGGTGAAGGCGCGCTACGAGGCCGAGATCGCGCTCTCCGAGCTCGATCCGCCGCATGCGCTGCGGCTCGCCGGCAGCGGCCAGTCGGCGCTTGGCAGCGCGCGCGGCAGCGGCCGCGTGCGGCTCGAGGCGGTGCCGGGTGGCACCCGTTTGTCCTACGACTACCGCGCCGAGGTCGGCGGCAAGGTCGCCGCGGTCGGCAGCCGCATGCTCGAAGGCGCGGCGCGCATCGTCCTCGCCCAGCTCTTCGAGCAGCTCGGCCGCCAGGCCGGCGGCGCGCCGACGAGGCCGGCGCCGTGGTGGACCCGTCTGTTGCGACTGCTGGGGTGGAAAAAATGAAGCCGGCTCCTTTCGACTACATCCGCATCGATTCCGCCGAGGAGGCCTGCGCGCTGCTCGCCGAGCACGGCGACGACGCCCGCATCCTCGCCGGCGGGCAGTCGCTGGTGACGGTGCTGAACATGCGTCTCGCCCAGCCGGCGCGGCTGCTCGACATCTCGCGCACGGCACCGCTCGACTACGTGCGCATCGACGGCGGCAGGCTGGTGGTGGGCGCTGCAGCGACCCAGGCCAGCGTCGAGTGGCGCGCCGGGCTCAGCACCGAGGTGCCGCTGCTCGGCCACGCCTTCCCCTACATCTCGCATTTCCAGGTGCGCAACCGCGGCACCGTGTGCGGCTCGGTCGCCCATGCCGACCCGAGCGCCGAGCTGCCGCTGTGCCTCGCCCTGCTCGGCGGCGAGGTCGTGCTGCGCTCGCGCCGCGGCCGCCGCGTGCTGCCGGCCGGCGACTTCTTCCAGGGCATGCTGACCACGGCGCGGCAGGACGACGAGCTCGTCGAGGAGGTGCGCTACCCGCTTGCCGCGCCGGGCTGGGGCTACGCTTTCGAGGAGTTCTCGGCGCGCCACGGCGACTTCGCCATCGTCGCCTGCGCCGCCGCGGTCGGCGCCGACGAGATCCGCCTCGGCGTCGGCGGCGTCGCCGACCGTCCGCGCGTGCTGCGCCTGCCGCGGCTCGAGGGCGAGGCCCTCGCCGCGGCGCTGAACGATTTCGCCTGGGAGCTGGAGGCCCGCGACGACCCCCACGCCAGCGCTCGCTACCGCCGCCACCTGGTGCGCCGGCTCGGCCTGCGCGCGATCGAGGATGCCGGCCGCCGCGCCGGCGCCACATGAGGAGACTGAGCATGAAGCATCTGCACCACGAGGGCCGGCACGCAGTGAGCCTGGAGCTGAACGGCGTGCCGCGCCGCGGCCTGGCCGAGAGCCGCACGCTGCTGTCGGACTTCCTGCGCCACGAACTGGGCGCCACCGGCACCCACGTCGGCTGCGAGCACGGCGTCTGCGGGGCGTGCACGGTGCGCATCGACGGCGTCGCCGCGCGCGCCTGCCTGACCCTGGCGGTGCAGGCCGACGGCCGCCGTATCGACACCGTCGAGGGCCTGGCGGGCGCCGACGGCACGCTCAACGACCTGCAGCAGGCCTTCCGCCGCCATCACGCGCTGCAGTGCGGCTTTTGCACGGCCGGCATCCTGATGTCGTGCATGGACTTCCTCGGCCGCGTGTCCGAGCCGAGCGAGCAGGAGGTGCGCGACATGCTGTCCGGCCACCTGTGCCGCTGCACCGGCTACGCCCCGATCGTCGCCGCCGTACTCGAAGTCGCCGCGCAGCGGCAAACCCCACCCAAGGAGAAAATCGATGCTTGATCTCGGCCGCACCTTCCTGCAGAGCCTGGAACGCAGCCCCGCCGCCGTCGCCCTCGTCGACGGCCCGCTGCGCCTGACCTATGCCGAATGGCACGAGCGCATCCTCGCCGTCGCCGGCGGGCTGAAGGCGCTCGGCCTCAACCATGGCGACCACCTGCTCGTGATCCTGCAGAACCGCTGGGAGATGGCGACGCTGCACTGGGCCTGCCAGTTCCTCGGCGTCATCGTCACGCCGCTGAACTGGCGCGCGAAGCCGGAGGAGGTGGACTACTGCCTCGCCGACTCGGGCGCGCGCGCGCTGGTGTTCGAGCCGGTGTCGGCCGCGGCCGTCGCCGAATCGGCGCAGGCTGCCGCCGTCGTCCGCATCGGCGTGCAGCAGGCGGCGGGCGCCACGCATGCCTTCGAGGCACTGCTCGCGGCCGCGCCGCTGGCGGGCGGGCCGCAGGCCGGCGCCGACGACGTGTCGCTGATGCTGTACACCTCGGGCACCACCGGCAGGCCCAAGGGCGTGCCGCGCCGCCATCGCCACGAGCGCGCCGCCGCCCTGGCCCACGTCGCGCAGAACCTGTACCGCAGCGGCGAGCGCACGCTCGGCGTGATGCCGCTGTACCACACCATGGGGGTGCGCTCGCTGCTGGCAATGGCGCTGATCGACGGCCGCTTCGTGTGCATGCCGAAGTTTGACGCCGGCCTGGCGCTGGCGCTGATCGAACAGGAGCAGGTGAGCAACCTCTACCTCGTGCCGACGCTGTACCACGACCTGCTCGCCCACCCGGACTTCGCCCGCCGCGACACCGCCAGCGTGCGCAAGCTCGGCTTCGCCGGCGCGCCGATGCACGACGCGCTGCTGCTGCGGCTGGAGGAGGCTTTCCGCCCCGAGCTCTTCGTCAACCACTACGGCAGCTCGGAGATCTACACCTTCTCGATCAACCAGGACGCGCGGCGCAAGCCGGGCAGCGCCGGGCGCGCCGGCATCAACGCGCGCCTGCGCGTGGTCAGGCTCGGCAGCACCGATCCCGAGGCGGTCGCGGCGGTGCGCGAGGAAGGCCAGATCATCGCCGATCTCGCCGGCGACGAGGCTTTCGAGGGCTACTGGAAGCGCGCCGACGCCGACGCCAAGGCGCTGCACCGGGGCTGGTACTTCACCGGCGACACCGGCTACTTCGATGCCGACGGCGAGCTCTTCGTGACCGGCCGCGTCGATGACATGATCATCAGCGGCGGCGAGAACATCTCGCCGGTCGACATCGAGTCGGTGCTGTCGCTGCATCCGGCGGTGGACGAGGTCGCCGTCGCCGGCCTGCAGGACGAGCGCTGGGGCCAGCGCGTCGTCGCCTTCATCAAGCGCAAGGACGGCGTCGGCGCCGGCACGCTCGACGAATACTGCCGCGGCACCGACCTGGCCAACTTCAAGCGCCCGCGTGACTACGTTTTCGTGCGCGAGATCCCGAAGTCGCCGGTGGGCAAGATCCTGCGCCGCAAGCTGGTCGCCGGCGAGTATGAGGCCGAATGAGCGAGACCGAACGAGCGGGGCCGCATGCGCGCCGCCTGACTTTCCACCCCATCGCATGACCACCGTAGAGGACGACACCATGACCGAGCTGCACCATTCCGCCCACGAGCTGCTGAGCCGGCTCGACGGCTTCCGCGTCGACATCGACGCAGCGCGCGAGCGCGCCGACATCATCCTCGAGCGCCCCGGCTTCAACATCATCACGATGCCGCAGCGCGACCAGCTGCGTGCGGTGTTCGAGGCGCTCGACGAAGATCCGCGCGTGCGCGTGATCGTGCTGCGCGCCGTCGGCGAGCACTTTTCCAGCGGCGGCGACATCCGGGGCTTCCTCGAGGCCTCGCCCGAGCACGTCTCCAGGCTGGCGTGGAACATCGCCGCGCCGGCGCGCTGCAGCAAGCCGGTGATCGCCGCCAACCGCGGCTACTGCTTCGGCGTCGGCTTCGAGATCTCGCTCGCCTGCGACTTCCGCATCGCCAGCGAGACCGCGCTCTATGCCCTGCCCGAGCAGAAGCTCGGCCAGATTCCGGGCTCGGGTGGCTCGGCGCGGCTGCAGAAGATGGTCGGCGTCGGCCGCACCAAGGACATCGTGATGCGCTCGCGCCGCATCCCGGGGCGCCAGGCCTACGACTGGGGCGTGGTCGTCGATTGCGTGGCGGATGCCGAGCTGGAGGCCGCCACCGATGCGCTCGCCGAGGAACTGCGCGCCTTCTCGCCGCTCGCCCAGCGCACGGCGAAGAAGCTGCTCAACGACACCGAGGATGCGCCGCTGTCGATCGCGATCGAGCTCGAAGGCCACTGCTACAGCCGGCTGCGCAGTTCGGAGGACTTCCGCGAGGGCGTCGAGGCCTTCCACGCCAAGCGCACGCCGCGCTTCACGGGGCGCTGAGCATGGACGGCGCGCAGACGATCTGGCACGGCGCCTGGTCGCTCGGGGAGCTGGCGGCGCTGACCCGCGGCACGCTGGTCGAGCACCTCGGCATCGAGTTCGTCGACATCGCCGCCGACGCGCTGCGCGCCCGCCTCGAGGTGCGGGCGCAGACCGCGCAGCGGCTCGGCTTCCTGCACGGCGGCGCCTCGCTGGCGCTGGCCGAGACGGTGGGCAGCCTGGCGAGCCAGATGTGCATCGACCGCGAGCGCTACGCCAGCATCGGCCTCGACATCAACGCCAATCACGTGCGCCCGGTGGCCAAGGGCGAACACGTGGTGGCGACCGCGCGGCCGCAGCACCTCGGGCGGCAGACCCACATCTGGGAGATCCGCATCGAGACCCGCGCGGGCAAGCTCGTCTGCATCGCCCGCCTGACGACCTCGATCCAGCCGCGCGCCGGGCTGGCCCCGCGTGCCGGCGAGACGGCAGCGGCGTAACGCGATGCGCTGCTGGACATCCATAACAAATCGTTCTTGAACAGACACAGGAGGAGGCCATCATGGCTGACAGAGACAACAAGGAATCTGCAATGCTCGAACGTGCACCGGGTTTCCGCGCAGGCCTGCGCGACCTGCCCGGCGCCCTCAACCTGAGCTCGATCAGCGCCGGCACGGTGGCGGCGATCTTCGGCTGCTCGGGGCCGGCGCTGATCGTCATCGGCGCCGCCGACGCGGGCAAGCTC
The DNA here is from genome assembly GCA_024710965.1 of Thauera sp. Taxonomy (GTDB): domain Bacteria; phylum Pseudomonadota; class Gammaproteobacteria; order Burkholderiales; family Rhodocyclaceae; genus Thauera. The sequence continues at coordinate 21,433 of JANJTU010000314.1, read as the reverse complement.
AGCAGCGGCCAGACCGTCGCCTGGCTGCTCGCGATCTACGGCCTGGGCGGGCTCATCAGCCTGTTCCTGGCGCTGCGCTACAAGATGCCGATCAACGGCGCGTACTCGATCCCGGGCGCGGCGATCATGACCGCGGCGTTCGCCTCGTTCGGCTTCCCGGAGGTCGTCGGCGCCTTCATCATGGCCGGCGTGATCGTGCTGCTGCTCGGCCTCACCGGCGTCATCGGCCGCATCATGCGCTGGATCCCGATGCCGATCGTGATGGCGATGATTGCCGGGGCGATGATCCGCTTCGGCGTCGGCGCGGTGGAGTCGGTGAAGGCCGCGCCCTTCATCGCCGGCGCGGCGGTGGTGGCCTTCTTCCTGACGATGCGCTTCGTCAAGAGCTTCCCGCCGGTGCTCGCCGCGCTCATTGTCGGCCTGGCCGTCGCCGTGGCCACCGGCTCGATCCAGACCGCCAGCGTCAACATCGACTTCGTTGCGCCTGAATTCACCGCGCCGGTGTTCTCGATGGGGGCCTTCTTCGGCATCGCGATTCCGCTCGCCGCGCTCGTCATCGGCGCCGAGAACGCGCAGGCGACCGGCGTGCTGATGGCCGAGGGCTACAAGCCGCCGGTCAATGCGATGACGATCATCAGCGGCATCGGTGGCATCCTCGCCGGCTTCATGGGCGGGCACAACGCCAACATCGCCGGGCCGATGACGGCGATCTGCTCGTCGGAGCAGGCGGGCGAGGACAAGTCCAAACGCTACGGCGCCACCGTGGTCAATGGTGTGCTGTTCGGCGCCTTCGGCCTCGTTGCCGGGCTGGCCGTGCCCTTCGTCCTCGCCCTGCCGCGGCCGCTGATCGCGGTGGTGGCCGGGCTGGCGATGATCGGCGTGCTGCTGAGCGCGCTGCAGCACGGCTTCTCGCGGCACCTCGGCCATCAGGTCGGCGCCTTCGTCGCGCTGGTCGTGGCGATGAGCTCGCTCAACCTGTTCGGCATCAGCGCGCCGTTCTGGGCACTGGTGTTCGGCGTCGTCGTGGCGATGCTGGCCGACCGCCACGTGCAGCCGGCGGCGGTGAAGGAGACCGCGGCGGCCGAAGGCGCGCAGGCCTGAGCAAGCGCCGGCGGGTTGCGCCGCGGCAGGCCGCCGCCGTCGGCACGGCCCGAAATCACAGACGGAGAGCCGGACCATGAAGGAGATCCCGCAACTGCTCGAGACCTGGCGCGGCCTGCAGGCCGCGGGCGAGGACGCGGTGCTCGCCACCGTGGTCAAGGTCGAAGGCTCGTCCTATCGCAACCCCGGCGCGCGCATGCTGATCGACGCCAATGGCGGCAGCGTCGGCACGATCAGCGGCGGCTGCCTCGAGAGCCATGTAGTCAAGCGCGCCTGGTGGCTCACCGCGCGCGAGCCGGCGGTGGTGTGCCGCTACGACACCAGCGCCGACGAGGACGCGCAGTGGGCCTTCGGCCTCGGCTGCAACGGCGTCGTCCACGTGCTGCTCGAGCGCCTGTCGGCGGCGCGCGGCGCGCCGCAGCTGGAGGCGCTGGCGTTGGCGCGCGCGACGATGCGCGCGGCGGCGACCGCGGTCGTGATCGCGACGAGCGGCTGCGGCGTGCGCGTCGGCGAACGCCTGCTGCTGGGGCCGGACGGCGGCCGCGCCGGTGCGTTGGGGGCGGGCGGTGAGGGCAGCGAGGGTGGCGAGGCGGGCGAGGTCGGGGCCTTCGCCGCGCGCGTCGCGCAGGATCTCGCCGCGGTGCTGCGCGAGGGCTGCGGTGCCTGCCGCCGCTATGCGGTCGGCGCGGGCTGGGCGGAGGTCTTCCTCGAGCTGCTGCCGCCGCCGCTGCGGCTGGTCGTGTTCGGCGCCGGCCATGACGCGGTGCCGGTCGTGCGCTTCGCGAAGGCGCTCGGCTGGCACGTCACCGTCGCCGACGGGCGCGCGCACTATGCACGCCGCGAGCGCTTTCCCGAGGCCGACGCGGTGCTGGTGAGCGAGGCCGACGATCCGCTGCGCGGCTGTGGCGTCAGCGCCGATGCCGCGGTGGTGCTGATGACGCACAGCCTGGAGCAGGACCGCGTGCTGCTCGGCCGCCTGCTGCGGGCGCCGCCGCGCTACCTCGGGCAGCTCGGGCCGCGCGCGCGCACCGAGCGCCTGCTCGCGGCGCTGGCCGAGGCCGAGCCCGCGCTCCGCAAGCGCGCCGAGCTGGTGCATGCCCCGATTGGGCTCGACATCGGCGCCGAGAATCCGGAGGAGATCGCGCTCGCGATCGTCGGCGAGATCCGCGCCGCCTTCGCCGGGCGCAGCGGCGCGATGCTGCGCCACCACGCCGGGCCGATCCACGCGCGCGAGGGCGTCGGCGAGGGCGGCGGGGCGGGGGAGGTCGGCTTCGAGCACGGGGGCGCCGGCGCCTGAGCCGCGCCCAAGCGGCCCGGCGGGTGCGCCGCGCGCAACGCCCCAGGCGGGCGCTGCCACGGCGGCGGCGGCGGAGACGGAACAAGGCCGCGACGATCCGATCTAATGAATTGAAAGTTAAGGCCTTGTCCTCGTTGCAAAGGAGGTGAGTCGAGATGATGGCCAAACGGTGGCAGGAATGGGTGATGCTGATCGCCGGCGCATGGTTCGTTGTCGCGCCATGGGTGCTTGGCTTCATCGAAGAGCTGTCGACGGCGGCGCTCTATAACGCAGTCATCGTCGGGGTCGCAATCGCGGCGGTGTCGGTGGGCGAGCTCGTCAAGCCGAAGATGTGGGAAGCGGTGGCCATGCTGCTGATCGGGCTATGGGCGATTGCCTCGCCGTGGGTGCTGGGCTATGCCGCGGTCGGCGTGGCGATGACCAACGCCGTGATCGTCGGCGCGATCGTCCTTGCCCTCGCGCTGTGGGACGGCATCGCGCATTTCGACCTGATGAAGCACCTCGGCGGCAAGGGCCACGCCCACTGAGCGGCGCGGCAGCCAGCCGGTAAATCAAGGCAAGGCGTCCGGTCGGCCCGGCAGGGTCACCGGCGCTTTGCTTTTTTTTTGTCCGCTCCGCGCGCGCGGCGGCGCGGGGTGCGCACCCGGTGCCGCGCGCCGTTCCTTGCCGGTTCTCGCCCCAGCCCCTACGATGCCGGGATGCGGCCGGTTGCGTCATGCGCCGCCTCCCCATGCTCACAGGAGCCCTCATGTCCGTCCATCAAGCCACGATCGAATGGCAGCGCGCGCCCCATGCCACCGAGGCGCAGACCTATTCCCGCAACCACCAGGCCCTGCTCCACGGCGGCCAGGTGCTGAACGTCTCCGCCTCGGCCGAGTACAAGGGCGATCCGGCCTGCGCCGACCCGGAACAGCTGTTGCTGAGCGCGCTCGCCAGCTGCCACATGCTGACCTTCCTCGCCATCGCCGAACTGAAGGGCTACGTCGTGGAGCACTATCGCGACACGCCGCTCGGCCATCTGGAGAAGAACGCCGAGGGGCGGATGGCGGTCACGCGCATCGAGCTGTCGCCGGCGGTGCGCTTCGGCGGCGACAGCCAGCCGGATGCGGCAGCGCTGGCGAAGATGCACGCCGCTGCGCATCGCAACTGCTTCATCGCCAACACCATCAGCGCCGCGGTGTCGGTCACGCCGCTGGCCTGATCCCGCTGCCGGTGCGGGCGCCGAGCGCCCCGGCCCCGGCGCGCTCGGCGCCCGGCCGCTGCCGGCGCCGGCCGGGGGCTGCGGCGCGTGCCGACGACGGGCGCACATCGTCGTTCCACCGCGCGCCCGACTTTCCCTCCGCCAGACTGAAGAAGATCGCCGATGAGCAAGACCCGCGTCATGCTGCTGACCGCGCTGGCGATGATCGCCTTCGCCGCCAATTCCCTGCTCTGTCGCATCGCGCTGCGCGAGACCGACATCGACGCCGCCAGCTTCACCACCGTGCGCCTCGCCGCCGGCGCGCTCGCGCTGTGGCTGCTCGTGCGCCTGCGTGGCGGCGGCACCGCCCGCGATGGCAGCTGGCTGTCGGCGCTGGCGCTCTTCGCCTATGCCGCCGGTTTTTCCTATGCCTACCTCACGCTGCCCGCGGCGGTCGGAGCACTGCTGCTGTTCGGCGCGGTACAGGCGACGATGATCGGCTACGGCCTCGCCCGCGGCGAACGCTTCAACCGCCGCCAGGCGCTGGGTCTGGCGCTCGCCAGCGGCGGCCTCGTCGGCCTGCTGCTGCCGGGCCTGTCGGCGCCGCCGCTGGCCGGCGCCGCGCTGATGGTCGCGGCCGGCATCGCCTGGGGTGTGTATTCGCTGCGCGGCCGTGGTGGGCGCAACCCGACCGCGATCACCGCCGGCAACTTCGTCCGTGCGCTGCCCTTCGCCGCCGCGCTGAGCCTGGCGATGTGGTCGCGCGCCAGCGTCGACCCCGCCGGCGTCGGCTACGCAGTCGCCTCGGGCGCGCTCGCCTCCGGTCTCGGCTATGCGATCTGGTACACCGCGCTGCCCGGCCTGCGCGCCACCAGCGCGGCGACGGTGCAGCTGAGCGTGCCGGTGATCGCGGCGCTCGGCGGCGCGCTCTTGCTCGGCGAGGCGATCACGCCGCGCCTGGTGCTGGCTGCGCTGGCGGTGCTCGGCGGCATCGCGCTCGTCATCCTGGGGCGGCAGTCCGGACGCTGACGGCGTGATGCCGGGGGCCGGGCAGGGGCCGGGGGCGGGCGGGTGCAGGCGCGGGGCGGAAGTGAGGCCGGCGTCGGCTGGCCGTACACCGCCGCGCCGGGTCAGGCCGTTTCCGCTGTGCCGTGCGCGGGCAGGCCGCAATCGTTGAAGCTGGTGATCCGGGCGACGCGGAAGGTGCCCTGCAGCGACATCAGCTCGGCCTCGTGCAGGCGGGCGAGGCGCTGCAGGTATTGCGCGCCGGCCGGCTGCAGATGCACCTCGACCTGGCGGCGGTCGGTGCTGCTGCGCTGGCGGCGCACGAGGCCGTTGCGCTCGCAGCGCGAGATCAGCGCCACCACGCCGTGATGCTGCATCTGCAGGCGCTCCGCGAGCTCGCCGACGGTCGCCCAGTCGCGCCCGGGAAAGCCCTGCACGTGCAGCATCAGCAGGTACTGCAGCGGGGTCAGGCCCTCGCTGCGCGCGGCGCGCTCGCTGAAGTGGAGGAAGCGGCGCAGCTGGTAGCGGAACTCGGACAGCGCCTCGAAGTGCTGCTTGTCGATGACTGCATTGGCTTCGCTCATGGCGCTTCAGGCGAGGAACAGCGGCGCGAGCGCGATGCCGACGAGCAGCATCCAGGCGAGCACGCCGGTGTTGGTGACGATCAGCGCCAGTTCGGCGGCGTCGACCGCCTCGCGCACCTGCAGCATGTTCTCCACGCCGTGACGGATCAGGCCCGCCGAGGCCACCAGGGCGACGACCGGGACGATGATCACGACGGCGATGTCCTGCTGCAGCAGCACGAGCGCGGACAGCCACAGCGGCACGGGCGCGATCGCGGCGACGGTGAAGGCGTCGTGCACGTCGGCACTGGCGCCCTTGGACTGCGACACGGCGCGGATCAGCGCCGTCATCAGCAGCACGGTGCCCAGTTCGACGACGAAGAACACCGCCGCGGCGAGCAGCCAGGCCTGGGCGGGGACGTGGGGGAAATGCTGTGCGCCGATGCCATCGGCGGCCTGCGCCAGCATCAGCGGCGGGAGGAAGGAGAGCGGCAGCACGAGGCCGAGGAAGAGCCGGGCCATGCTCGGGTGCTCGTGTCCGAGCTCGTCCCAGCCCTCGTGCGAGGACCACATCATCCGCGGCAGCTGCATGAGTTTCATGTCGAGTTCCTCCTCCTTGCGCTCGCACCTGCCGGCCCGTGCCTGATGCGCCGGGACCGGCCCCGATCGGATACATCACAATGTGATACTAATCCACGAAAGCGAGAAAGCAAGCCGGTCAGCGCAGGGCAGGGCCGCGGCCGTCTAGTCCGCAGCCGCCGCATGGGGCGCGACCGGCATGCCCGGGACGGCGGGCGTGCGATACTGCGGCGGCGCCGCGCCGGCGGGGCGAGCCCCAGCGGAGGCGGACGGCGCATCCTGTCGAAGCCGAACCACGGAGGTGGCCATGTTGATGAAGGCGATCGTTACCGGACACAGCCGCGGCCTGGGCGCCGCGATCGCGGCGGAGCTGCTCGGGCGCGACATCCCGGTGCTCGGCCTGGCGCGCACCGGCAACGCCGGGCTGGCGGCGCGCTTCGGCGGGCGGCTGACGGAGCTCGGCATCGACCTCGCCGATGCCGCGCACCTGGCGCAGTGGCTCGGCGGCGAGGCGCTCGGCGCCTGGCTCGGCGGCTGCGACACCGCGCTGCTCGTGAACGACGCCGGCACGCTGCAGCCGATGGGTGCGCTCGACCTGCAGCAGCCGGCCGCCGTCGCCCGGGCGGTGGCGCTCAACGTCGCCGCGCCGCTGATGCTGGCCGCGGCGCTGTGCGCCGCGAGCCCGCCAGCCGCTGAGCGCCGTGTGCTGCACGTCTCGAGCGGCGCCGCACGCAAGCCCTACGCGGGCTGGAGCGTGTATTGCGCGACCAAGGCCGCACTCGACCACCACGCGCGCGCGGTCGCCGCCGACGCCCTGCCGCGCCTGCGCATCTGCAGCCTCGCCCCCGGTGTGGTCGATACCGGCATGCAGGCCGAGATCCGCGCGACGCCGCTGGAACGCTTCCCGCTGCGCGACCGCTTCGCCGAGATGCAGCGCAGCGGCGGCCTGATCAGCCCGCAGGACTGTGCCGCCGCGCTTGTCGCGCACCTGCTCGGCGACGCCTTCGGCAGCCAGCCGGTGGCGGACCTGCGCGACCTGGCGCGCTGAACCGGCGGCCGGGGCGCGGCTGCGGACGGCGCGTTCCGGCGCGATGTCGGCCGCGCTTGGGCGCGGCAATGGCAAGAATTTCCGACATCCTGCCCCGGCGCGGGCGCTTGCCTGTATTTTTGCCGGCCTGCGCATTTTCGGAGTGCGGCATGCTCGATGCCGACCGTACATGGAAACCTCAACTTCTGCAGTCTTCGCGCCGGAGGTCGGGCGGATGGCAGTGCTGAAGCGACGCCTGCTGCGACTGGTGGTGCTGATGCGTCGCTACCCGGGCGCGATCGCCGCCTTCGGCTTCGCCTCCGGCGTCGCCAGCTTCTTTCTCGTCGAGCGCCAGCACGAGGGCTTCGCCCGCATCATCGCGGTGCTGATGCTGGTGAGCTGGGTGTGGCTGACGGCCGAGCAGATGTTGCGCGAGCTGCTCGCCGAGCGCTTCGGCCTGGCCCTGCCGCCGCCGCTGCTGCGCTACGTCACCCAGCTGATCCACCAGGAAAGCCTGTTCTTCGCGCTGCCCTTCTTCTTCCTCAGCACCAGCTGGAACAGCGGCCAGGCGGTGTTCACCGGGCTGCTCGGCGCGGCGGGCCTGGTCGCGATCACCGACCCGCTGTACTACAAGCGGCTCGCGCCGCGGCGCTGGCTCTACCTGAGCTATCACACCCTCGCGCTCTTTGCCGTGCTGCTGGTGGCGCTGCCGCTGATCCTGCAGGTGCCGACCGCGGCGAGCTACAAGCTCGCGCTCGGCGTGGCGATGCTGCTCGCCTTCCCCAGCCTGGCCGGCTCGATCACCGTGCGCGCCTGGTGGCGCGGGCTGCTGGTGGTGGGGCTGATGCTGGCGCTGGGCCTGAGCGGCTGGCTGGCGCGGCTATGGGTGCCGCCGGCCACGCTGCGGCTGACCGAGGTCGCCCTCACCACCGCGGTCGACAGCGACAACCGCGCGCCGGCCGACAGCCTGCAGCAGATCGACGCCGCGCAGCTGCGCAGCGGCGGCCTCTTCGCCTACACCGCGATCGACGCCCCGCTCGGCCTCAGCGAGCGCGTCTATCACGTCTGGCTGCACGAGGGGCGCGAGGTGGACCGCATCGCGCTCGACATTCGCGGCGGGCGGCGCGAGGGCTATCGGGCGTGGTCGCACAAGCTGAACTTTCCCGCCGCAGCCGAGGGCCGCTGGCAGGTGCGGGTGCTCACCGGCGACGACCAGATGATCGGCACGCTGCGCTTTGACGTCAGCGCGCCGCCGCTGCCCGGCTGAGGGCGCCGCCGCGGGCGGCCGGCTTCAGGCGTGCTCGCCGGCCTGCACGGTCAGCTGCTGCAGCAGGTCGAGCACCTGGACGCTGGCCGACTCCATCGCCTGCACCGCGCCGAGCGCCGCGGCGAAGTCGTTGGCCTGCATGTGCTCGACGGCGGCCTTGCCGCTCTTGTGCACCTGCGCGTGCGGGGCCTCGAGGCCGCGATAGGCGGGCAGGCTGGCAAAACGGCGACCCTCGCCCTGGTACCAATGGCCCAGCCGGCAGCTGGCATGCGAGGACAGCTCCGCCGCCGAGGTGCTCGCCTGGCCTGACACCGCCTGGTACACGTCGAGCTTGAAGATCAGGTGGTCGAGCTTGGCCAGCTCGGCGAAGCTGCCGATGGCCGCGTGCTTCATCGTGCCCGCCATCGCGCGCGCGAGCCGGCACAGATCGTCCATGCTCGTGCGCGCGCTCTCGCCTTCCGTCGCGGCGGAGGTAGCCTTGGCCGACAGCTGGCTGATCACCGTCTGGACGTGGCCGGTGTCGGCCTGGATCGCGGTCACCAGCTCCGAGATTTCGTTGGTGGCGCCGGCGGTGCGTTCGGCGAGCTTGCGCACTTCGTCGGCGACCACGGCGAAACCGCGGCCCTGTTCGCCGGCGCGCGCGGCCTCGATCGCGGCGTTGAGCGCGAGCAGGTTGGTCTGGTCGGCGATCTCGCGGATCAGCTGCACGATGCCGTCGATCTGCGCCGCACGGTCGGTGAGCTGCTGCACCGAGCCGGCCGTGGCGCCGGTGTCCTGGGCGAGGCTGCCGAGCTGGCCGGAGACGCCGGCGATCGCCGCGGTGCTCGCGTCCGCCGCCTGCGTCGACTGCTCGGCTGCGGTCTGCTGGGCGGCGAGCCGGCTCGCCAGCGTCTCGAACGTGCCCTGCACCGAGCCCATGCTCGCCGCGTAGCCCTGCATGTTCTCGAACAGGGCGTCGAGCAGCGCGCGGCGCGCCTGCGCCGCGGCGCAATCGGCCTGCTGGCGCGCGAGCTCGGCCTCGAGGCCGCGGATGCGGGCCTCGGCGTCGGCCAGGGCGGCGTCGCGTTCGCGCAGCTGCGCGCGCACGGCGTCGAGTTCCTTGGTGTTGTTCCACCATGCCATGGTGATTCTCCGGGAATGCCTGCGGGCGGGTGCAGGCGGGTCAGTGCGGGCCTTGCGTCGGCGCGGCCGCGGAAAGGGGCGCGCGACATGTCTGCGGGGTTTATCGGCGGCGGCGCGCCCGACTTTAGCGGCGTCGATGCCGCCTGGATGGGCGCCTGTGGCGTGCTTCTCGCTGCCGCTCGATCGGTGCTTCAAACGCTTTTCGCGCAGGTGTAGGCTTCGACGCATGACCAAGATCGACCCGACGCCTCCCGCGGCCGCCACGGGCACGAACGGCGAAGACGCGTTCCCGCTGGTGCTGCGGCGGGTGGCGATCGACACCTACCGCGAGAACGTCGCCTACCTGCACCGCGACTGCGCGCTCTACCGCGCCGAGGGCTTCCAGGCGCTGTCGAAGGTGGAAGTGCGCGCCAACGGCCGGCGCATCCTCGCCACCCTGAACGTCGTCGACGATCCGCGCATCGTGCGCTGTAACGAACTCGGCCTGTCCGAGGACGCCTTCGCCCAGCTCGACGTCGCCAACGGCCAGCCGGCGATGCTCTCGCAGGCCGAGCCGGCGTCCTCGATCCCGGCGCTGCGGCGCAAGATCGCCGGCGAGCGGCTCGGGCGCGCGGACTACCAGGCGATCGTGCGCGACATCGCCGAGCACCGCTATTCCAAGATCGAGCTCACCGCCTTCGTCGTCGCCACCAACCAGGGCGAGCTCGACCGCGAGGAGGTGTATTTCCTCACCGAGGCGATGGCCCAGGTCGGCGAGCGCCTCGACTGGCGCGAGCGCCTCGTCGTCGACAAGCACTGCATCGGCGGCATCCCGGGCAACCGCACCTCGATGCTGGTGGTGCCGATCATTGCCGCCCACGGCATGCTGTGCCCGAAGACCTCGTCGCGCGCGATCACCTCGCCGGCGGGCACCGCCGATACCATGGAAGTGCTCGCCAGCGTCGAGCTGCCGATCGCGCGCCTGGCCGAGATCGTGCGCGAGCACCGCGGCTGCCTCGCCTGGGGCGGCACTGCGCAGCTGTCGCCGGCCGACGACGTGCTGATCTCGGTCGAGCGTCCGCTGTCGATCGACTCGCCGGGGCAGATGGTGGCCTCGATCCTGTCGAAGAAGTGCGCCGCCGGCTCCACCCATCTCGTCCTCGACATCCCGCTCGGGCCGACGGCGAAGGTGCGCTCGATGCCCGAGGCGCAGCGCCTGCGCAAGCTCTTCGAGTTCGTTGCCGCGCGCATGAACCTCACCATCGACGTCGTCATCACCGACGGCCGCCAGCCGATCGGCAACGGCATCGGCCCGGTGCTCGAGGCGCGCGACGTCATGCGCGTGCTCGAGAACGACCCGCGCGCGCCCAACGACTTGCGCCAGAAAGCGCTGCGCCTGGCCGGGCGCATGCTCGAGTTCGACCCCGACGTGCGCGGCGGCGACGGCTTCGCGATCGCGCGCGACATCCTCGACTCGGGGCGCGCGCTGGCGAAGATGGACGCCATCGTCCGCGCCCAGGGGGCACGGCCCTTCGACCACAACGCGCCGCAGCTCGCCCGCCTCGACTTCGAGGTGCGCGCCGAGGCCGGCGGCGTCGTCACCGCGATCGACAACCTGCAGCTGGCGCGCATCGCCCGTCTCGCCGGCGCGCCGAAGGTCAAGGGCGCGGGCGTGGACCTGCTGCGCAAACTCGGTGACACGGTTGCCACTGGCGACGTGCTCTACCGCGTGCACGCCGATTACGTGGCCGATCTCGAGTTCGCGCGCGAGGCCGCACGCCGCAGCGCCGGTTTCGGCATCGGCAGCGCGGACGAGCTGCCGCACCTGTTCGTGGAGTTCTGATGAGTGCCGTGTTGCTCCACTTCGATGACGAAGCCCCCGCGGCGGCGCGCCTGGCGCAGGCAGCGGGCCTGGAGTGCGCCCCCATCGAGCGCCACCGCTTCCCGGACGACGAGCTGCGCCTGCGCCTGCCCGCGCGCCTGCCGGAACGGGTGGTGGTGTACCGCAGCCTGCACCGGCCCAACGAGAAGCTGCTCGAACTGCTGCTCGTGGCGCGCACCGCGGGCCGGCTCGGCGCCGAGCACCTGACGCTGGTGGCCCCCTATCTCGCCTACATGCGCCAGGACACCGCCTTCCATCCCGGCGAGGCGGTGAGCCAGCGCATCGTCGGCGAGTTCCTCGCCGGCCTGTTCGACGGCCTGGTGACGGTCGATCCCCACCTCCATCGCGTGGCGACGCTCGGCGAGGTGGCGCCACTGGCGCACGCGGTGGCGCTGTCGGGCGCGCCGCTGCTGGGCGGGCTGGCCGCCGCGCGGCGCCGGCAGCCGCTGCTGCTCGGGCCGGATGCCGAGTCCCTGCAGTGGGTGCAGGCGGCGGCGGCGGCGCACGGCTTCGATCACGGCGTGTGCGCCAAGACCCGCCATGGCGACCGCGAGGTCGACATTGCGCTGCCGGAGGGGCTGGCGGTGGCGGGAAGGGCGGTGGTGCTGCTCGACGACGTCGCCAGCTCGGGCCACACCCTGGCGCGGGCGGCGGCGGTGCTGCGCACGGCCGGCGCCGCGTCGGTGGACGTGGCCGTGACCCATGCCCTGTTCGCCGACGACGCCCTCGAGCTGATCCGCGCGGCCGGGGTCGAGCAGGTCTGGAGCACCGACTGCATCGCCCACCCCACCAATGCGGTCGGCGTCGCGCCGATGCTCGCCGACGCGCTGCGCACGATCGGCGTGGCCTGAGCCCGTGCGCCCGCGGCGCGACGCACCGCGGGCCGCGCCGAACTGCGCCCCCGGCCGGGCCCCATGAGCCGTCGGCGGCGGTCTCGCGCCGTGCGGGGCGATGACGTTCGGCAGCCTTAGTGCTAGCATCGGCCTACCCACCGCGGCGGCGCACGCACGGCACAGCGCCGATGCAGGCCGACGCGCGGGGTCCCAGTGCGAGGCGAGGAGGCGTGTGAAGCAATCGGTCCGGACCGTGGTATTCGCCGATCTGACGGGCAGTACCGGCCTGTTCGAGTCGGCGGGCAATATGGCGGCGACGCAGATCGTCACCGATTGCACGCATACCCTCGGCCGCCACCTCGCCCGGGCCGGCGGCCATGTCGTCAAGTATCTCGGCGATGGCGTGCTGGTGCTGTTCGACGACGCGGTGGCCGCGGTCGAGGCCGCGTCGCACATGCAGGACCTGCTGCAGGAGTTCGTTCCGCCCGGCATGCTGCGCTCGTCGCTGGGTGTCAAGACCGGCATCGAGCGCGGGCCGATCGTCGAGCACGATGGCGACTGCTACGGCGACGCGGTCAATGTCGCCGCCCGTCTCAGCGACCGCGCCCAGGCCGGCGAAACCCTGATCGGCGAGTCGGTCTTCGCCTGCATGCCCGAGCCGCTGCGCATCGCCTGCCACAGCCTCGACCGCATCTCGATCAAGGGCAAGGCCGAGCCGATGCGGGTGTGGCGCATCGACTGGGCGCGCACCGCCGAAACCACGCTCGCCTCCATGCTCGGCTACCAGGACCTGATCGACGGCAGCCGTGCCGAGCTGCGGCTCGACATCGATCGCCTCGGCCAGCATCTGGAGCTGCACCCGGGCGACGGGCCGCTGATCATCGGCCGCGGCGAAGGCGCCGGCTTCGCCATCGACGACCTGCGGGTGTCGCGTCGCCACGCCCGCGTCGAATGGTCGGGCGGGCAGTGCGTGCTCACCGACTTCAGCAGCAACGGCACCTGGGTGCGCTTCGCCGGCTCGCCCGCGGTCGTCATGCTGCGCCGCGACACCTGTACCCTGTACGGCGTCGGCGAGGTCGGCCTGGGTGCGGCGCCGGACGATTTCACCGCGCCGACGCTCGGCTTTCGCGTCATCGACGAGCGTTGAGCCGGCCCGCCACCCCCACCGGGCACCGCCCGCCACCCCTTCCCGGGCGCCGCCCGGCAACCCCGCGATGAAAGCTCTCCTGTTCCTGACCCTGCTGCTGCCGCTCGCGCTGCAGGCTGCCCAATGGACGAGCCGGCCGTTGGCCGAGCTCGCCGTCTATCCCGAATTCCGCGCTCCGGCGCGTGTCGTCGCGCGCGAGGAGGCGAAGCTCGCGGCCGAGGTCTCGGCCGCCATCGTCGCCATGCCGGTGCGCGCGGGCGAGGCCGTCGCGCGCGGTGCCGAGCTCGTCCGCCTGGACCCCGCCGCCTTTCGCATCGAGGTCGAGCGTGCCCGTGCCCAGCTGCGCCTGGTCGAGAACCGCATCCGCCTCGCCCGCGCCCAGCTCGAGCAGTCGCGCGCGCTCGCCGGGCGCGGCTTCATCAGCGCCGACGGCCTGAGCGTGCGCGAGACCGAGGCGGCCGTGCTCGCCAGCGAGCGCGACGCCGCCCGCGCCGCGCTCGCCGCCGCCGAGCTCGCGCTGGCGCGCTGCACGATCCGCGCCCCCTATGCCGGCGTGGTGGACGAGCGCCTCCTCAATGTCGGCGACCTCGCCACCGCAGGTACGCCGCTGCTGCGCTTCGTCGCCAGCGCCGACGCCGAGGTGCGGGCGCGCGTGCCCGCCGGCCAGGTCGCGGCGCTGCAGACGGCCGGCGCGCTGACGCTGGTCGCCGGCGACGGCAGCTATCCGCTGCGCATCCGCCGCATCTCGCCGGTGCTCGATGCGGCGGGACAGGTGCGCGAAGTGGTGCTCGACAGCGCAGCCGCGCTGCCGCCCGGGCTGGCCGGCGAACTGCGCTGGCGCAGCGCCGTCGCCCACCTGCCGCCCACCTACCTGCAGCAGCGCGAGGGCGTGCTCGGCGCCTGGGTCGAGCGCGAGGGCAAGCCGGCGTTCGTCGCCCTGCCGCTCGCCCAGGCCGGGCGGCCGGCGGCGGTGGACTGGGCGGCCAGCGTGCGCGTCATCGACGAGGGCCGCTTCGGCGTCGGCCTCGCCGCCACCCCGGCCGCGGGGACGGTGCAGTGACCGGCCTCTACCGGCGGCTGATCGACAATCACCCGCTTGCCAACATCGCCTTCGTGCTCGTGCTGCTCGGCGGCATCGTCAGCTACCTGACGATGCCGCGCGCGCAGGACCCGGAGATCAACTTCAACTGGGTCAGCATCGTCACCACGCTGCCCGGCGCCGCGGCGGAGGACGTCGAACGCGAGCTCACCGGCCCGCTGGAGGACGCGATCCGGCAGGTGAAGGACGTCCGCTTCGTCTCATCGTCCAGCCGCGAGACCGTGTCGTCGATCCTGGTGCGCTTCGAGGAACTGTCCGAGCGCGCCTTCGACAAGCGCATCAACGACCTGCGGCGCGAGATCCAGAACAAGGCCGCCGCCGAGCTGCCGCCCGACGCGACCGACCCTGAGGTGCTCGAGATCACCACCTCGAACGGCTTCCCGACCGCGATCCTGATGCTGCACGGCACCGGCGGCGAGCAGCTGCGGCGCGCCGCCTTCGTGCTGACGAAGGAGCTCGAGGGTCTCGCCGGCGTCGACCAGGTGATCGCCGCCGGCTTCAACGAGCCCGAGCTGCAGGTCGATTTCGACCCGGCGCGGGTGGCCGCCGCCGGGCTGTCGCCAATCCAGGTCGCCAATGGCGTCGCGGACTGGTTCCGCAACACGCTCGGCGGCCGCGTGCGCGTGCAGGACCGCGAATGGCTGGTGCGCCTGGAGGGCAAGACGCCCGACCCGGAGCAGCTCGCGCAGGCGGCGATCGTCACCCCGGCGGGGCGCGTCGCGCTCGACGAGATCGCCGCGGTGGTGCGCGGCCACGAGCGCCCGGCCCAGCTCGTCAGCTACAACGGCCAGCCGGCGGTGATGCTGTCGATCACCAAGCAGGCGCGCAGCAACACGATCGAGCTCGTGGAGCGGCTGCAGGGCTTCGCCGCCGAGCGCAACCTGCTGCTCGCCGGCCAGGGCGTGCAGCTGACGCTGATCGACGACCAGACTCATGCCACCCGCCAGGCGATCTCGGTGATGGAGTCGAACGCGGTGTTCGGCCTGGCCGCGGTGCTGGGCATGTGCTGGCTGTTTCTCGGCACCCGGCTCGCGCTGCTCGTCGGCCTGGGCGTGCCGTTCTCGCTCGCCGGCACCTTCGTCGCCGCCGACCTGATCGGCTCCACGCTCAACCTCACCGTGCTGCTGGGCGTCGTCATCGTGCTCGGCATGCTGGTGGACGACGCCGTGGTGGTGGTCGAGGCGATCTATTACCGCCTGCAGCGCGGCGAGGCGCCGCACGCGGCGGTGACCGGCGGCGTGCGCGAGGTCGGCCTGCCGGTGCTGGCCTCGGTGCTGACCACGATCGCCGCCTTCCTGCCGCTGATGCTGCTGCCCGGCATCCTCGGCAAGTTCATGTTCGTCGTGCCCTTCGTCGTCACCGTGGGCCTGCTCGTGAGCCTGGTCGAGGCCTTCTGGATGCTGCCCACCCACGTGCTCGCGCTGCGCTTCGACCTCGCCGGCCGCCGCTCGGCGCTGCAGCTGCGGCGCGAGCGCTTCACCCACTGGCTGCGCGTGCGCTACGCGCGCCTGCTGGTGGCGGTGATGCGCCGGCGGCGCCTGGCGCTGGCGACGCTGGTGCTGGTGATGGCGGCCGCCGGCGGCGCGGTGGCGGGCGGTCTGGTCAAGGTGCAGTTCTTCGCCTTCGACTCGATGCGCCTCTTCTACGTCAGCGTGGACATGCCCGCCGGGGTGACTCTGCAGCGTTCGCTGGCCGAGGCCGAGCGCGCGGTAGCCGTGCTCGAGCGCGGCCTCGGCGCCGACGAGCTGCGCTCGATCGCCACCTACGCCGGGCTCAAATTCACCGACACCGAGCCGGTGTACGGCGACCAGTACGCCCAGGTGCTGGTGTCGCTGCAGCCGCGCGTGGGCGAGATGCGCGACAGCGGCGAGCTCATCGCCGCGCTGCGGCCGCAGATCGAGGCGCTCGGCGGCGAGGGACGCTTTTCCTTCCTCGAGCTCAAGGGCGGGCCGCCGACGGCGAAACCGGTCAGCATCAAGCTGAAGTCCGACGATTACCCGCAGTTGCGCGCCGCCGCCGACGCCATGCGCGCCGAAGTGGCGAAGCTGCCCGGAGTGAAGGACATCACCGACGACGACGTGCCCGGCCGCGGCGAGCTGCGCCTGGCGCTGAATCGCGAGAAGCTCGCCCGCGCCGGGGTCGATGCGGGCGAGGTGTCGCGCCTGCTGCGCCTCTACGGCGAAGGCGAGGTCGTCGCCACGACGCGCGACGCGGGCGAGAAGGTGGAGCTGGTGGTGCGCGCGCGGCCCGAGGCGTTCGCCGACGTCACCGAGCTGCTGCAGCGTCCGGTGCCGCTCGCCGACGGGGGCAGCGTGGCGCTGGGCGACCTGGTCGGGCGCGAACTGCGGCTGTCGAAGGGCTACATCCGCCACTACCAGCTCACGCGCGCGATCACGCTCGAGGCCGAGCTCGACCGCGCGCTGATCGACACCGTGGCCGCCAACGAGCGCCTGAAGGCGGCGTGGGCGGCGATGCGCGTCCAGCACCCGGGCGTCGAGCTCGACTTCTCGGGCGAGCTCGAGGACATCGAGGAAAGCCTGGATTCGATGACGAAGCTGTTCGTGCTCGGCGTGGGCCTGATCTACCTGATCCTGGCGGCGCAGTTCCGCAGCTACTGGCAGCCCTTGCTGATCCTCGTCACCGTGCCGCTCGCCTTCACGGGCGTCATCCTCGGCCTGCTCGTGTCGGGCAATCCGCTGTCGCTGTACACGCTGTACGGCGTCATCGCGCTCACCGGCATCGCGGTCAACTCGGCGATCGTCCTGATCGACGCCGCCAACGAGCGCCGCGCCGCCGGCATGAGCGTGCAGCATGCCGCGATCTATGCCGCACGCCGGCGCGTGGTGCCGATCCTGATCACGTCCATGACCACCATCGGCGGCCTGTTCTCGCTCGCCGTCGGCCTCGGCGGCAAGTCGCTGATGTGGGGGCCGGTGGCGGCGAGCATCGTGTGGGGGCTGGGCTTCTCCACGGTGCTGACGCTGTTCGCGGTTCCGCTGCTGTATCGCATGGCGATGCAGCGCGCGCCGCGGCCGATGCGGCGCGGCGGCGCGGTCGCAGCGCAGGCGCGCGGGGCCTGAGTGGCGGCGCAAGGCGGGCCGCTGGCCGTGCGTTCTTACCGCGACGGCCTGGCGGCGCGCGGGCATGCTTTCGGCTCGTTTCCGTGACGGCAGGACCATGACGTATCACCCGACCTTTCCGCCCGCCCCGCACCGGCGGGCCGCCTGCGTGGCCCTGCTGTATGTCGTCGTCTCGGCGCTGTGGATCGTGCTCTCCGATACCGCCCTGCTGTGGCTTGCGCCCGACGGTGCGGACTACGCCGCGCTGCAGACGTGGAAGGGCTGGTTCTTCGTCGCCGTCTCCGGTGTGGCGCTGTTCCTCCAGCTGCGCTGGCAGTTCGCACGCCTGGAGGGCTCGCGTGCGGTGGCGCGCCAGGCCGCGGCGCGGCTGCAGTGGGTGCTGTCGTCGATCGACGACTTCGTCTTCGTCGTCGACGCGCAGGGCCGTTTCCTCGAGTGCTACCAGCCGGGGGCGTCCGGCCTGCCGGTGCCGCCGGGCGGCTTCATCGGCCGCCGCATCGACGAGGCGGGGCTGCCGGCGGCGGTGTCCGAGCCGCTGCTGGCGGCGCTGGCGACGCTGCGCCTGAGCGGCGCGCCGCAGAGCGTCGACTATGCGCTCGGCCTCGCGGCGGGGCGGCGCTGGTTCAGCGCCCGCCTGGCGCCGATGCGCGACGACGCCGGCGCGATCGCCGGCGCGGTGGTCCTGGTGCGCGACATCACCGCGCAGAAGACGAGCGAGCAGCGCCTGCGCGGCCTGCTCGAGGACATCGGCAACATCGCGGTGCAGGGCTACGATGCCGAGCGCCGCGTCGTGTTCTGGAATTCCGCGAGCGAGGCGCTCTATGGCTACACGCGCGCGGAGGCCCTCGGCCAGCCCCTGGAGACGTTGATCGTTCCCGTGCCGCAGCGCGAGCAGGTCGTTGCGCTGCACCGCGCCTGGCTCGAGCACGGTCGGCCGATTCCTGCCGGCGAGCTCGAGCTGCTGAACAAGCAGGGCGAGACGGTGCCGGTGTTCTCCAGCCATGCGCTGATGCGCAACGACCGCAATGAAGTCGAGATGTACTGCGTCGACATCGACCTGCGCGCCCTGCGCGAGGCGCGCAAGCAGCTGCGGCTGGCGGCCACGGTGTTCGAGAGCAGCGGCGAGGCGATCATGATCACCGACGCCGCCAACC
Source organism: Thauera sp. (assembly GCA_024710965.1). GTDB lineage: Bacteria > Pseudomonadota > Gammaproteobacteria > Burkholderiales > Rhodocyclaceae > Thauera. Next base: position 3,118 of record JANJTU010000314.1, on the reverse strand, counting down.
GCGTGCTGGCGGTCAACGGCGCCTTCACCCGCATCACCGGCTTCGCGCCGGACGACGTGGTCGGGCGCGAGCCGGCCTTCTTCGGTGCCGGCGGCGAGGACAAGGACTTCTACCGCCGTCTGTGGCGCGACGTGCGCGAGCGCGGGCACTGGCAGGGCGAGATCTGGAGCCGGCGCAAGAATGGCGAGCGCCACGCCGAATGGCTGGGGGTGAGCGCGGTGCGCGACGAGGACGGGCGGCTCACGCACCATGTCGCGATCTTCGCCGACATCGCCGAGAAGAAGGCGATCGAGGCCAGGCTCGAGCACCTCGCTCACCACGATCCGCTGACCGGCCTGCCCAATCGCGTGCTGGTGCGCGACCGCGTCGAACAGGCGCTGGCGGCGGCGGCGCGCGAGGGGCTGAGCGTGGCGCTGATGTTCCTCGATCTCGACCATTTCAAGGTCATCAACGACACCCTCGGCCACGCCGTGGGCGACAAGCTGCTGCAGGCGGTGGTCGGCCGGCTGGCGGCCTGCGTGCGCGAGAGCGACACGATCAGCCGGCAGGGCGGTGACGAGTTCCTGATCGTGCTGCCGCAACTGCGCGACCCCGATGTCGTCTCCGGCATCGCGCAGAAGATCCTCGACGCCATGTCGCCCGGCTTCGACATCGACGGCCATGCGCTCACCTGTACCTTCTCGATCGGCGTCGCCCTCCACCCCGAGGACGGGGCCGACTTCGACACCCTGCTGCTGAAGGCCGACACGGCGATGTATCACGCCAAGGAGGCGGGGCGGAACACCTGCCGCTTCTTCACCGAACAGATGAACGCCGACGCCCACGAGCGCCTGGCGCTGCAGAGCCACCTGTACCACGCCATCGAGCGCGGCGAACTGGTCCTCCATTACCAGCCGCAGGTGGAACTGGCCAGCGGCCGCATCACCGGCGCGGAGGCGCTGCTGCGCTGGAACTGCGCCGCGCTCGGCGCCGTGTCGCCGGCGCGCTTCATCCCGGTGGCCGAGGCGTGCGGCCTGATCATTCCGATCGGCGAGTGGGTGCTGCGCGAGGCCTGCCGGCAGGCCGAGGCGTGGCGCCAGCAGGGCCTGACCCTGTTGATGGCGGTGAACATTTCGGCGCTGCAGTTCCGCCGCAGTGACCCGGTGGCGGTGGTGAGCCGCATCCTCGCCGAGACCCGCCTGCCGGCGGCCTGCCTGGAGCTGGAGCTGACCGAGTCGCTGCTGGTGCAGGACGCCGCGGGCGCGACGCTGGACACGCTGACGCGGCTGAAGGCGCTCGGCGTGCGCATCGCGATCGACGACTTCGGCACCGGCTATTCGAGCCTCGCCTACCTGCGCCGCTTCCCGATCGACAAGCTGAAGATCGACCAGGCCTTCGTGCGTGACATCGCCACCGATCCCGAGGACGCGGCGATCGTGAACCTGATCATCGAGCTCGGCCGCATCCTGAAGCTGAGCACGATCGCCGAGGGCGTGGAAGACCCGCAGCAGCTCGCCTTCCTGCGTGAGCGCGGCTGCACCAAGGTGCAGGGCTACCTGTTCGGCCGCCCGATCCCCGCGGCGCAGTTCCTCGATCACGTGCGGGCGGCCCAGGGCGCAGCGGCCGACGCCGGCCGCTTGACCGTCTGCGCCTGAGCCAGCCGCGGCTGGACGGCCCCGACGCGCTTGCGTAGAATCCGCGCCTTCATTGGGGAGTAGCCTCCCTTCGCCACGGCGGAGGGGCGTGCGTCAACATGCTTGGCCGTCCGGCCATGGCGCCCGCGGGTTGTCCGGACCTGGCAAGACCTTTGATCCTGTTGCCGCCGCAATGGCCGGGGCGGCGCAGGGTCATGGGCAGCCTCCGGCCAGGAACCGAAACCGCATGGAAGCCTTCCTCGTCTCCACCAGCATCGTCGCGCTCGCCGAGATCGGCGACAAGACGCAGCTGCTCGCCTTCATCCTCGCGGCGAAATTCCGCAAACCCTGGCCGATCGTGCTCGGCATCCTCGTCGCCACGCTCGCCAACCATGCCTTCGCCGGCGCGCTCGGCACCTGGCTCACCAGCCTGCTCGGGCCGCACACGCTGCGCTGGGTGCTGGGCCTGTCCTTCATCGCGATGGCGGTGTGGACCCTGATCCCGGACAAGCTCGACGAGGACGATGCGAAGCTGCCCCGCCTGGGCGTGTTCGGCGCCACCGTGGTGGCCTTCTTCCTCGCCGAGATGGGCGACAAGACCCAGGTCGCCACCGTGGCGCTGGCGGCGCAGTACCAGGCGCTGCTCGCGGTCGTCACCGGCACCACGCTCGGCATGATGATCGCCAATGTTCCGGCGGTGCTGCTCGGCGACCGCATCGCCGCGCGCATGCCGGTGCGCCTGGTGCATGCGGTGGCGGCGGCGATCTTCGCCGTGCTCGGCGTGGCGACCCTGCTCGGCGCGGGCGAGCGGCTGGGGTTCTGATCGCCGCCTGCCGCTTTCGGCGCCATTTCGAGCTGCAGTCAGACTGGCAGCAAGCGGGTGAGGAGCGCCAGCAGGCCGAGCGCGGTGGCGATGCCACCGAGGCGGCGGGCGAAAGCAGGCGCGTAGGCCAGCAGCACGATCAGCGCCAGTGCGGCGGCGCTGGTGATGCCGAACCAGGCTGCGACGCCGCTGCCGCTGCCCCAGGCGAGCCGGCACAGCCACAGTGACAGGGCAAGCGCGCTGGCGCCGGCGAGCCGCCAGGCGAGGCCCGTGTGTCGCCGCGGGGGCGGCACCGCCGGGCGCAGCTGGCGGTGGTGGCGCTCCATCGCCAGCGCCAGCGCGGTCAGGCCGGCGTGGGCGAGGGCGAAGGCGCCGACGGCGGCGAGTGCGCTCATGGCTTCTGCGTGCCGCGCTCGGCGGCGAGCGTCGGCGCCGTCGGCCGAGGGGACCGGGCCGGCTGCGCCGACGCGCTCGGCGCCCGCCGCGCGAGCCGCCGGGCGCCGAGCGCGCAGGCGGCGCCGCAGGCCAGCACGGCGAGGTCGAAGCCGGCGGACACCCAGTCGCCCGCCGCCCGGCTCTGCACCAGCTGGCGGTGGTGGCGCTCCATCGCCAGCGCCAGCGCGGTCAGGCCGGCGTGGGCGAGGGCGAAGGCGCCGACGGCGGCGAGTGCGCTCATGGCTTC
>JANJTU010000275.1 GCA_024710965.1 Thauera sp. | reverse complement strand
TCGGACGAGGTGGTGGTGCTCAAGGAAACCAAGAAGAAGTAAGGCGGTTCGTCATGAACAAGAAAGAAACTCGTCTTCGCCGTGCGCGCAAAACTCGCGCCAAGCTCGCGGAGCTCAAGGCGGTTCGCCTCGCGGTGTTCCGGTCCAACTGCCATATCTACGCCCAGGTCATCTCCGGCTGCGGTTCGCGCGTGATCGCGTCCGCTTCCACGGTCGAGGCCGAAGTTCGTGCCCAGGTGCCGAACGGCGGCAACAAGGCCGCGGCGGAAGCGGTCGGCAAGCTGATTGCCGAACGTGCCAAGGCTGCCGGGATCGAGCAGGTCGCGTTCGACCGCTCGGGCTTCCTGTATCACGGCCGCGTGAAGGCGCTGGCCGAGGCCGCCCGCGAAGGCGGACTCAAGTTCTAAGCGAGGAATCGAATGGCTAAGCAGCAAACCAAACGTGCGCAAGCCTCCGACGAGCGCGACGACGGCCTGCGGGAGAAGATGGTCGCGATCAATCGCGTGACCAAGGTCGTCAAGGGCGGCCGCATCCTCGGGTTTGCCGCGCTGACGGTGGTCGGCGACGGTGACGGCGGCATTGGCATGGGCAAGGGCAAGTCGCGCGAAGTGCCGGTGGCGGTGCAGAAGGCGATGGACGAAGCCCGGCGCAAGATGAAGAAGGTTCCGCTGAAGAACGGCACGCTCCAGCACACCGTGATCGGCAAGCATGGCGCTGCTTCAGTGCTGATGCAGCCGGCGCCCGGCGGTACCGGCATCATCGCCGGTGGGCCGATGCGCGCGGTGTTCGAAGTCATGGGCGTGACCGACATCATCTGCAAGTGCATCGGTTCGGCCAATCCGTACAACGTCGTCCGCGCCACGATCAATGGCCTGATGGCGGTCAACACCCCGGCGGAAATTGCTGCCAAGCGCGGCAAGACCGTCGAAGAGATCCTGGGGTAAGCGATGTCGGACAAGAAAATCAAGGTGACGCTCGTCAAGAGCGTGATCGGCACCAAGCAATCCCACCGCGCCACGGTTCGTGGCCTGGGGCTGCGCCGGCTCAACCACACGGTCGAGCTCGCGGACACCCCGGAAGTGCGCGGGATGGTCAACAAGGTGTCCTACCTGGTCAAGTGTGAGGGTTGATATGCGCCTGAATACCATCAAGCCCGGTGCGGGTTCCAAGTTCGCGGCCAAGCGCGTCGGGCGCGGCATCGGCAGCGGCCTGGGCAAGACCTGCGGCCGCGGTCACAAGGGTCAGAAGTCGCGCGCCGGCGGATTCCACAAGGTTGGCTTCGAGGGCGGCCAAATGCCGCTGCAGCGTCGGCTGCCGAAGCGCGGCTTCGTGTCGCTGACGCGTGCCCGCAACGTGGAAGTGCGTCTGTCCGAGCTCGAGCGCCTGCCGGTCGATGAGATCGATCTGCTGACGCTGATGCAGGCGGGCGTCGTTCCGGCGGATGCGCTGTCGGCCAAGGTCGTGCTGTCTGGCGAACTGACCCGCAAGGTCGTTCTTCGTGGGATCGGTGCGACCGGCGGGGCGAAGGCGGCGATCGAAGCCGTCGGCGGTTCCGTCTCGGCCGAGTAATAAAGGGAAAGGCTGTGGCGAATCCTGCTGCCACGCTGGGAACTGCCGGGCGGTTTGGCGACCTCAAGCGTCGCCTGCTGTTTCTGGTGGGTGCGCTGATCGTTTACCGGATCGGCGCACACATTCCGGTTCCCGGTATCGATCCGGAGCGGCTGGCCGAGTTGTTCCAGTCGCAGGCCGGCGGAATCCTCGGCGTCTTCAACCTGTTCTCGGGCGGGGCGCTGTCGCGCTTCACGATCTTTGCGCTCGGCATCATGCCGTACATCTCGGCCTCGATCATCATGCAGTTGATGACCGTGGCAGTGCCTCAACTGGAGGCGCTGAAAAAGGAAGGCGAGGCGGGGCGGCGCAAGATCACGCAGTACACCCGGTACGGGACTCTCGTGCTGGCGCTTGCCCAGTCGCTCGGCATCGCCATCGCGCTCGAGGGGCAGCCCGGGCTGGTGCTCGATCCGGGGCTGACGTTCCGTTTCGTGACCGTGGCGACGCTGGTGACGGGGACGATGTTCCTGATGTGGCTGGGTGAGCAGATCACCGAGCGCGGCATCGGAAACGGCATCTCGATCATTATCTTCGCGGGTATTGCCGCCGGGCTGCCGAGTTCGATCGCCGGGCTGTTCGAACTGGTGCGGACTGGTGCGATGCATCCCTTCACCGCGCTGTTCATCTGCATCCTCGTGGCGCTGGTGACGGGGTTCGTCGTCTTCGTCGAGCGAGGGCAGCGGAAGATCCTCGTCAATTATGCGAAGCGCCAGGTGGGGAACAAGGTGTATGGCGGCCAGAGTTCGCACCTGCCGCTGAAGCTCAACATGTCGGGCGTGATTCCGCCGATCTTTGCGTCGAGCATCATCCTGTTCCCGGCTACGCTCGGGCAGTGGTTCGGGTCTTCGGAGGGGATGTACTGGTTGCGCGATATCGCCTCGACCCTGTCGCCGGGGCAGCCGATCTACGTGATGCTGTACGCGCTGGCGATTGTCTTCTTCTGCTTCTTCTACACCGCGCTCGTGTTCAATGCGCGCGAGACGGCGGACAACCTGAAGAAGAGCGGTGCCTTTGTGCCGGGTATCCGGCCGGGTGACCAGACGGCGCGTTACATCGACAAGATCCTGATGCGCCTGACGCTGGCGGGGGCGGTGTATATCACGCTGGTCTGCCTGCTGCCGGAGTTCCTGATCCTGAAGTGGAACGTGCCGTTCTATTTCGGCGGAACCTCGCTGCTGATCATCGTGGTGGTCACGATGGACTTCATGGCCCAGGTGCAGGCCTTCGTGATGTCGCACCAGTATGAAAGCCTGCTGAAGAAGGCGAATTTCAAGGGGGCCGGTCTGCCGACCAGGTAAGTCATGGCGAAGGAAGATGTCATCGAGATGCAGGGCGAGGTGACCGAGAACCTCCCCAACGCCACGTTTCGCGTCAGGCTCGAGAACGGCCACATGGTTTTGGGACACATCTCCGGGAAAATGCGGATGCATTACATCCGCATCCTTCCAGGTGACAAGGTGACGGTCCAACTCACCCCCTACGACCTGACCAAGGGCCGGATCGTGTTCCGGACCAAGTGAAGAATAGAGAAACAGGAGCAAGAGCATGAGAGTCCAGGCTTCAGTGAAGCGGCTGTGCCGCAATTGCAAGATCATTCGCCGCAAGGGTGTGGTGCGCGTCATTTGCACCGATCCGCGGCACAAGCAGCGCCAGGGTTGATCTAGTCAACTCCAGGCATTAAAATTTAATGTTTCGCGTTTTGGGGTAGACGGATGGCCCGTATTGCTGGGGTAAACATTCCCAATCACAAGCATGCCGAGATCGCGCTGACCGCCATCTATGGGATCGGCCGTTCGCGTGCTCA
>JANJTU010000255.1 GCA_024710965.1 Thauera sp. | reverse complement strand
GAAGGCGATGAGCTCGCCGGTGACCGCGCGCCGCGGCATCGTCTGGGCGGGCTTCGCCATGGTCGGCGCCACCGTCGTGACCTTCTTCATGCCGGGGCTGCACAACGTCGGCCTGATGGTGCTGGCGATCGTGCTCGGCGGCGGGGTGGCCTGGTACAGCGGCAAGGTGGTCAAGATGACCGACATGCCGCAGATGGTCGCCATCTACAACGGCATGGGCGGCGGCGCCGCGGCGGGCATCGCCGCGGTCGAGCTGGTGCGCGGCGTGCCGCACGACGGCGTCACCTCGACGCTGCTGGCGCTGGGCGCGATCATCGGCGCGGTGGCCTTCTCCGGCTCGTGCGTGGCCTTCGCCAAGCTGCAGGGCCTGATGACGAAGGCGATCCGCCTGCCGGCGCAGAACAACGTCAACTTCTTCCTGACGCTGGCGACCTTCGGCATCGGCCTGACGGTAGCCTATTCGAGCGCTCCGGGCGGCTTCGAGATCTTCCTCTTCTTCGCCCTGGCGCTGGCGCTGGGCGTGGTGCTGGTGATGCCGATCGGTGGCGCCGACATGCCGGTGGTGATCTCGCTGCTGAACGCCTTCACCGGCCTGGCGGTGGGCTTCAAGGGCTTCGTCATCGGCAACCCCTTGCTGATCGTGGCGGGCATCGTGGTGGGCGCCTCGGGCATGCTGCTCACGCAGCTGATGGCGAAGGCGATGAACCGGCCGATCCGGAACATCATCTTCGCCCCGATCACCGGCGCCGCGGCCGAAGGCGGCGAGGTGGTCGAAGGCACAATGCGCGAGCTGTCGGCGATGGATGCGGCGGCGCTGATGCGCTATGGGCAGAAGGTCATCATCGTGCCCGGCTACGGCATGGCGGTGGCCGGCGCCCAGCACAAGGTGTGGGAGATGGCACAGCTGCTCGAGGAAGGCGGGGTCGAGGTGGCGTTCGCGATCCATCCGGTCGCGGGCCGCATGCCGGGGCACATGAACGTGCTGCTCGCCGAAGCGGGCGTGCCCTACGACAAGATCTTCGATCTGGACGAGATCAACGCCGACTTCGCCCAGGCCGACGTCGCGCTCGTGATCGGCGCCAACGACGTGGTGAATCCGGTCGCGCGCACCGACAAGTCGAGCCCGATCTACGGCATGCCGATCCTCAACGCCGATCTCGCGCAGAACGTCATCGTGGTCAAGCGCGGCAAGGGCGCGGGCTACTCGGGGATCGAGAACGCGCTGTTCTACAAGGACAACTGCCGCATGCTGTACGGCAGCGCGCAGCAGGCGATCGGCGAGGTGATCCAGCACGTGAAGGCGCTCGAGGCGTGATCGTCGCCCCGCCGGCCCTGCAGCCGGCGGGGCTCAAGTTCCACCGGCATCGGGCCGTAATCGGGAGCATCCACCTCCTGGTTGCGGCCCGATGCGTTTTCCAGTCGTCCTGCTGTTCGGCGTGGCCTTGCTGACGAGCGCGCCTGCATGCGCGCAACAGCCGGCCGCTCCTGCGGCGTCGGGGACGGCACCGCCCGCCGGTGTCGCCCGCCCCGCAACGCCCGCACCGGCGGCGGGCGCGGCCAAGGCGGCTGGCGAGCTGCCTGCGTGGCGCGACGTCTCGGGCTATCGCTTTCCCCCGCTGGCACGGGTCGTGGCCGACATGCAGAACCTGGCCCATGCGCTGCAGTTGCGCGACTACTGCGCCGACCGCCGCGTTGCCGACGACTTCGTGCGCGAACGCCTGGCCCGCTTCAGCCGCATCACCGGGCGCGAGGAAACCTGCGCCACGCTGCGCGACTACTGAACGCCGCCGAGGCCGCCGGCCAGCAGCGGCCCGCGGGTTCAGGGCAGGGGGGGGCGACCCGGCGCTTGCCCGGGCGGGGCGGTTTCGAGGAAGACCGCGAACTCGCGCTCCGGCAGTGGCCGGCCGAACAGCGGGCCCTGCTGCAGATGGCAGTCGAGCGCACAGAGGAAAGCCTGCTGGGCCGCGTCCTCGACGCCGCGGGCAAAGACGTCGAGGCCGAGTGTTCCCGCCATGCTGGCGATCGCCTCGACGATGGCCTCGGACTCCTCGCTCTTGCCGACGTCGCGCACCAGGGCGGGGTCGAGCTTGAGCGCCTTGACCGGGTAGCGCTTGAGGCGCGGAATCGACGACAGGCCGCGGCCGAAGTCGTCCACCGCCAGGCGCACGCCCATCGCCGAGATCGCGCGCAGCGTGTCGTGCAGGCCGGCGCCGTCCTCTTCCAGCACCTTCTCGTCGAGATCGAGTTCCAGGCGTTCGGCCGCCAGGCCGCTATCCTGCAGCGCCTCGCGCACGTTGCGGGCGAAGTCGCCGTGCATCAGCTGCTCGACGGCGACGTTCACCGTGACCCGCAGCGGCGCGCCGTGCGCCGGCCAGGCGCTGGCGTTGCGGCAGGCCCGGCGCAGCACCCAGTCGCCGATGCGGGCGTGCAGGCCGGGGTCGCTGACGGCACCGATGAAGCGCCGGAAGGGCAGCAGGCCGAGTTCGGGGTGTTGCCAGCGCAGCAGCGCTTCGCCGGCCTGCAGCGCGCCCGAGCGGGCATCGACCAGTGGCTGGAAGTGCAGCGCCAGCCGGTCGTGCGCGAGCGCGTCGCGCAGGCCGGCTTCGAAGTAGTCCTCGTCCTCGCCCGGGTTGTCGGGCAGGCCGCGGAAATACTGGAAGTTGTTGCCGCCGACGCGGTGGGCGTGGGCGAGCGCCGTGCGCGCATTGCGCAGCAGCGCTTCCAGGCTGCGGCCGTCCTGCGGGAAGAGGGCGACGCCGATGCTCGCGCTCAGCTGCAGCGTGTGCTCGCCGCATGGCAGCGGCTGCGCCACCGCGGCCAGCAGGGCGTCGGCGCAGCGGCCTGCCATGCTGGTCAGGTCGAGGTCGGGGAGCAGGACGAGGAAGCTGTCGCTGCGCTCGCGCGCCACCAGCGCATTCTGCCCGGCGGCCACGCTCAGGCGGGGGGCGAGCTGGCGCAGCGCAGCGTCGCCGACGGCGTCGCCATGGGCCTGATTGACCGCCTTGAAGTTGTCGAGGTCGATGCGCAGCACGCCGATGCTGCCGCATCGCCCGACCGCCCTCGCCAGGCTGTCGCCGAAGTGGGCCTCGAACAGGCGGCGGTTGGGCAGGCCGGTGAGCATGTCGTGGCAGGCGAGGTACATCGCACGCGCCTCGGCCGACTGCGCCGGCCTGGCGGCGGCCGTCGCGGCGGTGGTCGTGACCGGCGGGCTGGCCATATGCGGCAGCAGCAGGATGCGCCAGCCGCGGCGCGGCCCGGGCAGCACCCGCGCCGACAGGTGACAGTCGGGGGCGGGCGCGAGCTGGGCCACCGGCGCGCCGCCGTCTGCCGGCCAGATCACACCGAGGCAGGCGCCGGCCGGGCGGCCGACGAGGGCCTCGCGTTCGACGCCGAGCGCGGCGAGGGCGGCGGCGTTGGCCGCATGGACGATGTTCCTGTCGTCGACGACGAGCACCGGCTGGCTCACCGCGGCGGCCAGGCGCGGCCACACGGCATCGGTGCCGGCGGCTGGCTCCGCGTCGGCCGCCAGGGTCGGCGCGGGGCTCAGGATCAGGGCGTGGATGCCCGGCCGCAGCCGTGGCGCGGCGATCACCTGGAGGGTGCGCTGGCCGCCTTCGGCCAGGCCGAACGAGACCAGGCCGCGCTGCTCGCCCTGGATGAAGAGGCGCGAGCGCGTTGCGAGGAAGTCCTGTTCCGAGGGAAAGAGTTCGGCCAGCGGGCGGCCCGCGACCTGGCGGTATTCACGCCCAAGCAGGCGGCAGGCGGCGCTGTTGGCGTCGACGATGACCTCGTCGCCGGTGATGATCAGGCCCTCGTCGAGGAGCTCGAGCAGGGCGAGATAGACGCCGGTCTCCGCGCCCTCCGAGAGGTCGGGCACGAAGGCTTCGGCGGGGGCGGATTTGCCCGGCGGGCGTCCTGCAGGGTTCACTGGCGGCAGCATCGTCAAGGGGTCGGGCCTTACTACGGCGTCGAAGCCAGAATACTTGAACCGGGCGTGCTGCCGAGAGTGGAATAGACGGTCTTGGCGGGGTTATTTCCGGCCCAGACCGCCGAGCAGCACCGCAATCGGCCGTTGCGCGCGGCGCAGCGGGTCGGGCTTGCCCGCCGCCGCCGTGGGGTGGATCTCGCCCTGCGGGCTCGCGAGCGTGGCCGCAGCGGTCGGTTCGTAGGGCTTGCTGAAGTCGAAGCCGTCCGCGGCGATA
>JANJTU010000250.1 GCA_024710965.1 Thauera sp. | reverse complement strand
GCCTGGGCGCGGGTCGCGCGCACTGCCGGGCCTTTCGACGCATTCAGGATGCGGAACTGGATGCCGCCCTCGTCGGTGGCGGCGGCCATCGCGCCGCCGAGCGCATCGACCTCCTTCACCAGGTGGCCCTTGCCGATGCCGCCGATCGAGGGGTTGCAGCTCATCTGCCCCAGGGTCTCGATGTTGTGCGTCAGCAGCAGGGTCTGCGCGCCCATGCGCGCCGCGGCGAGCGCGGCCTCGCTGCCGGCGTGACCGCCGCCGACCACGATGACGTCGAAACGGGTGGGGTAGAGCATGGACTGCGACATGGGGCCCGCGCGGAAGAAGGGTAGTGGGGAAGGGCCGGAATTGTACGCTGCCGCGGCCGGAAAGCCTAGCGTTCCGCAACTGTGTTTCACGGAATTACACCTTCTAAACAGAGGTTTAATACGCTCATCGGGGCGCTCCCGCCCACGCCCGCCGCCCCCGCCGCCGGCTGCATCCGGCGACCCGCCGCGCCATCGGGCGACGGCTCGGCGCGCAGCACGCGGGGCAGCCGTCGGCACCTCGATGCCGCGGCACCGGCACGGCTTAAAGCGCCTGTAACATCGCGCGCCGAGTCTTGCTCCGGTCCCGACCCCTCAGAGCCCTCCCCATGCCCCTGTCCCGCCCGCTCGATCCCGATGAGCTGCCGAGCAACCTCTCGGCCAACGAACAGTTCCAGCGCGTCGTCGTGCGCGCGGTCAGCCGTCGCGGCTTCCTCAAGTCCGGCCTCGGCCTGTCGGCCGCGCTCTTCCTCGCCGGCCCACTCCATGCCGCCGGCAAGGGCGGGGCGGCGGCACAGGCCACGGCGACCACGGCATCGCTGCTCGGTTTCACCCCGCTGCCGATGTCGACCGCCGACACCGTCACCGTCGCCGCCGGCTACACCGCCACCGTCTTCGCCCCCTGGGGCACGCCGCTCTTTTCCACCGGCGCCGGCGCGCACTGGGCGGGCGACGGCAGCGAGGCCGCCGCCGCCCAGGCCCGCCAGGTCGGCGACAATCACGACGGCCTGCACTACTTCCCGCTCGCGGGCAGCGAGGAAGGCTTGCTGGTGATGAACCACGAGTACGTCACGACCTCGGGCGAAGGCCGCTACGCCTGGCTGTTCGGCGCCTACGACCACGCCCTCGAGCGCCGCGAGCACGCCGACAAGGCGATCCACGCCCACGGCGTCTCCATCATCCACGTTCGCCGCGTCGATGGCCGCTGGCAGATCGTGCTCGACTCGCGCTACAACCGCCGCCTCACCGCCGCCACGCCGATGCTGCTGAGCGGGCCCGCCGCCGGCGACGCCCTGCTCAGGACGCGCGCCGACGCCTCCGGCACCCGCGTGCTCGGCACGCTGAACAACTGTGGCAACGGCTGGACGCCGTGGAACACCTACCTGAGCTGCGAGGAGAACTTCAACCTCTACTTCGGCACCGCCGCCGCGGACGATGCGCGCAGCGCGGCGCAGAAGCGCTACGGCCTGCGCCCGGGCGCCAGCGTGTTCGGCTGGGAGCGTCACCACGAGCGCTTCGACCACCAGCGCGAACCGAACGAATCCAACCGCTTCGGCTGGATCGTCGAGATCGACCCCTTCGACCCGGAGTCGACGCCGAAAAAGCGCACCGCGCTCGGCCGCTTCAAGCACGAGAATGCCGCCTTCGCCCTCGCGGCGGACCAGCGCGTGGTGATCTACATGGGCGACGACCAGGCCGACGACTACCTGTACAAATTCGTCTCCGAGGACGCCTACGTCGACGGCGCCGGCCGCGCCAACGCCGACCTGCTCGACCGCGGCCGGCTCTACGTCGCCCGCTTCAGCGACGGCGGCGCGGCCGGCTCATTCATGGGCACGGGCGACTGGCTCCTGCTCGACAAGACCGCCAACCCGACACTGGCCGCGGACACCCGCTTCGCCACCCAGGCCGAGGTGCTGATCCACGCCCGCCTCGCCGCCGACGCCGTCGGCGCAACCAAGATGGACCGCCCGGAGTGGGTCGCGGTGCACCCGGCGAGCGGCGAAGTCTATGCCACGCTGACCAACAACACGGCCCGCCAGGCAACCGACGCCGCCAACCCGCGCGCGCACAACATCTACGGCCAGATCCTGCGCTGGCGCGAGGCCGGCGGCGACGCCGCGGCCACCCGCTTCGAGTGGGATCTGTTCGTGCTCGCCGGCAACCCGGCGGTGCACACCGACCGCGCCGACCCGCGCGCGGGTTCGGCCAACGTCACCGCCGCCAACACCTTCAACAGCCCCGACGGCCTCGCCTTCGACGCTGCCGGCCGGCTGTGGATCCAGACCGACGGCAAGTACAGCAACAGCGGCGACTACGCCCACCAGGGCAACAACCAGATGCTGTGCGCCGATCCCGCGACCGGCGAGATCCGCCGCTTCCTCGTCGGCCCGCGCGAATGCGAAGTCACCGGCATCAGCTTCACGCCCGACCAGCGCACCCTGTTCGTCAACATCCAGCACCCGGGCGAGGACGGCGACAGCCACTGGCCCGCGGGCGGCGACGCCCTGCCGCGCTCGGCGACCGTCATCATCACCAAGGACGACGGCGGGGTGATCGGCAGCTGAGGGCGGCTGCGCGCCCCTTCAGTCCGGTACCAGCACCGCCGCGCCCTGCAGCCGGCCGAGACGCAAGTCCAGCAGCGCCTCGTTGGCCTGCTCCAGGCGGTAGGGCGTGACCGCGCAGCGGATCGCCGCCTTGGCGGCGATGGCGAGGAAGCGTTCGCCGTCGGCGCGGGTCAGGTTCGCCACCGAGCGCAACACGCGCTCGCCCCACAGGATGGCGTAGGGAAAAGCGGGGATGTCGCTCATGTGGATGCCGGCGCACACCACCGTGCCGCCCTTGCGCACCCGGCGCAGCGCCAGCGGCACCAGTTCGCCGGCGGGGGCGAAGATCAGCGCGGCATCGAGCGCCTCGGGCGGTGCCTCCTCGCTGGCGCCGGCCCAGGCCGCACCGAGCTGGCGGGCGAAGGCCTGGCTGGCAGCATCGCCGGCACGGGTGAAGGCGTCGAAGGGCCGCTGCTGCCAAGCCAGCACCTGGGCGAGGATGTGGGCCGCGGCGCCGAAGCCGTAGATGCCGATGCGCTGCGCCTCGCCCGCGAGGCACAGGGCGCGGTAGCCGATCAGGCCGGCGCACAGCAGCGGCGCGAGCTCGGCGGCGGCGGCCGACTCGGGCAGCGGAAAACAGAAGCGGCGGTCGGCGACGGTGTATTCGGCATAGCCGCCGTGGATCTGGTAGCCGGTGAAGCGCGCGTCGTCGCACAAGTTCTCCTGCCCGCCCAGGCAGTAGCGGCAGTGGCCGCAGGTCCACCCCAGCCAGGGCACGCCCAGGCGCTGGCCGAGGCGCACGCCCTGCACGCCCGCGCCGAGCGCCGCCACGCGGCCGACGATCTCGTGCCCGGGCACGATCGGCAGGCGCGGCTCGGGCAGCTCTCCATCGACCAGGTGCAGATCGGTGCGGCACACGCCGCAGGCCTCGACCTTGAGCAGGATCTGGCCGGCGCCGGGCACCGGCTGCGGCAGTACGGCCAAGCGCAGCGGCGTGCGCGGCGCATCGAGAAGCATGGCACGCATGATCATCTCCCCTTGCGCGGCCGGGCGCCTGCGCAGCGGCCGGCCGTCACGGGCAGCACTGCCGCACAGGCGCGGCGGCGGCCCCTCGCTGCCATCATAGACGCAGACCGCGGCCACGCGCGGGGGCGCCGGCTCAGAGGCGCATGCTGGTGAACGGAATCGGCTGCACCTTCGCGCCCGCCGGCGCCACACCGCTCACGCCCGCGCGGTGTCGACCACCGCCGCCGGGCATTCGCCGGCGAGCGCCTGCAGCAGGTTGGTCGTCGCCAGCACCGCCATCGCGTGGCGGGTCTCGAAGGTGGCCGAGCCGATGTGCGGCAGCGCGGTCACGCGCGGGTGGCGGCGCAGCGGCGAGTCGGGCGGCAGCGGCTCGGTGGCGAAGACGTCGAGGCCGGCCGCGCGCAGCCGGCCGCCATCGAGCGCCGCGAGCAGCGCGGCCTCGTCCACGATCGCGCCGCGCGCGCCGTTGACGAAGAT
>JANJTU010000241.1 GCA_024710965.1 Thauera sp. | reverse complement strand
GACCTCGCCGAGGTGGTCGAGTTCGTGCCCTGGCGCGACCCCGACCAGCTGCGCGTGATGGCGCTCGACGGTCGCGCCGACGTGCTGGCGATGCCCACCAACGTCGCCGCCAACCTGTACAACCGCGGCGCGAAGCTGCAGCTCATCAACGTGTCGACCTGGGGCGTGCTGTGGCTGGTGTCGCGCGATCCGGCGCTGAAGACGCTCGCCGACCTGCGCGGCCAGGAGCTGGCGCTGCCCTTCCGGGGCGACATGCCCGACATCGTCTTCGGCCTCCTCGCCGAAGGCCAGGGCCTCGACCCGCGCAAGGACCTGCGCCTGCGCTACGTCGCCAGCCCGGTCGACGCCATGCAGCTGCTGGTGATGCGGCGCGTCGATCACGCCCTGCTCGCCGAGCCGGCGGCGTCGATGGCGCTGCGCAAGACCGGCTCCTTCCCGCTCAGCGCCATCGCGCCCGAGCTGCACCGCAGCGTCGATCTGCAGCAGGAATGGGGCCGGGTGTTCGGGCGCGCGGCGCGCATCCCGCAGGCCGGCATCGCCGTGATGGGCGCGCTGCGCGAGCGCCCCGAGCTCGTCGCCCGCATCGAGGCCGCGTATGCGACCTCGCTCGCCTGGTGCAAGGCCCACGCCGCCGACTGCGGCCGCCTCGTCGCCGCGCGCATCGATGCGCTCAGCGCGGAGGCGGTGGCCGACTCGATCGCGGTCAGCCAGCTCGCCGCGGTGCCGGCCGGGGCGGCGCGCGCCGAGCTCGAGTTCATGCTCGGCCGCCTGCTGGCGAAGAATCCCGCGCTCGTTGGCGGCAAGCTACCCGACGACGGCTTCTACGCCGCGGGGGCGCCGCGATGAGGGCGGGCGCTCCTGCGGCTGCGGGTCGAAGGTCGGGTCGCGACGGGAAGGTGGTCCGGTGAACCTGCTGCGCACCTGGCTGGCCGGCCTGCCGGCCTATCTGTGGAGCGGCTGGGGCGCCGTCGCCAGCCTGCTGCTGCTCGCCGCCGCCTGGGAGGCGGTGAGCGCCGTCTACGGCCCGCTGGTGATGCCCGACCCGCGCACCACCTTCCACACCCTGCTGCAGCTCATCGACAGCGGCGCCGCCTGGCCCGAGCTCGCCGCCACGGCGCGACGCGCACTCGCCGGCTTCGCGCTGTCGGTGCTCGCCGGCAGCGTGCTCGGCCTCGCCGCCGGGCTGTCGATGACGGCGTCGATGATGGCGCGCCCGCTCGTCACCGTGCTCATGGGCACGCCGCCGATCGCCTGGCTGGTGCTGGCGATGCTGTGGTTCGGCGCGAGCGACGGCACGCCGGTATTCACCGTCTTCGTCGCCAGCTTCCCGGTGATCTTCATCGGCGCGCTGCAGGGCACGCGCACGCTCGACAACCACCTGCGCACGATGGCCGGCGCCTTCCGCCTGCCGCCGCGCATGATGTTCCTCGACGTCTATCTGCCGCACCTCGTCTCCTACCTGTTCCCGGCCTGGATCGCCGCGCTCGGCACGGCGTGGAAGGTGGTCGTGATGGCCGAGCTGCTCGCCACCCAGGACGGCGTCGGCGCCGCGCTCGCGGTGACGCGCTCGCATCTGGACACCGCGGCGACGATGGCCTGGATCACGGCCGTGGTCGGCCTGCTGCTGGCGGTGGAGTACCTGATGCTGGAGCCGGTCAAGCGCGAGCTCGAGCGCTGGCGGGAGCCGCAGACGTGAAGGCCGGCGCGGGAAGCGAGGCCGCGGCCGGCCAGGCGGTCTGTGCAGGCACGACCGGATTGCGGGTGCAGGGCCTGAGCCACGCCTTCGGTCGCGACGACGTGCTCGCCGGGATCGACTTCGAGCTGTGCGCAGGCGAGACGGTGGCGCTGGTCGGGCCTTCGGGTTGCGGCAAGACCACGCTGCTGCACCTGTGCGCCGGCCTGCTCGCGCTGCAGCAGGGCGCGATCGCGAACGCCTTCGCCGGCGCCGCCTGCATGTTCCAGCAGCCGCGCCTGCTGCCGTGGAAGACGGCGCTCGACAACATCGCCCTCGGCCTCAAGGCCGTCGGCATGGCGCGCGGCGAACGCCACCAGCGGGCGCGCGAGCTGGCGCTGCGCATCGGCCTCGCCCGCGCCGATCTCGACAAGTTCCCCCATCAGCTCTCGGGCGGCATGCAGAGCCGGGTGGCGCTGGCGCGCGCGCTGGTGCTCGAACCAGCACTGCTGCTGCTCGACGAGCCCTTCTCCGCGCTCGACGTCGGCCTCAAGGAGGAGCTCTACCGCCTGCTGCTCGCGCACCAGGCCGAGCGCGGCATGGGGGTGTTGATGATCACGCACGACCTGATGGAGGCGGTGCGCCTGTCGGACGCGATCCTGGTCATGGCGCCGACCCCCGGGCGCATCGTGCGCCGCTTCGCCCTCGGCAGCCCGGCGGTCGAGCGCGACGACGCCTGGGTCTATCGCCACACCGCCGACCTGCTGCAGGACGCGGTCGTGCGCGCCAGCTTCGGCCTGCCACCGGTGGTCGCGCCGGCGGAGGACAGGGCCGCGGCAGACGCCTGCACGCCAGGCCGCGGCGCCGCCGGGCTGCGCCGGGTGGTGCCGGCGCCGGGTGGCACCGCAGCCGGCGCACTTCCGCGCAGGGGCTGCGGCGCATGAGCGCGGCCGTCGCACACCGCCTCGGCCGGGGTCTGGCGCGCCTCGCCGCGCTGCCGCTGTTCATGTGCGGCTTCCGCCCCTTCTTCCTCGCCACCGCGGCCTATGCGGTGCTCGTGCTGCTCGCCTGGCTCGGCTTTCTCGGCGCCGGGCTGGTGCTGCCGGCGGTGCCCGGCGGGCCGCTCGTGTGGCACGCGCACGAACTGATGTTCGGCTTCGGCTTCGCCGCGCTCGCCGGTTTCCTGCTCACCGCGGTGCCCGAGTTCACCGCCACGCCGGCCTTCGCTCGCCGCGTCGCCACCGGCCTTGCACTCGCCTGGCTGGCGGCGCGGCTCGCTTTCTGGGCTTCGGCCGTCATCGGTGCGCTGCCGGCGGCGCTGCTCAATACCGGCTTTGCCGCAGCGCTGCTGGCCCTGCTCGGGCCGCGCCTGCTGCGCGATCGGGAACGGCGCCACCTCGGCTTCCTGTGGGGGCTGGTGGCGATGGCGGTCGCGGTCGCCGGCTTCTACGTCGACCTGCTGCGCGGCGAGGACCCGATGCGCTGGCTGCATGCCGCGATCAACGTGATGATGGCGCTGGTCGTGGTGGCGATGAGCCGGATCTCGATGCGCATCGTCAACGATGCGCTCGATGCGCGCCGTGCCGCCACGGGGGATGAGCTCGACGCCTACCGGGCGCGCCCGCCGCGGCGCAAGCTGGCGATCTTCGCCATCGCGCTGTACGGTGCGGCCGAGTTCCTCGCCCCGCAGGCCGCGCTCTCCGGCTGGATCGCGCTCGCCGCCGCGGCGGCAGTGCTGAACCTGCTCAACGACTGGCACGTGGGGCGCGCGCTGTTGTCGCGCTGGGCCTTCATGCTCTACGCGGTGTACTGGCTGATGGCGGCGGGCTATGCGCTGATCGGCCTCGCGCTGCTCGGCCTGCCGCTGCCGCCGAGCGCCGGCCGCCACCTGCTGACGGTGGGGGCGATGGGGGTGTCGATCCTCGCCGTGCTGTGCATCGCCGGGCGCACGCATGCCGGCCACGCGCTCGATGTGCGGCCGTGGGTGCCGCTCGCGGCCGTGCTGCTCGGCGCCGCCGCGCTGCTGCGTGCGCTGTCGGGCTGGCCGGGCCTGCCCGCGGCGGCGCTGCAGTTCTCGAGCGGGCTGGCCTGGGTCGGCGCCTTCGGCCTCGCTGCGGCCTATCTGGGCGCGGTTTTCCTGCGTCCGCGCAGCGATGGCGGCAGCGGCTGCGAGGAGCCGCGCCCCGCGCCCGAACCCGACCGGGCGCGCGTCGGCGGCGCGGGCGCCTGAGCGGCGCTCAGGCCGCGCGCGGCTTCAGGCTGCCGCGGCGCACGAAGCCCCACACCGCGAGCGCGAGCACGACCTCGATCGCGCCGATGCAGACGAACACCGCGGCGTAGGGCGCCGCCAGCCAGAGCTGGAAGGCGGCGAGCAGGCTGCTGCTGAGCAGCGGCCCGGTGGCGAAGCCGAGCGAGCCCGCCATGTTGAACGCCGCCAGCGCGCTGGCGCGGCAGTCGGCGCCGCCGTAGTGTGCCGCCAGCACCAGCGAGGGCGCGTACATCAGCGCGGCGATGACGCCGCCGGCGGCCATCGCCGGCACGATCAGCGTGCCCGGCAGGAAGCCGAGCACGGCGAGGAAGACGCCGTACAGCACGCTGCCGGCGATCATCATCGCCAGCGGGTCCCAGTGGCGCGACAGGTGGCCGGCGGGCCAGGTCAGCACCGAGAACGGGATCAGGAAGGCGGCCATCGCGCCGCCGATCTGGCGCGCGTCGAAGCCGAGCTTGAGGCCGAGGTAGAGCGACAGCGTGGACACGATGAAGCCCACCGTCAGGCGGTCGGCAAAGGAGAAGGCGAGCGGGATCGCGAGCTCGTGGCGGCTGCGCAGCGTGCGCAGGATCTCCGCCGCGGCCAGCCGCGGCCGCGTGCCGGCGTGCTCACCGAGGCCGACGGCGCCGGCGAGCGCCAGCGCCAGCGACAGCAGGCCGCCGCCGAGCGGCACCCACAGCGGGTCGATGCCGCCCACCCAGCCGCCGAGCGGCGCGCCGGTGGCGACGCCGAGGCTGATCGCGGCGCCGACCGCGCCCATGCGCGCGCCCAGTCCGCCGCGGCCGACGTGGTCGGCGCCGAGCGCCATCAGCAGCGACAGCGCCGACATGTGGGCGAAGCCCTCGACGAGGCGCAGCGCGAGCAGCAGGGCGTAGCTGTCGGCGTGCGCGTAGGCGAAGGCGATGCCGAGCAGGGTCAGGCCATTCATCGCCAGCGCCGCCACCGCGAGCGCCTTGCGCCGGCCGAGGTGGTCCGACAGCAGGCCGGCGAGCGGTGCGCCGACCAGTGCGCCG
>JANJTU010000199.1 GCA_024710965.1 Thauera sp. | reverse complement strand
CGTCTACATCATCGCCGGCGTGGCCAAGGACATCCCGATGGCGACGATCTTCCGCGGCGTGCTGCCCTTCCTCGCCTCGGACATCCTGCGCATCGTGCTGCTGGTGTTCTTCCCCAGCATCTCGCTGGTGGCGCTGTGGGTGGTCGGTTGAGCGCCGGCGCACGGCAATGAGCTTGCGGCCGGCCGCGGAGCCATTCCCCGGCCGGCCGCA
Organism: Thauera sp.; assembly: GCA_024710965.1. Taxonomy (GTDB): domain Bacteria; phylum Pseudomonadota; class Gammaproteobacteria; order Burkholderiales; family Rhodocyclaceae; genus Thauera. Next base: position 16,202 of record JANJTU010000199.1, on the reverse strand, counting down.
CGCCGTCTGCGACTGCTTGTGCCTACTTCGCCGGCATGGTTGGCCGGCATGGCGGAATCGAGTAGATTGGGGCCGCAGGGGCGGGCGCCTCGGGGTGCGCTCCGGACGCGCGTCCGGCACGGTTCGGCTCGTCGCCCGCAGCATGAATCCATCCACGACTTCGTTCCCGAATCCATCGCAGAAGGTAGCCGCATGACCGCGCAAGATCTGGTTCCCGAGCCCCACAACCCGCTGGGCATCGACGGGGTCGAGTTCATCGAGTTCGTCACCAGCAAGCCGCAGGCGCTCGGCGGCGTGCTCCAGCGCCTGGGCTTCGCCCCGGTGGCCCGCCACCGCTCGCGCGAGGTCGTGCTCTACCGCCAGGGGGCGATGAACCTGATCGTCAATGCGGAGCCGAGCGGGGCCGACCCGAGCGCCACCTTCCTGTCGGCGGTGGCCTTCCGCGTGCGCGACGCGGCCTGCGCGATGCGCCATTCGCTCGATGCCGGCGCGTGGGAAGTGCCGCGCCGCGCGGCGGCGATGGAGCTCAACATTCCGGGCATCCTCGGCAGCGGCGAGAGCGCGATCTACTTCGTCGACCGCTACAAGGACTTCTCCATCTACGACGTCGATTTCGTGCCGCTGCCGGGCACCGATCCGACCCCGCCCGCGCTCGCCGGCCTGCACTACTTCGGCCTCGTGCAGGCGGTCGGCGCCTTCCGCAGCGCGGAGTGGGTGGATTTCTACCGCCAGCTGCTCGGCTTTCGCGCATTGCCCGCCGACAGCTTCGTCGGCATCCTGCCCAAGGGCACGCTGCTCGAGAGCCCCTGCGGCCACTTCTACCTGCAGCTGATCGAACCGCCCGAAGGCGCCGAGGACATCCACTGGGACGACGGCCTGCTGCGCATCGGTTTCGGCGCCCCCGACGTGCCCGAGGCGACGCGCGTGCTGCAGGAGCGCGGCGTGGTCTTCATCGACGAGGGCCCGCTGCATCCGGGCGAGAAGGGCGCGCTGACCCAAGTCTATCTCGGCAGCGTGACCTTCGAGCTGGTGGCGAGCAAGCCCGCCGAGTTCTGAGTCCGGGCCCGCCGTCCTTCCTCCGCCTCGTCCCTGTTCCCGGGAGAACGTCTTGGATTTCGATTCTGTCGCCCTCGATGCCAGCACCATGGCCGGGCCGCTGGAGGTCCGCCTGCAGGCGGCGATCGACAAGGGCTTCCGCCGGCTGGTGTTTTCCGCCGGCGACCTCGTCAATCACCCGGCCGGGGTCGAGGCCGCGGTCGCGCTGGTGCGGCGCAGCGGGGTGAAGGTGCAGGCGCTGCGCCAGCTGCAGGACTTCGAAGGCCTGTCCGGGCCGCTGCACCAGTACAAGCTCAATGTCGCCAAGGGCCTGCTCGGCCTGTGCCATGCGGTCGGTGCGTCGATGCTGCTGGTCGCCGCGAGCACGGTGCCGGAGGCGGCGGAAGACCCGGAGCGCATCGCGCGCGACCTCGCCAAGCTGGCGACGCTCGCGGTGCCGAAGGGCATCGACATCGCCTACCTCGCGCAGCCCGGCTCGCGCGTCGCCGCCGACGTCGTCGGCGCCGAGGAGCGGGTCAATGCCGCCGACCGCGCCAACTTCGGCCTGGCGATGGACACCGGCCACCTCTTCACCGGCGACGGCGGGCTCGACGCGGTGGATCGGCTCTATGCCGACCGCCTCTTCCTCGTCGGCCTCAGCGACACCATCGCGCTGCATCCGGACCTGCGCGCGGCCGGGCCGGGCGACTACGTGCGCGTGTTCCCCGGCGACGGCAGCAGCGCCGAGGACCTCGTCGAGCTGATCCGCCGGCTGCGCGTGATCGGCTTTCACGGCGGCTTCTGCCTGAGCGCGGTCAACAGCGACTTCGCCCAGCTGCCGGCGGATTTCGTCGCCGGCCAGGCGCGCGAGTCGCTGCACTGGCTGCTCGGGCGCCTGCGCCATGTTGACCTGCCGCGACGCCGGACCGGCTCGGGCACTGCCGTTCCGCGCTGAGCGACGGGGCTGGCGGACGATGCCCACTACGCCCACGCCGCAGGCGACGACGAGCGCGCGGTGGGCGAGGGCGCATGCGCGCCGCTCTGATCAGCGCCCGGCGCGCATGTGCGCCACCATCCGCGCCGGCGCGTTGGCTGCGCCGTAGCCGTCGTAGCCCTCCACCCGCTGCACGATCTCGAAGAAGAAGCGCTCGGCGAACACCTGGGTGTAGATGTGGAAGTAGGCGCCGGCCTCGCTGCGGTCATAGAGGATGCCGAGCGCCTTGAGCCGCGCGACCTCGGCGTCCTCGAGCGGAAAGCGCGTCGGCAGGTCATCGTAGTAGTTCGGCGATACCGGGATGAAGCTGACGCCGTTGGCGCGCATCTTCTCCACCGTGGCGAAGATGTCGCTGCAGGTGAAGGAGATGTGATGCACGCTGGCGCCGGCGAGCTGCGTCATCGTGCGCGCGGTGTGGGTGGTGTCGCTCTCCGAGACGTTGAGCACGAAGCGCAGCTTGCGGTCGGCGGTGGCGACGCCGCGCGTGCTGATCAGGCCGTAGGGGTCGACCAGGTCCATGCTCTCGCCCGGCTCGGCGCCGAGGATGGCGCGGTAGAACAGGATCCAGGCGTCCTGGCGCAGCTGCGACAGGCCCTGGGCGATGTGATCCACCGCCTGCAGCTCGGCCGCGCCCGCGGCGGCGGCCTCCTGGCTCTCATCCTCGAGCAGGAAGTCGATCTCGAACAGCCGCTTCGAACCCTGGCTGGAGGGCAGGAAGTAGATCAGGCTGCCGTCGGGCGCGCGTACCGCCGGGATCTTCAGCTCGTTCGGGCCGATGCGGCCTTCGAAGCGCGGGCAGCCGAAGGCGGTGGCGCGGTTGAGCGCGCGCAGGTTGTCCTCGGTGGCGATGCCGAGCGCGCAGATCGACGGCCCGTGCTGCAGGAAGTGGCTGCGCGCGAAGGAGCCCGGTTCGGCGTTGAGGATGATGTCGATGTCGCCCTGGCGGTAGAGCGTGACCGCCTTCGAGCGGTGCTTGCCGGCGCGGCGGAAGCCGAGCGTGCCGAGCACCTGCGCGAGCGCGCGCTCGGCCTCGGTGTCGACCGCGAACTCGATGAAGGCGAGGCCGTCGAGCGCCGGCAGCCGCGGCGGGCTGAACAGTTCGACGCGCTCGGCGGCGGCCTGGCGCGCGCGGCCGAGCGCCGCGTCGGCGCTGGGTGCGGCAAGCCGGCGCTCGACCGCCTCTTCCAGGTAGAGCAGGGAGCGATAGGCGTCGATCGCGGTCGGGCGCGTCGGTGCGGCGCGGAAGTGGTCGTTGAAGACTTCGAGCGAGAGCGGGCCGGTGTAGCCGGCGAGCAGGATCTTCTCGAGGAAGCTGACCATGTCGAAGTTGCCCTGGCCGGGGAAGCAGCGGAAGTGACGGCTCCACTGCAGCACGTCCATCGCCTTGTAGGGCGCATCGGCGAGCTGGACGAAGGCGATCTTGTCGCCGGGAATGTCGGCGATCGCCGCCGGGTCGTCGCCGAGCGAGAGCATGTGGAAGCTGTCGAGCAGGATGCCCAGGTGGGGGTGGTCGGCCTCCTGCACGATCTTCCACGCGTGCTGGTAGTGCTTGATGTGGCGCGCCCAGGCGAGCGCCTCGAAGCCGATCGTGATGTTGCGCCGCGCCGCGCGCTCGGCCAGCTCGTAGAGCTGGGCGGCGGAGCGGGCGTCGTCGGCGATCGCGTCGGGGGCGCAGCTCGAGCACACCAGCAGCTGCGGCGCGCCGAGCTCTTCCATGATGTCGAACTTGCGCTCGACGCGGTCCAGGTTGCGCCGGAACTGCGCCTCGCTGACGCCTTCGAAGTCGCGGAAGGGCTGGTAGAGGTCGATGCCCAGGCCGAGGTCGTGGCACAGGCGGCGCACGTCGGCGGCCGAGCCGTGGTAGTTGATGAAGTCGTTCTCGAAGATCTCGACGGCATCGAAACGGGCCGAAGCGATCGCTTCGAGTTTTTCTTCCAGGGTGCCACTCAGGCAGACAGTGGCGATGGCGCGGCGCATCGGCGGACCTCGAGGGTGTGGACGGGGCGGGGTTAGCGGATCACCAGCACGGGAATGCTGCAGCGCTTGAGCACGTCCTGGGTGACGCTGCCCAGCAGCAGCTCGGCGACGCCGCGGCGGCCGTGCGAGGCCATGTGGATCAGGTCGCAGCCGCGCTTCTTCGCCGCATTGATGATCTCGTCGGCGGGCACGTCGCTCTCGACGTAGAAGCATTCGGCGGCGACGCCGGCGCGCTGCGCCTCGTCGCCGATCGGGCGCAGGAAGGACTGCGCCATCTCGCTGCGCGCCGCTTCGTCGCGCATCGACTTGCCGAGGCCGGCGGCGACCGCACTGTCGGTGAGGACGTAGAGGACGGTGACGCGCGCGCCGAGCAGCCTGGCGAAGGCGATGCCGCGCCGGGCGGCTTCGGCCGCGCGCTCGGAGCCGTCGATCGGGATCAGGATGTGCTGGTACATGGTAGGGCTCCGCTGGGCCGCGGCACGCTTGCCGCGGCGGGGTCGATCAGGATTGCTGGGCCGAGACCATGGCGAGGAAATGGGCGCGCATGCGCTCGGCGTCGGGCTCGAGCCCGGTGAAGTGGCGGAACGCGCCCACCGCCTGGAACACCGCCATGCCGCCGCCGTCGAGGGTGCGGCAGCCCTTGGCGCGGGCCACGCGCAGCAGTTCGGTCTCGAGCGGGAAATAGACGATCTCGGCGACCCAGATGCGGCCGTCGATCAGTTCGGCCGGCAACGGCAGGCCGGGCAGCTTGGCCATGCCGGTGGGCGTGCAGTGGATCAGGCCGTCGGTCGCGGCCATCGCCGCCGGCAGGTCGGTGCCGGCGACGCAGCGGCCGGCGCCGAAGCGTTCGTTGAGGCTGGCGGCGAGCTCCTCGGCGCGCTTCGGGTCGATGTCGAACACGGTGAGCTGCTGCGCCCCAAGCATCAGCGCGGCGTGCGCCACCGCGGCGCCGGCGCCGCCGGCACCGAGCTGCACGACCTTGTCCATCTTCACGCCCGGCAGGCCGCGGCGAAAGCCCTCGGCGAAGCCGGAGCAGTCGGTGTTGTGGCCGATCAGGCGGCCGTCCTTGATGACGACGGTGTTGACCGCGTTGAGCGCCTGCGCTTCCTCGGAGAGCTCGTCGAGCAGCGGCACGATCGCCTGCTTGCACGGATAGGTGATGTTCAGGCCCGCGTAGCCCATGCGCCGCGCCGCGCTCAGCAGCTCGGGCAGGTCGTCCGCGGTGAGGCCGAGCGGGTCGAGGTCGATCTTCTTGTAGACGTAGCGAAAGCCCTGGGCCTCGCCTTCCTGCTCGTGCATCGCCGGCGTCAGCGAGCCCTGGATGCCCGAGCCGATCAGGCCGCAGAGGGTGGACGGGTGCTGGGTGTTGCTCATGAGCGGTTTCTCCTTGAATGGTCGGCACGCGGGCCTGCGCGAAAGCGCGAACGGGGCCGGTCTGCCTCCCCCTGCGCTCTCGGCGGGCCGAAAGCACAGGGGGACGGTGCGGGAGGGGACGGCTCGCGCACGCCGGGTTGAAGCGGTCCGTGGACGCGGGCGGTCAGTTCGTCAGCCAGCGCAGCGGCGTGAGCACCAGCTCGGGGAAGAGCACGAGCAGGGCGAGCACGCTGAACTGCGCGAGCAGGAAGGGCCAGACGCCGCGCACGATATCCTCCATGTTCATCCTGGCGGTGCCGGCGACGACGTTCAGGACCGTGCCCACCGGCGGCGTGATCAGACCGATCGAAGTGTTGATGATGAAGAGCACGCCGAAATAGACCGGGTCGATGCCTGCTGCCTTGATCACCGGCATCAGCACCGGCGCCAGGATCAGGATCGTCGGCGTCATGTCCATGCTGGTGCCGACGAGCACGATCGCGAGCATGATCGCCAGCAGCAGCAGGGTCGGGTTGTCCATCAGCGGCTCGAGCAGCTCGACCAGCATCTGCGGCAGCTCGGCCACCGTCACCATCCACGACGACACCATCGCCGCGGCCACCAGCAGCATCACCACCGACGTGGTCTTCGCCGCGGAGACGACGACTTCGTAGATCTGCGACAGCTTCAGCTCGCGGTAGATCACGACGGCGACGAAGAGCGCATAGACGGCGGCGACCACGGCGGCCTCGGTCGGGGTGAAGATGCCGAACTTGAGGCCGAGGATGATGATCGCCGGCAGCCCGAGCGCCCAGCTGCCCTCGAACAGCGCGCGGCGGATCTCGGCGGCGGACTTCTTCGGCGCCGGCTTGACGTCCTCGCTGCGGGTGTAGATCCACCACGCCGCGGCGAGCGCCAGGCCCATCAGCAGGCCGGGGACGATGCCGGCGAGAAAGAGCTTGGAGATCGAGACCCCGGAGGCGACGCCGAAGATGATGAAGCCGATGCTGGGCGGGATCACCGGGCCGATGATGCCGCCGGCGGCGATGAGGCCGGCCGAGCGCTTCCGGTCGTGGCCGGCAGCCACCATCATCGGCACCAGCAGCGCCGACAGCGCGGCGGCATCGGCGACCGCCGAGCCCGACAGCGAGGCGAGGATGCAGGAGGCGAGGATGGCGACGTAGCCCAGCCCGCCGCGCACGTGGCCGACGGTGGCGAGCGCGATGTTGACGATGCGCTTGGACAGGCCGCCGGCGTTCATGATCTCGCCTGCCAGCATGAAGAAAGGCACGGCGAGCAGCGGAAAGCTGTTGGCGCCGTTGACCAGGTTCTGGGCGATGATCTGGGCGTCGAAGAGGTCGAGGTGGATCATCATCGCGACGCCGACCAGCAGCAGGGCGAAGGCGATCGGAAGGCCGATGGCGATGCTGCCGATCAGCGAGGCGAGAAAGACGGTGACTGCCATGGTGATGATCCCCTTCAGGCCTTGGCGCCGGGCACGGCGCCGGCATGGGCCTGCTGTTCGTGCTGCAGGCGCTCGACTTCTTCGGCGGCGTCGTTGCTCTTGACCATCACGAGTTCGTGCTCGCCGAGCCTGCCGGACAGCAACTGCCAGACTTCATGGAGCAGGATCGCCGCCGCGGAGACACCGAACACGACGCCGACGCCGTAGAAGGCGCCCATCGACAGCCCGGTGGCCGGGGCCGGCACGGACAGGTTGATCTGGGTCTGCTCCCAGCTGCCGCTAGTGATCAGCCAGCACACGTAGAGCATCAGCGCGTGGCCGAGCAGCAGGACGGCGCGGCGGGCGAGCGGCGGCAGGCGGCGGATCAGGGTGTCGACGCCGAGGTGGGCGTGCTCGCGCAGCGCGACGATGGCGCCGAGAAAGGTCATCCACACGAACATGAAGCGCGCCAGCTCTTCGGACACGGTGATGCCCGAGTTGAACGCGTAGCGCATAAAGACGTTGCCGAACACCATGGCGACCATGGCGATCATGCACAGGAACATCAGGAACTTCAGCAGGCTGAAGTATCCGTCCACAAGTTTTTTCATGTCTCTCCTCGACTGCGCATGGGGCGCTGGGGTGTTGCTCAAATGTAGTTGCCGAAACGCTTGCGCGGAAGCTCGGATCGATCCTATCGTGCGCAGTGCGCACGAATTGGCGGTGCGGGCAATCAGGGAGCTTATGGGAATGGGGCGACAGCGGGCACCGCGCCGGGCCGATGGCGGCGCCGGCGAAAGCGACACCGGAGCCGGCGGGCAAGGGCGAGACGAGGGCGACGCCGAGGCGGGCTTCTGCGACGAACGCAATTTCGTCACCGCGCTCGCGCGCGGCCTGGAGGTGATCCAGGCCTTCACCAACCAGGGCCGCGAGATGTCGATCTCGCAGATCAGCTACCGCACCGGCATCACGCGCGCGGCGGTGCGGCGCTACCTGCACACGCTGACCGCGCTCGGCTACGCGACCTGCCGCGACGGCACGCGCTTCTCGCTGACGCCCAAGGCGGTTTCGCTGGGCAATGCCTACCTGTCGGGCACGCCGCTGTCGGGCAAGGCCCAGCCGGTGCTCGACCGCCTCAGCGAAACGGTGCGCGAGGCCTGCTCGGTGGCGGTGCTCGAAGGCACGGACATCGTCTACATCGCGCGCGCCGCCTCGTCGCGCATCATGTCGCCCTCGCTCAACGTCGGCAGCCGCCTGCCCGCGCACGCGACCTCGATCGGCATGGTGCTGCTCGCCCATCTGCCCGAGGCGGGCGTCGAAGCCTACCTGGCGAAGGTACACTTCCTGCCCTTCACCGAGAACACCATCGTCAGCGCCGAAGGGCTGTGGGAGATGATCGGCCAGGTGCGCAAGGACGGCTACGCGATCGCCAACCAGCAGATGGAGATCGGCCTGCGCTCGATCGCGGTGCCGGTGCGCGATCGCGACGGGAAGGTGGTGAGCGGGATCAACATCATCGGCCCGACCTCGCGCATGAGCGTCGAGCAGATGCGCACGCGCTTCCTGCCGCTCTTGCGCGAGGCGGCCGAGGCGCTGCGCATCTAGGCCGCGTGTCGCCTGAACATCCGGCATTCCGCCGACAGGGCGAGCAGGTTCGGATTGCGCTCGCGATTTCGCGGCAGCAGCAGGGCGATGCGCTGGCTCGTCGCGTAGGGCGCGGCGAGCGGGATGAACTGCACCTGCGGGCTGAATTCCGCGACACGGCGCGGGAGCAGGGCGTAGCCGACGCCGCCGCTGACGAGATTGGTGAGCGAGAAGATGTCGCCGACGCGCATCGCGATCGTGGGCTGGAAGCCCGCGACCTCGAACGCATGGATGAAATCGCGGTAGGTGGCGAAATCCTCGTTCAGGCTGACGAACTTTTCTCCGCGCAGCTCCTTCAGGTCGACCGTCGAACGGCCCGCATAGGGCGAGTTCAAGGGCGCGGCAAAGCAGATCTCGTCGTCGAACATCGGGATCTCGACCAGCTCCGCGTGCGGCACGTCGGCTTGCAGCGCGATCACGACCGCGTCGACGCGGCCGTCGTCCAGCTTCGCCAGCAGCTCGCGATTCGAGCCCAGGGTCAGCTCGACGTCGAGCTCGGGACGGCGTGTCTTCAGCCCCATGAGCAGCTTCGGCAGGGTGCGCACCGTCAGTGAATACAGCGCGCCGATCCTGAGGCGCCCAGTGGCGAAGCCGGCGACTTCGCGTGCCGCGGCGACCCCATCGACGCAGGCCCGGACTGCGCGACCCGCATGTTCGGCAAACGCATACGCCGCAGCGAGCGGAATCAGGCGGCGGCCCTCGCGCCGGAACAGCGGGCAGCGCAGGCCCTCCTCGAGCGAATGCAGCGCGCGGTGCACGCTGACCGTGCTCTGCCCCACGGCCTCGGCGACGCGGCTCATGTTGCCGAGCTCCATGAAGGCGAGGAAGACCTCGAGCTTGCGGAAAGTGACCTGGTCGTCGATCTGCATGACACGCCCCGCGCGCTCCTCGGAAGAGAAAGTCAATACTCTATTAAAATTATTTAATTACTAAAAGAGTAATGAACAAACATTTCAGTTGATTGAAGCCTGTCCGGCACCGGCCTATCTTGCGCTCACGAAGTCCAACTTGACGGAGTGAACATGCAAGCCAGTGCTCAGCTCGACCCGCGGTGGAGTCGGCGACGGCAGGAGAAGCAGCGCCGCCTCGACCAGGTGCGCGGCCTCGCCGACGGCGCGGTTCTGCGCAGCGACCGCATCATCGAAGCGCTCGAACGCCTCATCGCCCCGGGCGACCGCGTGGTGCTCGAAGGCAACAACCAGAAACAGGCGGATTTCCTGTCGCGCTCGCTGGCGCGCACCGATCCGGCCGTGCTCCACGACCTGCACCTGATCATGCCGAGCGTGAGCCGGCCCGAGCATCTCGACCTCTTCGAACGCGGCATCGCGCGCAAGCTCGACTTCGCCTACGCTGGCGCGCAGAGCCTGCGCATCTCGCAGTTCCTCGCCGACGGGCGCCTCGAGGTCGGCGCCATCCACACCTACATCGAGCTCTACGCGCGGCTGTTCGTGGACCTGATTCCTAACGTCGTGCTCGTCGCCGGCTACGCCGCCGACCGCGACGGCAACCTGTATACGGGGCCGAGCACGGAAGACACGCCGGCGCTGGTGGAAGCGGCCGCCTTCCGCGACGGCATCGTGATCGCGCAGGTCAACGAGATCGTCGATGACCCGGGCGAGCTGGCCCGTGTCGATGTGCCGGCGTCGTGGATCGACTTCGTCGTCCAGGCCGACAAGCCCTTCTTCATCGAACCGCTGTTTACCCGCGATCCGCGCCTGATCACGCCGATGCAGATCCTGATGGCGATGATGGCGATCCGCGGCGTGTATGAGCGCCACGGCGTGCAGTCGCTGAACCACGGTATCGGCTTCAATACCGCCGCGATCGAGCTGATCCTGCCGACCTATGGCGAGAAGCTCGGGCTCAAGGGCAAGATCTGCCGCCACTGGACGCTCAACCCGCATCCGACGCTGATCCCGGCGATCGAGAGCGGCTGGGTCGACAGCGTGCACTGCTTCGGTGGCGAACTCGGCATGGAAGACTACGTCGCCGCGCGTCCCGATGTGTTCTTCACCGGCCGCGACGGCTCGATGCGCTCGAACCGCGCGTTCTGCCAGCTCGCCGGCCAGTACGCGGTGGACCTCTTCATCGGCTCGACGCTGCAGATGGACGGCCTCGCCAACTCCTCCACGGTCACGCACGGGCGCCTGACCGGCTTCGGCGGCGCGCCCAACATGGGGCACGACCCGCGCGGGCGCCGGCACCCGAGCCCGGCGTGGCTGGACCTGATCGAGACCGAGGACCCGCTCGCGCGTGGCAGAAAGCTGGTCGTGCAGCTGGTCGAGACCTTCCAGGCCGGCGCCAAGCCGAGCATCGTCGAGTCGCTCGACGCGGTCGAGGTCGGCCGTGAGACCGGCATGCCGCTCGCACCGGTCATGATCTACGGCGACGACGTCACCCACGTGCTGACCGAGGAGGGCATCGCCTACCTGTACAAGGCGCGCTCGCTCGAAGAGCGCAAGGCGATGCTGGCGGCGGTCGCCGGTGTCACCCCCGTCGGGCTGCGCCACGATCCCGCCACAACCGCCAGGCTGCGCCGCGACGGCCTGATCGCGCTGCCCGAGGACCTCGGCATCCACCGCGGCGAGGCCACGCGCTCGCTGCTCGCGGCGAGGAGCGTCGCCGACCTGGTCGCCTGGTCGGGCGGCCTGTACAACCCGCCGGCGAAGTTCAGGAGCTGGTGATGCGGACGCTGGAACTCGCAACCGCGGCGCTGGAGCGCCCGACGGCCGTGCGCCTGGCCGACCACGTCGTCGCTGCGCTGATCGACGAGGTCACGCTGACGCCCAAGCCCGGCCTCGTCGATTTCCGCGGCCGCGGCGCGCACCGCGACCTGAGCTGGCCGCTGATGTGCCACTCCGCGCGCAGCCTGCATCCAAGCTTCGTCGCCATGGCCGAAGCGGGCGAGGCGGGGCTCGAACCCTTGCCGCTGCGCGAGCGCATCGGCGCGATCGGGCGCGAGGGCGAAGCGCGGATGATGCGCGCGACCGCCGGCGTCAACACCCACCGCGGCGCGATCTGGGCCCTCGGCCTGCTCGTGACCGCGGCGGCAGCGCTGCCGGCCGAGCGGCGGGCGGAGCGGATTGCCGCCCGTGCCGGCGTGCTGGCGACGCTGCCGGACCGCTTCGGCCCCCGTGTGACCGGGCACAAGGGCGAGCGCGCCTGTCGCGAGCATGGCGTCGGCGGCGCGCGCGGGCAGGCGTGCGCCGGTTTTCCGCAGGTCATCCGCGCGGCTCTGCCGGCGCTGCGCGCCTCCCGCGCGCGCGGCGAGGGCGAGGACGCCGCGCGGCTCAACGCGCTGTTCGCGGTCATGGCTTCGCTCGACGACACCTGCGTGCTCGCGCGTGGCGGCGCCGCGGCGCTCACCACCGTGCAGCGTGGCGCAGCGGAGATCCTGGCCGCCGGCGGAGCAGCCGCCAGGACGGGCCGGCGTGCGCTCCACGCGCTCGAAAGACGCATGCTCGCGCTCGACGTCTCGCCCGGTGGCGCCGCCGATCTTCTCGCCGCGACGCTGTTCCTCGACCGCATCGAAACGCAGCCGATCGGCTGAACAGGAGGAAGACAGATGGAACGAATCACCCTCGAATTCGCCGCCGGCGCGCCCGCGCCGGGCCGTGCGGCGGTCGGCGTCGTCGGCTCGGGCGACCTCGAAGTACTGCTCGAGCCGAACACCGCGGGCCGCACCGAGGTGGCGATCACGACCTCGGTCAGGGGCATGGGCCGCGTCTGGACGGCGGTGCTGAGCCGCGTGCTCGGCGCCGCGGCCTTGCCTGCGGCGAAGATCGAGATCAACGACTTCGGCGCCACGCCGGGCGTGGTCAGGATGCGCCTCGAGCAGGCGTTCGAGGAACTCCGCGTCGCCGCGGGCAAGTGAGGACGGCTATGAACACCGAAGAACTGCTGAGACGGAAGAGCTTCATCGAACTCGGGGCGCGCGAAAGGGCGCGCACCCTGCTCGATGCGGGCTCGATGCGTGAGCTGATCGGGCCCTTCGAGCGCATGGCCTCGCCCTGGCTCGCGCAGCAGGGGATCGTGACCCAGGCCGACGACGGCGTCGTCGTCGCCAAGGGCCGCATCGACGGGGCGCCCGCGGTGGTGCTCGCGATTGAAGGCGCTTTCCAGGGCGGCAGCATGGGCGAGGTCGGCGGCGCCAAGATCGCCGGCGCACTCGAGCTCGCCGCCGAGGACAACCGCCGCGGCATCCCGACGCGGGCGGTGATCGTGTTCGAGACCGGCGGGGTGCGGCTGCAGGAGGCCAATCTTGGTCTCGCCGCGATCGCCGAGATCCAGGCCGCGATCGTCGATCTGCGCCGCTACCGGCCGGTCGTCGGCATCACCGCCGGGACGGTGGGCTGCTTCGGCGGCATGTCGATCGCGGCGGGGCTGTGCAGCTATCTGATCGTCACCCGCGAGGCCCGGCTCGGCCTCAACGGCCCGGCCGTGATCGAGCAGGAGGCCGGCATCGACGAATACGACGCGCGCGATCGCCCCTTCATCTGGAGCCTGACCGGGGGCGAGCAGCGTTACCGCTCGAAGCTGGCCGACGCCTACGTCGAGGACGACGCCGAGGCGATCCGCGACACCGTGTGCGCGGCCTTGCGCGCCGGCCTACCGGCGCATCACCGCAGCGACCGCCACGAGGCCTTCCTCGCCTGCCTCGCCGCCGTCGATCCCGCCCACCAGGCCCGGCCGGAAACGGTGCGGGCGCTCTACGAAAAAGGACTGTGAGCATGGACATGAGCAAGGAAGCGGGGCGCGGGGCCGTCTGGCTTGCCGCGCTGACCGCGGGCGGCGCAGCGGCCGAGGGCTATGGCGCGACCGTGCGCGTGGTCGACGCCAGGCTGGGCGGCGAGCGCGCGCGCTACATCGCGGTGGTGCGCGACGCAGGCAACCCCTTCCCGCGGGTGCGCAATGGCGAGGTGGGGCTGCTCGAGGGCTGGTCGATCGCGCGTGCGGTGCGCGAAGTCATCGCCGCGGATGCGGCCGCCCCGGTCAAGCGTCCGCTCGTCGCCGTGATCGACGTCACGAGCCAGGCCTACGGTCGGCGCGAGGAAGCGTATGGTATCCATCAGGCGCTCGCCGCAGCCGTCGCGGCCTATGCCGACGCCCGGCTCGCCGGCCATCCGGTGATCGGCCTCATCGTCGGCAAGGCGATGTCCGGTGCGCTGCTGGCGCACGGCTACCAGGCGAACCGGCTGATTGCGCTCGACGACGCCGGGGTGATGGTGCATGCGATGGGCAAGGCCGCGGCCGCCCGCGTCACCTTGCGCTCGGTCGAGGAACTCGAGCGCCTGGCCGCGACGATTCCGCCGATGGCCTACGACATCGGCAGCTTCGCCACGCTCGGCCTGCTGTGGCGGCTGTTGCCGGTGGAGCGGCCCGGTGCGCCCGGCGGCGCCGATCTCGACCGCGTCGAAACCTGCCTCGTCGAGGCGCTCGCGGACATCCGCGCGGATCCGGCACGGGATCTGGCGGGTCGGCTGCAGCAGCCGACGCGCCGGATGTCGAAACTCGTGCGCGAGCGGCTGCGCGCCACATGGCGGGAGGACTGATCACCCAGGAGACATCCGACCCGAAACCGGACGAGCGCACTGGAGGAGACACACCGGACGCGCCGCCGGAAGCAAGCAAACAACAAGCGCGCCGCGAGCTGCGGCGCACCCACCCGAAGGAGATCCATCATGACCATCTATGGAACCGGATTGCTCGCGGCCTGCGTGCTCGCCGGCCTGTTTCTCGGCGACCTGCTCGGCGCCGCGATCGGCGTCAAGGCGAACGTCGGCGGCGTCGGCTTCGCCATGATCCTGCTGATCGTGTCGTCCGAGTACCTGCGCAGGCGCGACCTGCTGCCGCCGCCGACGCGCGAAGGCGTGCAGTTCTGGAGCGCGATCTACATCCCCGTCGTCGTCGCCATGGCCTCGCAGCAGAACGTGGTCGCTGCGCTCAAGGGCGGGCCGGCCGCCGTCCTCGCCGGCGTCCTCGCCGTCGTCGTGTGCTTCGCGCTGATTCCCGCGATCGCGCGCATCGGCGCCAAGGACGAACAGTCGCCCTTTCGTGTCCAGACCGTGACGGAGTGAAACCATGGAAAAGCTGCTTGTCGATGTCCTGACCAAGAACGGCCTGCTCACCGGCTTCGCCGTCGTCGCGCTGACGATGTGGCTCTCATACTGGCTGTCGGCGCGCCTGACCCGGGGCCGCCTGCACGGCTCGGCGATCGCGATCATGATCGGCCTTGGCCTCGCCTACGTCAGCGGGCTCCTCACCGGCGGGCAGAAGGGCGTCGCCGACGTCCCGATGCTGGCCGGGGTGGGGCTCATGGGCGGGGCGATGATTCGCGACTTCGCGATCACCGCGACGGCCTTCGGGGTCAATTTCGCCGAGATCCGCCGCTCCGGACTGAGCGGGATCGTGTCGCTGTTCGCCGGCGTGGTGCTGTCCTTCATCGTCGGTGCGGCGGTCGCCGCCGCCTTCGGCTATGACGACGCCGTCAGCATGGCGACGATCGGGGCGGGGGCGGTCACCTACATCGTCGGTCCGGTGACCGGGGCCGCGATCGGTGCGAGTTCGGACGTGATGGCGCTGAGCATCGCCGCAGGCCTGGTGAAGTCGATCCTGGTGATGGTCGGTACGCCCTTCTTCGCGCGCATGATCCATCTCGACAATCCGCGCACGGCGATGGTGTTCGGCGGCATGATGGGGACGACCAGCGGCGTGTGCGGTGCGCTTGCCGCGATCGACCCGAAGCTGGTGCCCTATGGCGCGATGACCTCCACGTTCTACACCGGGCTCGGCTGCCTGCTGGGGCCGTCCGTGCTCTTCCTCGCGACCCAGGCCGTGGTGGGCTGAATCCGGCGGGCTGGAGGCCGACCCTCCAGCCTGTTCCAAGCGACCGAGGACCGGAATGCAAATGGATACCGCGCAGACTCGCCCGGCTGTAGCCGGCGGCCATCGTCCGCATGATCTGCTCTGGCTCGACCCGCTGCCCGCCGCGCGCTTGCCGGCATGGTGCGTCCCGGGGTGGCCGGTGGTGGTGCGTCGCGATCGGGCCGCGGACGGCGGGCGCGTGCCGGTTGGCTTTCGTGGCGGCGAGCGCGCCCAGCGCCACGGCGGCTGGGTCCGGCCATGCGAGGTGGTGCGCGCGCTGGCGCCCGAGGCGCTGCTGCGGAGCGCGCTGCCGCGCGCGCCGGGATCGGTGGAGGGGCCGCCGCTGCAGGCGTTGCGTGCGCTCGCTCCCTGGCTGGACGAAATCGGCCTGCCGTGGGGGCCGACCGGGAGCGCCGGTTTCGCCATCGCCACCGGTGCGCCAGTGCTCGGGCCCGACAGCGATCTCGACCTGCTCGTGCGCGCCGCGCGTCGCCCTGCCCAAGCCCAGGTCGCAGGCTTGAAGCGTCTGCAGGAGCGCGCCGGCTGCCGGCTCGATATCCAGATCGACACCGGGCGGGGCGGCTTCGCCCTCAACGAGTGGCTCGCGGACCGTGGGCGGGTGTTGCTGAAGTCCGCGCGCGGCCCTGTCCTGCTGGCCGACCCGTGGCTGGACGCGCCGGAAGAGGGGTGAGCGGCGTGACCGTGCTGTTCACGTTTCCGGGACAGGGTTCGCAAGCGCCAGGCATGCTCCACCGCCTGCCCCCGCACCCCGAGGTGGCGCGAACGCTGGCCGAAGCCCAGGACGTACTGGGGCGGGATCCGCGCGCGCTGGATACGGCCGAGGCCCTGGCGTCGACCCTTGCCGTGCAGCAGTGCCTGCTCGTCGCCGGG
>JANJTU010000171.1 GCA_024710965.1 Thauera sp. | reverse complement strand
ATCGAGGACGTCGTCGGCCACGCCGACATCGCCCCCGGGCGCAAGACCGACCCCGGACCCGGCTTCGACTGGACCGCCCTCGCCGCTGCCCTCGCCGAGGCCGACCCCCAGCGCGCCGCCCAATAGAACAGCGGCAAGTTTGCGGAGGCAGGCTTGACGGCAAGGCGTGCGGCTTCTAGAATGCGGCCTCTTTCACGGTAGGGCGGTTAGCTCAGCGGTAGAGCACTGCCTTCACACGGCAGGGGTCACTGGTTCGATCCCAGTACCGCCCACCACCAACGTCCAATTGGGCAGGTGGCCCTCCGAGAAAGGCATCGAGAGAAGTACAAGCATAGAATGCTCTCGTCAAATTGGGCGATTAACTCAGCGGTAGAGTGCCACCTTCACACGGTGGAAGTCACTGGTTCGATCCCAGTATCGCCCACCAAACGCCATCGTGACCCGCCCTTTTGCGTGAGTTTCCCGCAGCCCTGACGCCGGTCTCTTGATCCCGTATCCGAAGTACATGCCGATGCGCGAGCGCTCGATTGGCTCGCGGTGGTGGGCTGTGGTCAGTCGCCTGGCATCGTCCCGAACTCTTACGCGCGCAATTCATGAATCTGTGGGGATAGTCTTGCGTGGCCTCTTTTACGTCGGCGGAAGTATCCGCGTGAATTGCTTGACGTCGGCAAGGAGCGGTGCGGCGCGCGCGGGACTCGTTGATGGAAGGCGACCCGCATCCATCCCCGCGGAATGTCCGTTGCGGCCGGGAGCCCGCATCATCCGGCCGTGCAGGCATCGATGAGGCCGGGTCGCCCAGCGACAACCATTCACCCGGGAGGGTTGATTCCAGTCAAGGTTTCGGTCGCGGCTTGGAGCCATCCTGTTGCCGACAAAAAAGCGCCCGGAAATCGTGATGAAAGTACCCCCCCTCGTCGCCCATGTCGCCGTATTCATCGGCGCGGCGCTGGTTGCCGCCTATGCCGCGGCTTCGGACTCGTCGAGCCAACCTGACAGCGGGCGATATCGCGAGCTTGTGCATATCGTCCGCCAGGACTGCGGCTCCTGTCACGGCCTGACGCTGGCGGGCGGGCTCGGTCCCGCGCTGACTGCTCAGGCCCTCGCCGAGAAGCCTGCCGAAGGGCTGGTCGCCACGATCATGGGGGGCAGGCCGGGAAGCGCAATGCCGCCGTTCCGCGGCATCGTCAGCGAGGCCGAGGCGCAATGGATCGTCGATCAGTTGATGCGCGGCTTTCCGCCCGATGCTGGGCTCGCACCTACTGCTTCGCGGGACTGATCCTTACTGCCGTACGTCGGCCAAATTCACCGATTCGATGCAGGAGTTCGAATGTCTTCCATAACCGTCCGTCTCGCGCCGCCTGCCCTGTGGGGCGTCATCTTGCCGGCCATTGTGCTGCTGCTGTCGGCCTGCACGATGTCGCCGCCGACGTCTGCGTTGCGCGGCACAGGCGATCTCGGGGTTGTCATCGAGCGGGCGCGGGGGCAGGTGAAGGTGGTAGAGACTACCGGCCGCAGCGTTCTGGCCGACGTCGAGGGGCTTGGGGATCTGTCGCACGCATCGGTCGTGTTTTCGCGCGACGCGCGCTATGCCTACGTGTTCGGTCGTGACGGCGGCCTGACCAAAGTGGATCTGCTGCAGGGAAGGGTGGTGCGGCGCGTCGTGCAGGCGGGAAATGCCATTGGGGGTTCGATTTCGCACGATGGCGGGATTGTCGTCGCGCAGAACTACGAACCGGGCGGGATCAAGGCGTTTGATGCCAACACCCTCGAGTTGCTCGCCGATGTGCCGGCCGTGTCGGATGATGGCAAGCGCTCGAAGGTAGTTGGGCTGGCGGACTTGTCCGGCAGGCGATTCATCTACTCGCTGTTCGAGGCCGGCGAGATCCGCATCACGGACTTTTCCGATCCCCGGAATCCGAAGACGCAACGCTTTGCCGGCGGCAAGCAGCCCTACGATGCGCTGGTGACGCCCGATGGTCGCTACTACATCGCCGGCCTGTTCGGCGAGGACGGCCTGGCGATGCTCGATCTGTGGAACCTCGGAAAGGGCAGCCGGAAGATCCTGGCAGGCTATGGCAAGGGGGAGGCGCCGTTGCCGGTGTACAAGATGCCGCACCTGCGCGGCTGGTCGGTGGCGGGGGGGCGTGCCTATCTGCCGGCGATCGGTCGGCACGAGGTGCTGGTGGTGGATACCGATACCTGGCAGGAAGTCGGGCGCATTCCGGTCAAGAGCCAGCCGGTGTTCGCCATGGCACGGCCCGATGGGCGCGAGATCTGGGTCAACTTCGCCTTTCCAGAGAATGGCTGGGTGCAGGTGATCGACACCGTCACGGGGCAGGTCACCGACACCTTGCAGCCGGGGCGCGCCATTCTCCACATGGAGTTCCTTTCGAAGGGGCACGAGGTCTGGCTGTCGGCGCGTGATGACAACCGCGTCGTCATCTACGACACCGCGACCAAGCAGCGCATCGGCGGGTTCGAGTCGCCAAGCCCGAGCGGGATCTTCTTTACCAGTCGCGCGGCGCGCACCGGGTTCTGATCCATGCCCCGTCATGTTAGTCTCCCGCAGGCAGTGGATGCGGTCACGTTTCGCCTGCTCAACGAATGGCAGCGGGATTTTCCGCTCGTGGCGCGGCCGTTCGCCCGCATCGGTCGGGCGGTCGGGCTGGGCGAAGGCGCGGTCATCGAAACCTACCGCCGCCTGGTTGCCGATGGCCTCGTCAGTCGGGTAGGGGCCGTTTTCGCCCCACGCCGGCTTGGTGCGAGTGCGCTTGCCGCGGTGGCGGCCCCGCCCGAGAGGCTGGAAGCGATTGCCGCGCGCATCAGCCAGGAAGCGTCGATCAACCATAACTACCAGCGCGAGCACCGTTACAACCTTTGGTTCGTCGTGACGGCCGCATCGCGCTCGCACCTGGATGATGTGGTGGCGGGCATCGAGCGCGACACCGGCTGCGGTGTCATCGTGTTGCCGCTGGAGGAAGAGTTCCATATCGATCTCGGCTTCGATCTCGCCGCGGCTTGCGGCTCACGGCGCGCGGGGCGGGGGGCGGCAGCAGCGCCGGCCGCAGCCATCGCCAGCGATGCCGCCTGCGCATTGTCCGCACTGGAGCGCCACCTGGTCGCGGCGCTGCAGAACGGGCTGCCGCTGGTGCCTGCACCCTTTGCGGAAGTCGGTGCGAGGGCGGGGCTGAGCGAAGCGACGACTCTCGGACTGCTCGAGCGCTGGCTTGAGGACGGCCTCATTCGACGCTTTGGCGCCGTCGTCCGCCACCACGAACTCGGCCTCGAAGCCAATGCGATGTGTGTGTGGGACATTCCCGACCGCGAAGTCACCGACCTCGGCCGGAAGCTCGCCGCAGAGCCCGCGGTGACCTTGTGCTACCGCCGCCGGCGTGCCCTCCCCGACTGGCCCTACAACCTCTTCTGCATGATCCACGGCAGCGCACGCGAGGAAGTACTGGCCGCGCGCGACGAGATTGCCGCCCGCCACGGCCTCGACCGCGCACCCCACGCGGTGCTGTTCAGCTGTCGCCGCTTCAAGCAGACCGGGGCGTGCTACGTGCCGGAGAAGGAGTGCAGCCATGTCTGAATCCCGCAGGGCCGGGGCAGGTCCGCGTCGCGACCTGGCCGCCCGGCGCGAGCCCGACGCCCTTGATCGACGGCTGATCAATGCGCTACAGGGCGATTTTCCGCTGACCGAGACCCCGTTCGCGGACGTGGCGACTGCCCTCGGTCTGGACGAGAGCGAAGTCATTGCCCGGTTGCAGGCGCTGCTCGACGATCGCGTGCTGACCCGCTTCGGTCCGATGTTCCAGATCGAGCGCATGGGCGGCGCGTTCTGTCTTGCTGCGATGGCGGTGGCGGAGGGCGACTGGGAACGGGTGGTGGAGGCGGTCAACGCCTGCCCGGAAGTGGCGCACAACTACCGCCGTGAGCACGCGCTCAACATGTGGTTCGTCCTCGCCACCGAAACACCCGCGGGCATCGCTGCCGTCGCGCAACGCATCGAGGCGGCCACCGGCCTGGCGGTGCACCTGTTCCCCAAGGAACGCGAGTATTTCGTCGAGATGAAACTGGAGGCGTGATGGCGACCGAGCGGCACCCGGACCCGGCTGAAGACGTCGATCGTCGCATCGTCCTTGCCACGCAGGGCGGGCTGCCGCTGGTGCCGCGGCCCTACGCCCTCATCGCCGGGCAGGTCGGTGTCAGCGAGGCGGAGGTCCGGGCCCGCATGCAGACCATGCTGGACTCGGGCCGTATCCGTCGCATCGGGGCCGTGCCCAATCACTATGCGATCGGCTACACGGCAAACGGCATGAGCGTATGGGACATCGACGACGAACTCATCGACAGCGTCGGCGAACGGATCGGCGCGCTGCCCTTCGTCACCCATTGCTACCGTCGTCCGCGCCACCTTCCGGACTGGCCCTACAACCTCTTTGCGATGGTGCACGCCGCCAGCCGCGAGGCGGCCCTGGCTCGTGTCGCGGAGATCGCGGCGCTCATCGAGCGTGATTTCGGCGCTGCCTGCCGGGCGCGAGACGTCCTCTTTTCCGCCGGAATCCTGAAGAAGACGGGTTTGCGCATCGGCGCCTGAAACCGGCCCGCCGGCCGTCGCAGCGGGCGAATCAGCGCACGCGTCCGTTGCCATCGGCGGCATCTCTGCCCGCATGGCGTTGACCTTGATCCGTTGCCGCGTCGGCCGCGATCGGGGTGTTCGCGCACAACTCGATCAGCAGCGCGAGCGTTGCCGGCGAGAGCGGCGGCAAGGTCAGCGGAGAAGCGGTCTCCGTATGGGGCGCTTTCATGACATGATTCTCCAAGGATGCTCCTCCGGCCCGATTCTAAGCCCGACGTCGACGATCGAGGCAAGGAAACGAATTGGTGAACGGGCATCTAGCGATAACATTCGGGCTTGAACGGCTTGCCGCTCCGCGCGCCGACGGGGGCAGTCCGCAGTGCCAAAGACCGAGGAGAGAGTCGCCAGATGTCCAGTTCATTGCCCGCCGTCGAGTACCGCATTCGCCCGCTGCGACCGGAAGCCCATCTGTTCGAAGTCAACTGTACGGTTCGCGACCCCGACCCGGCGGGACAGGTGTTCCGCCTGCCGGCATGGATTCCGGGCAGCTACATGATCCGTGAGTTTGCACGCAACATCGTCAGCCTGTGCGCCGAGGCGGGCGGCAAACGGCGACGGGTCGAGAAGCTCGACAAGCACAGCTGGCAGGTGGAAGCGCTGCCGGCAGGCACGGCGCTGACTCTCCACTACCACGTTTACGCTTGGGACCTGTCGGTGCGCGCCGCGCACCTGGACCCCACCCACGGTTTCTTCAACGGCCCGAGCGTGTTCCTCGCGGTCGAGGGGCGGACCGATCGACCGTGCCTGGTCGACATCGAACGGCCTGAGGGGTCCGCCTACCGCGCCTGGAAGCTGATCACCGCGCTGCCGTCGGCAGCCAAGGACCACGGCGGGGCGCGGCCATATGGCTTCGGCCGGTACCGGGCCGCCAGCTATGACGAGCTGATCGATCATCCGGTGGAGATGGGTACGTTCGCGCTGGCCCGTTTCGAGGCCGCCGGGGTGGCGCACGACATCGCGCTGACGGGCCGCCACGACTGCGACCTCGCGCGCCTCGCTGCCGACCTGAAACGTATCTGCGAATGGCAGATCGCCCTGTTCGGCGCGCCCGCGCCCATGGACTACTACGCTTTCCTGACCATGGTGGTCGGCGAGGGCTACGGCGGCTTGGAGCACCGGGCGTCCACCGCGCTCCTCGCCAGCCGGGCCGATCTACCCTGGAAGGGCATGGAGGGGGTGCCCGAGGGCTACCGGGGTTTCCTCGGCCTGTGCAGCCACGAATACTTCCACACCTGGAACGTCAAGCGCATCAAGCCCGCCGCATTCATGCCCTATGACCTCACCGCGGAGAACTACACGCGGCTGCTGTGGGCGTTCGAGGGCTTCACCTCCTACTACGACGACCTGGCGCTGGTGCGCTGCGGCGTGATCGCGCCGCAGGACTATCTCGCCGTGCTCGGCAAGACCATCTCCGGCGTGCTGCGTGGCAGTGGGCGGCTCAAGCAGAGCGTCGCCGAATCCTCCTTCGACGCCTGGACCAAGTACTACCGCCAGGACGAGAACGCACCCAATGCCATCGTCAGCTACTACGCCAAGGGTGCGCTCATCGCGCTCGCGCTCGACCTGAAGTTGCGCGCCGGCAGCGAGGGCAGGTGCAGCCTGGACGACGTCATGCGCCTGCTGTGGCAGCGCCACGGACTCGTTGGCGCCGGCGTGGCCGAGGACGGCATCTTCGAGGCGGTCCGCGCGGTCGGCGGCGACACGCTCGCCCGCTGGCTGCGGAGAACGGTCGAAGGCACGGACGATCTGCCGCTCGCCCGCCTGCTGAAGGGCTTTGGGGTGGACTATCGCGCCGAACCGTCGGCCAGGGCGCCGGTGCTGGGCGTGAAGCTCGCGCCTGGCAACGGCGAGGCGAAGCTGGCGAACGTGTTCGACGGCGGCCCCGCCCAGGCGGCCGGGCTTTCCGCGGGCGACGTCCTGATCGCGCTCGACCGCCTCAAGGTGGGCGCGAAGAGCCTGGACGAGATGCTGGCCCGCCGCAAGGCGGGCGACGTTGTCGAGCTGCACGCCTTCCGCCGCGACGAGTTGATGCAGTTCCGCGTGACGCTGGCCGAGGCGCCGGCCGACAAGGTGAGCCTCGGCATGGCCGCTCGCGCGGGCGCGCAGGCGCTGCGGCTGCGCAGGGGCTGGCTCGGCCACTGAGGGCGCGCGCCCCGCGTCGAATGGCGCTCAGCCGCCGCGGTGACGGCCGCCGTTGCCGCTGCGGCGCATGACCGTGCGCAGCAGGGTGCCGAACAGCAGCGATGCGAGGATCGTCGCCACGACGCTCGCCTCCCAGAACCCGGCCACCGTCGGCGCGGCATCGCGGCCCAGCGCGTGGTAACTCAGCCAGTAGCCGCCGCCGAGGCCGATGCCCCAGAAGCAGACGGTGTGCAGCAGCATGGGCAGCAGGGTGACCTTGTAGCCGCGCAGGGCGTGCGAGGCCACGGTCTGGATGGCGTCGAAGATCTGATAGAGGCAGATGTAGGCGATCAGGCCGAGCGCGACTGCCCGCACCCCGGCGTCGCCGGTCGACAGGGCGATCACCGGCTCGCGCACGAACCACAGCCCCACGCCGATGGCGGTCGCGAAGCCCCCGGTGAGCCACAGGCCGACCTTCACCGTCGCCCGCGCCCGCGCCCAGTCGTGCGCGCCGGCGGCCTGGCCGACCAGCACCAGGGTTGCGATCGACATCGCCAGCGGCAGCATGTAGATCAGCGCCGCGAGGTTCGCTACGACGCGGTGGCCGGCCACGGCCTCGGCGCCCAGCCGGGCGACGAAGAGGGCGATCAGGGTGAAGGAGGTGATCTCGATGAAGGTCGAGAAACCCATCGGCAGACCCAGACGCAGCAGGCCGCCAATGGCGCCTGCCTGCGGCCGACCCCAGTCGCGGAAGATCCGGTACTGGCGACAGGAAGGGTTGCGCAGCAGGTAGGCGAGCCCGCAGCCCAGCCCGAGCCAACTCACCAGTGCCGTCGATACGCCGCACCCGGTGCCGCCCAGCGCCGGCAGACCGGACACGCCGTGCGTCAGCGCCCAGGCCAGCGGGATGTGGCTGCTGGCGACGACCAAGCTGATCACCATCAGCGGTCGCGGCCGGCCGACGGCGTTGTTGAAGGCGTAGAAGGTCCGGTACAGGAGCACCGCGGGCAGCCCGAACGCGGTGGCGGCAAGGTAGGCGCCGGCCTTGCCGGCGACGTCCTCCGGTACGCGCGCCAGGTCGAGCAAGGGGGCGGGGAAGGCGAGCAGCAGCGTGCCCGGCACGGCCAGCATCAGCGCAAGCCAGAAGCCCTGCTGCAGCGAGGGCCCGATCGCCTCGAGGCGGCCCGCGCCAAAGTGATGTGCGATGGTCGGTGCCACCGCCTGCAGGATTCCGACGAGCAGCATCACCACCGAGACGTACAGGCCGCTGCCGACCGCGACCGCCGCCAGGTCGGCGGTGCCGTAACGGCCGGCAATCAGCGTGTCGGCCACCATCATGCTCATCGACAGCAGTTGCGCGATCAGCACCGGCCAGGCGTGGTGAAGCAACTGGCGCGCGATCGTGGTGCGGGCGAACGGGCTGGCCCCGACGTCCGCGGTCGCGAGGCTCAACGCGCCTCCGCCACCGGGCAGCCGAGCTTGTCCCGCCAATAGCGCCAGGCGAGGAAACCGAACAGGCTCGCCATGATCAGCCAGAACCCGACCCCCTGCCAGAACGCAATCGGATCCGTGGCGAGGAAGTAGTCGCGCGGCGGGCGGACGAAATGGATGCGTCCCCGCACCAGAGCCAGTCCGGCAGCGCCGAGCGCGAGCAGCGACGGCGCAAACCAGACCAGCAGGCCGCCGGCGACGATCATCCGGTCAAGCCGTGGCGACGCGTGCGTGCGCGGCCGGTAGACGCTGTCGACGCCGAACCACGTGGCGAGGACGAAGCCAGCGGCTGCAGCGAGCGGTGCGACCGCCAGTGCGGCTCCGAGCAACGTGGCCGCGGTCATGAAGGCGATGCCCTCGAGCGGCATCACCCGCGCCCAGATCGCATCGAGCCGGGCGAACAGCACCCAGGAAACGGGCAGGGCGACTAGAAACAGCAGCAGGCTGAGGGCAGCACGGTGACGGGCGAGATCGCCGGCCATACGGCTGGCAGCGGACGGAGGAGGGGATGTCATGGTTGCGGCAAGGGCATGTACGTACAGTTTGGCGGTCGGGACGGAAGTGTACTACGTCCCGCACGGACGCCCCGCGAAGCGGACCCGTGGGCGGCGGCGGTGTTGGTGGCGCAAGAGCCGCGGAGCGCAAGGCCGGGCACTTGGGGCGCCCCCAGCGCCCGCGCGCCGGCCGCTTGCTCAATGCTCCTTGCGGATCAGCCCCACCATGACGCCCTCGATCACCAGCGGCGCGCGCCGGGTGTCCACCACGATCGGTGCAAACTCCGGGTTGGCCGGGTGCAGTTCGACCGTCGCCCCTTTGCGCTGCAGCGTCTTCACGGTGACATCGTCATCGACGCGGGCGACCACGATCTGGCCGTTGCGGACGTCGCTGCTGCGATGCACGGCGATCAGGTCGCCGTCGAGGATGCCCGCGTCGCGCATGCTCATGCCGCGCACACGGAGCAGATAGTCGGCGCGCGGCGAGAAGAGGGCGGGGTCGAGCTGGAAGCGGGCCTCCACATGCTCGGCGGCCAGGATCGGGCTCCCCGCCGCGACCCGGCCGATCAGCGGCAGCCCGAGCGCCTCCGTCAGGCGGATGCCGCGTGCACGCCCTTCTTCGAGCTGGATCGCGCCCTTCGCGGCAAGGGCACGAAGATGGGTTTCGGCCGCGTTGGGCGAGCGGAAGCCGAAGGCGGTGCACACTTCGGCGCGAGTGGGCGGGCGGCCTTCGGTTTCGAGGGTGTTGCGGATGAAGTCGAGGATTTCCTGCTGACGCGGGGTGAGGTTTTCGCTGCGGGCGCTCATGACAGCCTCCATAAGTGGCTGTATTTTTGAACAGCCATCCGTAATGGGCAAGCCCCGGCGGTGCCAATGCGCCAAATATTATGCTCAGGCCCTGAAGTTTTGCCGTCCGGTGCCGATACCAGCACTGGAACGTGCAGCCGTGGGGCGGATGTCGCCCCCTTCGCCTGCCATCGATCATCTCCACCCAAAAGGCCCCAGATGAAGAGGAACATCCAGCCGACGCAGACGGAGATACCGCTTGCCGCCGATGACGTGATCGTATCCAAGACCGACCTCTCCGGCCGCGTCACCTACGTCAACCGCACCTTCATGCGCATATCGAACTACCCGGAGCACGAAGTCCTGGGCAAGCAGCACAACATCATCCGCCATCCCGACATGCCGCGCGGCGTCTACCGGCTGATGTGGGACACGCTCAAGGACGGCAGGGAGTTCTTCGGCGTGGTCAAGAACATGACGGCCGACGGCCATTTCTACTGGGTGTTCGCCAACGTCACCCTCGACTGGGACGCGAAGGGGGCCACCTCGGGCTACTTCTCCGTGCGCCGGCGGGTCTCGCCCGCCGCCATCCGGAGCGCATCGGCCCTGTACGCCGAGATGCTGCGCATCGAGCGCGAGGCCGGCCCCGCCAACGCCCCGGCAGCCTCGATCGCTTACCTGCAGGAAAAGCTGGCCGCGGCGCAGACCACCTACGACAGGTTCGCGCTCGAACTGTATCAACAACACTAGGACCGGGATCGAGAACATGGTCGGCAAGCAAAATGGGGCAAGCGTGCGAATTCCCTTTCTCGACAAGCAGTTCGTGATCTTCTGCGTGGTTTTCGTGGCGCTGGTCGCGGGGCTGGCGGGCTGGGACGTCTGGCGCAGCGGCTTCAGTGTCCCGTCGCTCGCCATCCCCCTGCTGGCGGCGTTCTTCAGCATCTACGCGTGGAAACGCTTCAAGCGGCCGCTGATGACACTCGCCCGCATCGAGGAGGTGCTGCTGGCGTGCTCGAAGGGCGAACTCCAGCAGCGGGTGACCCGGACGGCGGGGTTGGGCGAGGTGGGCAAGGTGGCATGGGAGCTCAACGAGTTCCTGGATATCGTCGAAACCTACTTCAAGGAGATCACCACCTGCTTCAGCATGGTGTCGAAAGGGCAGTACTACCGTCGCGGTCTCGATCACGGCATGCCGGGCCAGTTCAAGAGCTCGCTGCAGCACATCAACGTCGCGATCCAGGCGATGGAAGACAACGCACGTTTCGTCGTGCGTCATCGCCTGAGTTCCCAACTGCACGGGCTCAACACCGGCAACCTGCTGCGCAACCTCAAGGGCAACCAGACCGATCTGCTCCAGGTCTCGCAGGAAATGGACGATGTGCTGGCGATCGCGCAGGCGAACCGCGACGGCGCGATGCAGAGCAGCGGCGAGGTCGTGCGCATGGCGGACTCGCTGGAGCGGATCAACACGCACATGCAGAGCCTGGCCGGAGCCGCCGGCGAACTGGGCGATGCGAGCGGCTCCATCGGGCGGGCGGTGCACATCATCGGCGAGATCGCCGATCAGACGAACCTGCTCGCCCTCAACGCCGCCATCGAGGCCGCGCGGGCCGGCGAGGCCGGCCGCGGCTTCGCGGTGGTGGCGGACGAGGTGCGCAAGCTCGCCGAGCGCACCAAGCTGGCGACGACGGAGATCAGCCAGCTGATCAGCGGCTTCCATGACAAGGTCGAGGCCATGGTCGGGCAGACCACGCACGCCGGCGAGCAGAGCGCCAGCGTCAGCAGCGAGGTGGCCGCCTTCCGCACCCGCTTTGCATCGGTCGCGGAGTCGTCGGCGGCGACGATCACGCAGCTGAACCGGGCGAAGGATCTGTCCGTGTCCTCGCTCGTCAAGATGGATCACATCATCTACATGCAGAACGCCTACGTGGCGATGGAGAGCGGCGGCACGGGCGAGGAAACGCGCGAAGTCGAGGTCGACCGCGGCAGCTGCCGGCTCGGCAAATGGTATCTGGAAGGCCCCGGTCGCGACCTT
Source organism: Thauera sp. (assembly GCA_024710965.1). Lineage (GTDB taxonomy): Bacteria > Pseudomonadota > Gammaproteobacteria > Burkholderiales > Rhodocyclaceae > Thauera. Next base: position 10,033 of record JANJTU010000171.1, on the reverse strand, counting down.
TTCGGCCATACGCGCGCCTTCGCCGAACTCGATCGGCCGCACACGAACGTGCACGACGCGGTGCGCCAGGCGCTCGAGATGGTGCGCAAGGGCGCTGCGCACGACGACGACGCCTGCCGCATCGTGGTCGACCGGCTGACCGCGGCCGAGGCGTCGAGCGCCCACGTGATTCGCCTGATCGGGCAGATGGTGACGGAGAAACACGCCGCCTGAGGCGCATGGGCCGCAGGGCACCGAACGCCGCCGTTGCCGGGCGCGATGCGGCTGCGCGCTTGGGCGGAGCGGTGCCGATTCCGGCCTGCGGCGGGCGGTGACCCGGGTTGTGCGACGGCCAAATTGATGCGCTGCGTCTTGAGCATGGGGCCGTTCTGGGCTATTGCTTCAGAGGGCGCCCGCCCGGCGGCGCCCGTTCGGTCGGCCAAACAGGGAGGAAGCCGTCATGTTCGTCCAGCCCCAGCGCCTTCCCGGTAGAGTTCCCCGGGGGTCTCGGCTAGAATCCGCGTCACGTCAGGGAGAGCCCATGCTGCAAAGCGGAGACATCGCACCCGCCTTTTCGCTGCCGGACGCCGACATGGAGATCTTCGATCTCGCGTCCGCGGCCGGCAAGAACCATGTGGTTCTCTATTTTTACCCCCGCGACAACACGCCGGGCTGCACGCTCCAGGCCGCCGACTTCAGCGACCATGAAGACGAGTTTGCCCGCTACGACTGCATCGTGGTCGGCGTGAGCCCCGACGACTGCCTCACCCACGCCGACTTCCGCGACCAGCAAGGCCTGTCCATCCGGCTGCTGTCCGACTGCGATACCGAGGTCAGCCAGCTCTACCAGGTGTGGCAGCAGAAGGAGGTCGACGGCGTGAAGAAGATGGGCGTGCGGCGGTCGACCTTCATCATCGACAAGCAGGGGCGGATCCGTCACGCGCTCTACGACGTTGTGCCCCGCGGCCATGCAGCCGCGGTTTTCGAATTGGTCAAGGAACTGGAATCAGACAATGCAAAACCAGATCGCAAAGAATAGCGTCGTGACGCTCAACTACACCGTCCGCGACCCGGACGGCGCCGTCATCGACGACGGCCAGCACCCGCTGGTGTATCTGCACGGCGGCTACGACGGCATCTTCCCGGTGCTCGAGGAAGCCCTCCATGGCAAGACCGTGGGCGAGAGCTTCCAGCTCAAGCTACAGCCGGAGGACGCCTTCGGCGACTACGACGAAGAGCTGATCCTCGTCGAGGATGCGAAGCTGTTCCCGGAGAACATCGAGGTCGGCATGAGCTTCGAGCGCGTCTCCGACGACGGCGAGGAAGAGCTGATCTACCGCATCACCGACATCGCGGACGGCAAGGTCGTGGTCGACGGCAATCACCCGCTGGCCGGCGTCTCGCTGGTGTTCGACGTCACCGTGGCCGAAGTGCGCGCCGCGACCGCCGAAGAGATCGCCCATGGTCACGTCCATGGTGCAGGCGGCCATCACCACTGATCCCGCACGGGCCGCGTGAGCGGCCCTGTTTCCCGACGCCTCGCCCGCTGTTCCCACCGCGATTCCGATGACATCGTCCGAACCGACCGCGCCCGCGCCCGGTCGGGGCTCCCCCTTGCTCGAAGTATCCGATCTGCGCGTCGTCATCGAACGCGCGGGCGCCGACCTGTATCCGGTGGACGGAGTCGATTTCTCCATCGGGGCCGGCGAGACCTTCGCCTTGCTCGGCGAGTCCGGTTGCGGCAAGTCGATGACCGCGCTCGCGCTGACGCGGCTGCTGCCCGACGCCGGACGCATCGAGGCCGGCACGGTCCGTCTCGGCGGCGACGACCTGCTGCGCCTGTCCGAAGCCGCGATGCGCAAGGTGCGTGGCGGGCGTATCGGCATGGTCTTTCAGGAGCCGTCGACCAGCCTCAACCCGGTGATGACGGTCGGGGCCCAGATCGTCGAGGCGCTCGCCCTGCACGGCCTGCGCGGGGCGGAAGCGGAAGCGGAGGCGCGCCGCCTGCTCGAGGCGGTCGGCATTCCCGATCCGGGCCGCCGCCTGCACGACTTCCCCTTTCAGTTCTCCGGCGGCATGAAGCAGCGCGCGATGATCGCGATCGCGCTTGCCGGCCGGCCCGAACTGCTCATCGCCGACGAACCCACGACCGCCCTGGACGTGACCATCCAGGCTCAGGTGCTCGATCTGCTCGCGCACATGCAGGCCGAGCGCGGCATGGCGATGCTGCTGATCACGCACGACCTCGGCGTGGTGGCGCGCGTGGCGCACCGCGTCGGCGTCATGTACGCCGGCGAAGTGGTCGAGACCGCGGCGCGCGCCGCCTTCTTCGCCGCACCGCTGCATCCGTATTCGCGCAAGCTTTTCGCGGCCCTGCCGAGCGCGGCGCGGCGCGGCGGCGAGCTCGACGCGCCGGTGGGCAGCGTGCCTGCGCTGGACCGCCACTTTGCCGGCTGCCGCTTTGCCGAGCGCTGTCCGGCGGCCTTCGACCGCTGCGACGACGAGGCGCCAGGCTGGCATCGCGTCGGTGCGCAGGCGGTGCGTTGCCATCTCTACGAGGGCGTTGTCGTGCCCCGCCCGCTGGGCGACGCCCTGCCGGCAACGGCCGGGCCGAGGCGCAGCCGCGTCGCGCAGCCCGTGCTGGAGGTGCGCGACCTCGCCGTCCATTTCCCGGTCCGGAAGGGCCTGTTGCGCCGCACCGTGGGCGAGGTGCGGGCGGTCGACGGCGTCAGCCTGCGCCTGACCCCGGGGCGCACGCTGGCGCTGGTGGGGGAGTCCGGCTGCGGCAAGACGACCGTGGGCAAGGCGATCCTGAAGCTCATCGCGCCCACGGCCGGGACGCTCTTTCTTGACGGCGAGAACATCACCGATCTGCCCGAGGCCGGCCTGCAGCCGATGCGGCGCGCGGTGCAGATGGTGTTCCAGGATCCGTTCGCCTCGCTCAACCCGCGCATGCGCATCGGCGACATCATCGAGGAGGGCATGATCAGCCTCGGCGTGGAGGCGGACCCAACGGCTCGCCGTGCCGCGGTTGAGCAGTTGCTCGAGCGCATCGGGCTGTCGGCGCAGATGCGCTGGCGCTATCCCCACGAGTTTTCCGGCGGCCAGCGCCAGCGCATCGCGATCGCGCGCGCGCTGGCGGTGTCGCCGCGGGTCATCGTCTGCGACGAGCCGACGAGCGCGCTCGACGTGTCCGTGCAGGCCCAGTTGCTGAACCTGATGCGCGAGCTGCAGCGCGAGCGCTCGCTTGCCTACCTGTTCATCACGCACAACCTCGCGGTGGTGGAATACCTCGCCGACGAGGTGGCGGTGATGTATCTCGGCCGCATCGTGGAGGAGGGCGCGGTCGAGCGCGTGCTGCGTGCTCCCGCCCACCCCTACACGCGTGCGCTGCTGGCCGCGGTGCCGCGCGTCGCCGCGGATGCGGGCGGGCGCGGCGCGCTGCCGGCGGGGGGCGCCACGATCGAGCTGCCGTCGCCGCTCGATCCGCCCGCGGGCTGCCATTTCCACCCGCGCTGTCCGCACGCCACCGACGTCTGCCGGCTGAGCTATCCACCCGTCACCGAATTCGGCCAGGCGCATCGGGTCCGCTGCCACTGGCCGCGGATCAGCGTTTAGCCGCGGCCGCTTTTCGCTCCGTCGCTGCACTGGGGGGCGCCGCAGCGGTCTTCCTGTTTGCGGCGGCTGCAGGGGGCGATTTCTTTGTGGCTGGCGGGGACTGCTTTACCGGCTGCTTTACCGGCTGCCTCGCCGGTTGCCTCGTCGTGGGCTTCGACGCCGGCTTCGCCTTCGGTGCCGACGGCACCGCCTTGTCCACCTTCGTTTCCGCCTTGGTTTCGACCTTGACCGGACGCGCCTTCAGGCCCGGTCCGGCGACCGCCGAGCCGGCGCCGCCCGAGGTGAACCGGAGCCCGGGCTGGCGCACTGCGGCGGCGGCGAACGGCAGCAGGGCGCTGGCTTCTAGCGCGTCGTTCGGGTCGATGCCGTCGGGCACGAGCAGCACGTGTCCCGCGCGCACCGATGCCCCGGCGCCGAGGCCGTTGAGCTGTCGCAACTGGGCGAGGGTGAGCCCGTGGCGGGAGGCCACCGCGTCGAGCCGCTCGCCCGGCTCGAGCGTGTGCATGCGCCAGCCGGTGCCGCTGCGCTCGAGGTCGGCGAGGCCTTCTTCCAGGCGCCGCGCACGGTCGGCGGGCACGATGAAGCTCTGCCCCGGCGCCGTGATCGCGGGGCGGTTGAAAGCGGGGTTGAGGGCCAGGAACTCGTCGAGCGGCATGTCGGACAGGCGCGCGGCGGTGCCCAGATCGACGCCGACCGGTGCGTCGACGGTGACGAAGTGCAGCTCGTTGGCGACGTAGGGGAGCTCGAGGTGAAAGAGTTCGGACTCGGCGACGATGTTCTTGATGGCCTGCAGCTTGGGGACGTAGTTGCGCGTCTCCTCGGGCATGCGCAGGTGGCTGTACTCCAGCGGCAGGCCGTCCTCGGCATTGCGCTTGAGGGCGCGCTGCACGGCACCTTCGCCCCAGTTGTACGACGCCAGTGCCAGATGCCAGTCGCCGTGCATCTCGTAGATCTTCTGCAGGTAGTCGAGCGCGGCATTGGTCGAGGCGATGACGTCACGGCGCTCATCCACCCAGCTGTCCTGCGTCAGGTTGTAGTACTTGCCGGTGGACGGGATGAACTGCCACAGCCCCGAGGCGTGGGAGCGCGAATAGGCGAGCGGGTTGTAGCTGCTTTCGACCATCGGCAACAGCGCGAGCTCGGTCGGCATGCCGCGGCGCTCGAGTTCGTCGACGATGTAGTAGAGATAGCGACCGCCGCGGGCGAGCACCTGCTTCAGGAAGGCGGGGCGGTTCAGGTAGAAGGCCTGCTGGTCGGTGACGCGCTCGCTGTCGAGATCGGGCATGCCGAAGCCGCGCCGGATGCGGTCCCAGATGTCGTTGGCCTCGCGCGTGAGGTCGAGCGTCAGCACGCGCTCGGGCGCGGGCGGCGTCTCGACTGCCATCGGCAGGGCGGGTGCGGCGTCCCCTGCCGGTGCCGGAGAGGGGGCGACGGGCTCCTCTGGCGGTACGGGCGACGGCGTGACCGGCTCGTCGGCTCGCACGCAGACGGGGGCCGCGAGGGCGAGGCAGAGCGCGCAGGCGAAGAGGGCGGCGTGGCGTATCGACATGGGCAGGGGGTCGCCGTGAGCCCCACGGGTAAAGACCGCGAGTCTAGCCACCGAGTTGGCGTGACGTCAATTTGGCGGCCGTTGTTGGCGAGCAGGCAGAGACGGCACGGTGACCGCGTCCTTGACTGGGGGCACGGCCGGTCAGAACACGTCCTTCCACGCTCGCAGCGCGGCAAGGCAGGCCAGCGCATCCGCCGGCCGGCTCCCGGTGTAGGTGGCGACGGCGTCGGTGACGCCCGGCATGGCGCAGCGGAGGAAGGGGTTGATCGCCTTCTCCTGCGCGATGGTCGTCGGCAGGGTCGGGCGGCCCGCTGCGCGCAAGGCTTCGCAGGCGCGCAGGTAGGCGTCGCGCGCGGGGTTGTCGGGCTCGGCCGCGCAGGCGAAGGCAAGGTTGCTCAGGGTGTATTCGTGCGTGCAGTACACGCGCGTGTCGTCGGGCAGGGCAGCGAGCTTTTCCAGCGCGCGAGCGAGCTGCGCGGGCGTGCCCTCGAACAGGCGCCCGCAGCCGGCGGAAAACAGCGTGTCGCCGCAGAACACCAGCCCCGGCTGCGCGGCGAGGCTCACGTAGGCGATGTGGCCGGCGGTGTGGGCGGGGATGTCGAGCACTGCGAACGCCAGGCCCATCTGCTCGATGCGCACCGTGTCGCCTTCGGCCACCGGCTGGCTGACGCCTTCGATGATCTCCGTGGCCGGGCCGAAGACCGGCACCGTCCGCTCGCCGAGCAGCTCGCGCAGCCCGCCGACGTGGTCGGCGTGGTGGTGGGTGACGAGGATGGCCGCGAGCTTGAGCCCGTGTTCGCCGAGGAAGCGCCGCACCGGCCCGGCGTCGCCGGGATCGACGACCAGCGCTCGCGTGCCGTCGTGCATGAGCCAGATGTAGTTATCGCGGAAGGCGGGAAGGGGGATAATGTCCATCCGTGAATTCTGGGAGCTTCATCGCCGATGTCAATCCTCGAGCTCGCGGACTGGCTGGAGACGCCGCAGGGGCGCTATCTGCTCGACTGGGAGCAGGTGGGGCTCGACCACATGGTCGCCGACATCTTCGGCTACAACGCGGTGCAGATCGGCCTGCCGGCAATCGACTTCCTGCGCGCCAACCGCATGCCCTACCGGCTGCGCTGCGCGCGCGAGGGCAGCGTGGGCGTGCTGGCAAACAGCCACGAACTGCCCTTCGCCAGCGCGAGCGTGGATCTGGTGCTGCTGCCGCATGTGCTGGAGTTCTCTGCCCATCCGCATGAGGTCTTGCGGGAAGTCGAGCGCGTGCTCGTGCCCGAGGGCAGCGTCGTCATCAGCGGCTTCAATCCGCTGAGCCTGTGGGGCGCGCGCCGCCTGCTGGCGCGCCGCGACGGAGGCTTCCCGTGGCGTGGGCAGTACCGCTCGGCGATGCGCATCAAGGACTGGCTGAAGCTGCTCGGCTTCGACGTCCAGGGGGGCAGCTTCGGCTGTTATGCGCCGCCGGTGCACAGCACGAAGTGGCTGGCGCACTGGCATTTCATGGACCGAGCCGGTTCGCGCTGGTGGCCGGTGCTCGGCGCGGGTTATCTGCTGCACGGCGTGAAGCGGGTGCAGGGGATGCGCTTGATCACGCCACAGTGGCGCGAACGCAAGGCTACGGCCAAACGACTTTCCGCCGTTGCCCAGCGCAACGGCAGCACCAGGAAGACGCAATAAATGGAAGAAGTGGACATCTATACCGACGGCGCCTGCAGCGGCAACCCCGGTCCTGGCGGCTGGGGCGCCATCCTGCGCGCGGGGCAGCACGAGAAGGAACTGTGGGGCGGCGAGCCGGCCACCACCAACAACCGCATGGAGCTCCTCGCCGTGATCCGCGCCCTCAATGCGCTCAAGCGGCCGGTGATGGCGCGCGTGCACACCGACAGCCAGTACGTGCAGAAGGGTATTTCGGAATGGATCCACGGCTGGAAGGCGCGCGGCTGGAAGACGGCGTCGAAGGAGCCGGTGAAGAACGCCGACCTGTGGCGCGCCCTGGACGAGGCCGCCGGCCGGCATCAGGTGAAGTGGCTGTGGGTGCGCGGGCATTCCGGTCACCCCGAGAACGAGCGTGCCGATGCCCTCGCGCGACGTGGCGTCGACGCCGTCCGCAAGGCGGGCGCCGCGGTCGAGGCCTGAGCCCGGCGCTGCTGTGCCGTGCAAGCGATTCGATTCAGTAAAAACTTGAAAAATCAGGAAGATTGATGCGACAAATCGTGCTCGACACGGAAACCACCGGCCTCGACTGGCGCAACGGCGACAGGGTCATTGAAATCGGCTGCGTCGAGTTGCTCAACCGCAGCCTCACCGGCCGCCACTACCACGTCTACATCAACCCGGAGCGCGGCATCGACGCCGAGGCGGTGGCGGTCCATGGCATTACGGAGGAGTTCCTCGCCGACAAGCCGAAGTTCGCCGACATCGTCGCCGACTTCGAGGACTTCGTGCGCGACGCCGAACTCGTGATTCACAACGCCAGCTTCGACGTCGGCTTCCTCGACCACGAGCTCAACCTGCTCGGGCGCGACCGGCTCGGCGCGCTGTGCGCCGGCGTCATCGACACGCTGAAGATGGCAAAGGAGCAGAATCCGGGCAAGAAGGCCTCGCTCGATGCGCTGTGCGACCGCTACGCGATCGACAACGGTCATCGCGCGCTGCACGGCGCGCTCCTCGATGCCGAACTGCTGGCCGAAGTCTACCTGGCGATGACCCGTGGCCAGGAAAGCCTGATCATGGCGCTCGACGAGGAACCGGCCAGCGCCGAAGTCGACGCCGGCGGCGTGCCGGTCGCGCGCCAGCCGCTGCGTGTGCTGCGTGCGAACGAGGGCGAGCTGCAGGCCCACGAAGCCGTGCTCGCCGACATTGCCAGGGCCAACAAGGGGCTGTGCCTGTGGCTGCCGCCCGAGCCCGCGGTGGCGGCCTGAGGGGCGGGTCTAGCGGAGCTTTTCCAGCCCCTTGAGGATGTCGCGGCGCGAGATCTGGCCGATCAGCCGCGCGCCCTCGACTACCGGCAGGCAGCGATAGCTGTGGCTGACGAAGAGCTGGATCGCGTCGATCAGGCTGGCGTCGCCGGGAATGGAGCGCACGTCGTTGCTCATGAAGTCCTGCACCGAGCCCGCCGACTGGCGGAAGTAGGAGGCGTCGAGGGCAGCCTTGAGGCAATCCTTCTCGGACAGGAAACCGATCAGGCGATTGTCGTCGTCGACCACCGGCGCCCCGCTCAGGCCATGCGCGAGCAGCACATGAACGGCGCGCAGCAGGTCCATCTGCGGCTTGAAGGCGAGGTGGTCGCCGATCATGTAATCCTTGACGAGCATCGAGTTGAGCATGGTGCCTCCCTGGGGCGGGTGAGTCAGTGTTGTTGTTCGGCCTCGGCGGCCTTCAGCCGCGCGCGCCGCTTCGAGCAGGGCTTCGCGCAGCCGGCCTCGCATTCGAGGCCGACCGCACCCAGGCCGCCGCAGCTGCCGCCAATCGGCTTGCGGCCGAGGATGACGCCGATCGCCATCGCGCCGAAGACGAGGCCGATGACGAGAAGGGTGATCAGGAAGGTATTCATTTTGAGTCTGCCTTGTGGGGGCGGGGATGTGCTGCCGCCCTTGCGTCGGGTGGACAATACCGCGGCGGCGATCGTTCTGGCGATGCCGGCCGTGCGCGACCCGGTCGCGCTACAGGAGCAGCCGGCCACCGGGCAGGTTGCCGGCCTCCTCGAGGCGGGCGACCGTGGGCCGCAGATCGAGGCCGGTGGCGGATTTTAGTGCCTGGGCGCGTTCGCGCAACTCCGCGATCGGGCGCTCGATGGCCTCGCCGGCTGCCGCGAAGGCAACGACATTGCCGCTGTCGCAGGACGGAAAGGCGATCGCGCGGCCGTCGAAGGCGGTGATGATGCGCTCCACGCTCGCCTTGTAACCCTTCGAGCGGCCGAACAGGTTCACCGCCATCAGGCCCTGCGCTGACAGGCGCGCGCGCACCGCCTGGTAGAAGGGCAGGGTGTCGAGGGCGCCGGCGCGGGCGTTGCGGTCGTAGCCGTCCACCAGGATGTAGTCGAAGGCCTGATCCTTTTCCAGCACGTACTGGGCGCCGCAGCCGAGGTGGACCGAGAAGCGCGCATCCTCGGGCGGCAGCTTGAAGAACTGGCGGGCGGCTGCCACCACGGAGGGCGCGATCTCGACCACGCGAATGCGGGCCTGAGGGCGGTGGTGGTAGGCGAACTTCGCCAGCGAGGCCGCCCCCAGGCCGATGATCAGCACCTTCTTCGGCCACTGGCCGGCGTCCTCGGCGAGGCCGTCGCGCAGCAGCAGGCCGGCCATCATCTCGCGCGTATAGGCGAGCTCGAGCGCGTTCGGTTTGCGGATGCGCATCGCACCCTGGATCCAGTCGGAGCCGAAGTGCAGGTAGCGCACGCCGGCGGCTTCGGAAATGTCGATCGGGGTACTCATGCGGCGTCCTTCACGCGGCGAGGCGCTTGAGCGCGTAGAGGCGCTCGAGCGCCTCGCGCGGGCTCAGCGCGTCGGGGTCGAGGGCGGCGAGTTCGGTCAGCACCGGGTGCGACAGCGGCTCGCTCTCGGGCTCGGGCAGGGCGGCGAAGAGGTCGGCCTGCGGGCCGGCGTCGATCTCGCGGTTCTCCAGCGCGCGTAGCCGCCGCTTGGCGTCGCGGATCACCGCCGCCGGGATGCCGGCGAGCGCGGCGACCTCGATGCCGTAGCTCTGGCTCGCCGGGCCTTCTTCCAGCGCGTGCAGGAAGACGATGCGGTGGCTGTGCTCGACCGCGTCCAGGTGCACGTTGGCGCACTCCGGATAGTCGGCGGCGAGCCGGGTGAGTTCGAAATAATGGGTGGCGAACAGCGTCAGGCTGCCGTTTTTTTCCAGCAGGTGGCGGGCGATGGCAAAGGCCAGCGC
>JANJTU010000157.1 GCA_024710965.1 Thauera sp. | reverse complement strand
ATCGAGGACGTCGTCGGCCACGCCGACATCGCCCCCGGGCGCAAGACCGACCCCGGACCCGGCTTCGACTGGACCGCCCTCGCCGCTGCCCTCGCCGAGGCCGACCCCCAGCGCGCCGCCCAATAGAACAGCGGCAAGTTTTGACAAAATGTTTGCGGCGAAATAAAATTCGTCTCGTGTTGCTTTGCAGCATTTCTATTCAGCACGGTGCGGCGCGTTCCCTTCCGGGGAGGCGCAGTTTCATGGACGTTCGCACCGCGGAGTCTGTCGTCTGGTTGCGGCGGCAGGCTTGAACACCTACTGACGACCGAGCACGCACGCCTAGTGGTGCGGCGGACATGCCAGCCATGTTTCGGCCCGCCGAATGGACCGACCCCGGCTTAATTGGGGGAAGGTATGGCGGGCAGCTTCGGCCACAGCACGGAGGACACCATGAAGCACGCAACTCGAATTGGCCGGCTCGCGCATCAGGCGAGCGGCGTGGTAATCAGCCTTGCCCATGGTGCAGTCCTTTCGGTCGGTCTGATGGGGATGGCTGCAGTCGCAGTTGATGGTGGGGCATTGGGCAATACCACCGTCAGCTATTCCGATGCCCGCGCCACCGTTCCAGACCAGCCTACGACAGCCGAGGCCGCCATGGCGGCTGCGGCGCTCGACCGCGTGCGTCCGGCGCCGCAGCTTGTGAGCCTTCCGGCGGATGTGGTGCCGCCCCGGCCGGCCTCTGCTGCAGCCCTGTTCGCCGGCGACGATGACGAACTGTCACCGGAGATGGCGCGGGTGCGGGACTGGATTGCAGGTACCTACCGAGTGTCGGACAAGACGCTGGTGCCGGCACTGACCGCCGCAGAGGCGTTCGCCGAAGAAATGGGGTTTGATCCGCTGCTGATCGTAGCGATCATGGCAGTTGAATCCAGTTTCAACGCACGTGCCGTCAGCAACATGGGGGCGCAGGGTTTGATGCAGGTGATTCCGCACTACCACCGGGACAAGATCGGCCGCAACGGCGGGAAGAATGCCTTGTTCGATCCGCACCTCAACGTCCGGGTCGGGGTCCAGGTGCTGCAGGAGGGGTTGCAGCGCTACGGCAGCATGCAGCGCGCGCTCCAGTACTACAATGGTTCGCTGAAGGATCCGCAAGCGCGCTATACACGCAAGGTCATGGCGTTGAAGAAGCGCCTGCTGGCAGCCGCTGGCCGAGACACGACGCTGGCCCGCACGCAAGGCGAAGTGGCGGGCTAGTAGCGGGCCGCATCACAGACGCAGTGCGCAGATGCGCTCGGCGGCTTCGAGCAGGCGCTCGCGTCGGGTCGTGTAGGCGAGCCGCAGGTGGTGGCGCGGTAGATGGTGGCCAAAGTCCAGGCCAGGCGTGGCCGCTACGCCGGCTTCTTCGATCAGACGGCGCGCGAGTGCTTCCGCATCGTCCGCCAGGTTGGTGATGTCGGCGTAGATGTAGAAGGCGCCCTGCGGTTCGGCGGCGACGGTGAATCCCAACTCGCGCAGCGCCGGCAGCAGGGTGTCGCGGCGGTCGGCAAAGGCGTGGCGGCGTGCCTCGAGGATCTCCTGTGTCGCCGGGGTGAAGGCGGCGAGTGCAGCGTGCTGGGCCGGCGTCGAAGGCGAGATGAAGAAGTGCTGGGCGAGCTTCTCGATGTCGCGCACATAGTCCGCCGGCGCCACCAGCCAGCCGAGCCGCCATCCCGTCATGCCGAAGTATTTCGAGAAGCTGTTCACCACGAACAGGTCGTCGGCTGTGCGCAGTGCTGGGTGCGACAGCGCTGAGGTGGATTCCAGCCCGTAGGTCAGCCCCTGGTAGATCTCGTCCACCAGAAGAATGCCCCGCCGCCGGTGAGTCGTCTGATGCAGCGCGGCAAGCTCATTCACACTCAGCACGGTGCCGGTCGGGTTTGACGGTGTTGCCACCATCAGGCCGCGGCCGCGTTCGCTCCAGGCGGCATCGACCTGCGCCGGCGTCGGCTGGTAGCGGCTTGCCGCATCGACCGGCAGGGCGCGCGCCACACCCTCGAAGCTGCGCACGAGGTGGCGGTTGGAGGGGTAACCGGGGTCGGGCAGCAACCACTCGTCGCCCGGGTCGGTCGTGGCCGCAAGAGCCAGCATCAGGGCGCCGGATGCGCCGGCGGTGACGATGATGCGCTCGGGCGCTACGGCCGCGCCGAAACGCTCTTGGTAGAAGCGCGCGATGGCTTCGCGCAAGGCTGGCAGACCCAGCGCCGGTGTGTAGTGGACGTCGCCCCTGGCGACGAAGCGGGTGGCGGCATCCACGATCGGCTGCGGGGTCGGGAAGTCTGGCTCGCCAACCTCCATGTGGATGATGTCCCGCCCCTGAGCCTCCAGTTCGCGCGCGCGGCGCAGCAGTTCCATGACGTGAAAGGGCTGGATGTCGGCGCTGCGGCGGGAAAGGTGGTTCATTGCAGGTCTCCGGGGAGTGTCGGGCCGGAAAAAGAAAAGCGCCGACGCGCGGCGCTTTTCCGTGTGGGCGGGAGCTGTCAGTCCGCGTTCAGCGCCAGTTCGAACAGTTCGCGCTTGAGCACCAGCTGGCGGGGCAGGCGGTCCTGCAGCTTGTCGAACCATTCCTTGTGCAGGCCGAGTTCGCTGCGCCAGGCGTCGGTGTCGACCTGAGTGAGGGCGTCGAATTCCTCGCGGCTCACGTCCGAGCCGGTCCAGTCGAGATCCTCGAAGCGCGGCATCCAGCCGAGGGCGGTTTCCTTGGCGGCGATGCGGCCCTTGCAGCGGTCGACGATCCACTTCAGCACGCGCATGTTCTCGCCGAAGCCCGGCCACATGAACTGGCCGCTTTCGTTCATGCGGAACCAGTTCACGCAGAAGATCTTCGGCGTGTCTTCGACCACGTGGCCCATCTTCAGCCAGTGGTTGAAATAGTCGCCCATGTGGTAGCCGCAGAAGGGCAGCATCGCGAACGGATCGCGGCGCACCACGCCCTGCGCACCGAAGGCGGCGGCGGTGGTTTCGGAGCCCAGCGTCGAGGCCATGTAGACGCCGAAGTTCCAGTTGAAGGCCTGGTACACCAGCGGCACGGTGGTGGCGCGGCGGCCGCCGAAGATGAAGGCCGAGATCGGCACGCCGGCGGGGTCTTCCCAGGCGGCGTCGATCGACGGGCACTGGCCGGCCGGCGCGGTGAAGCGGGCGTTCGGGTGCGCCGCCTTGCGCCCGGTCTCCTTGGCGATCTCCGGCGTCCAGTCCTTGCCCTGCCAGTCGACGAGGTGTGCCGGGGCTTGCTTGCTCATGCCTTCCCACCACACGTCGCCGTCGTCGGTCAGGGCGACGTTGGTGAAGATGACGTTCTCCTTGAGCGTGGCCATCGCGTTGAAGTTGGTCTTCTCCGAGGTGCCGGGGGCGACGCCGAAGAAGCCGGCTTCCGGGTTGATGGCGTAGAAGCGGGTCGTGCCGTCGGCTTCCTGGCGCGGCTTGATCCAGGCGATGTCGTCGCCGACGGTGGTGATCTTCCAGCCGTCGAAGGACTTTGGCGGGATCAGCATGGCGAAGTTGGTCTTGCCGCAGGCGGAGGGGAAGGCGGCGGCGACGTAGGTCTTCTCGCCTGCAGGGCTCTCGACGCCGAGGATGAGCATGTGTTCGGCGAGCCAGCCTTCGTCGCGCGCCATCGTCGAGGCGATGCGCAGCGCGAAGCACTTCTTGCCCAGCAGCGCGTTGCCGCCGTAGCCCGAGCCGTAGGACCAGATCTCGCGCGTCTCAGGGTAGTGGACGATGTACTTGGTGTCCGGGTTGCACGGCCAGCGCGAATCCTTCTCGCCCGGTCCGAGCGGGGCGCCGACGGAATGCACGCAGGGCACGAATTCGCCATCGGTGCCGAGCACGTCATAGACGGCCTTGCCCATGCGCGTCATCGTGCGCATGTTGGTGACGACGTAGGGGCTGTCGGAGATCTCGACGCCGATGTGGGCGATCGGCGAGCCGAGCGGGCCCATCGAGAACGGCACCACGTACAGCGTGCGACCCCGCATGCAGCCCTTGAACAGGCCGTTGAGGGTCTCGCGCATGGTGGCCGGGTCTTCCCAGTTGTTCGTCGGGCCGGCGTCGTCCTTGTTCTTCGAGCAGATGTAGGTGCGGTCTTCGACGCGCGCGACGTCCGAGGGG
>JANJTU010000116.1 GCA_024710965.1 Thauera sp. | reverse complement strand
CGCCTTCGTCCCAGCCGCGGATGACGTGGCCGGCGCCGAGCGGGAAGTTGAAGGGGTCGTTGCGGTCCTTGCTCGAATCGAACTTGCGGCCGTCGGTCAGCCAGCCGGTGTAATGCACCGACACCATCTTGCCCTTCACCGCGGTGTCGCCGCTGCCGACTTCGAGGTCATCGATGACGAGGCCGCTGGCGGTGGTGGTCTGGGTCATGCGTTTCTCCTGCGGGGGTAAAGATCCGGATTCTACCTGCCGTCGCGCCTGCGGCGCGCAGCAAACTTGTCGCGGAACTTCGCCACCTTGGGCGCCACCACGTACTGGCAGTAGGGCTGATCGCTGTTGTTGGCGTAATAGTCGTGATGTTCGGCCTCGGCCGGCCAGAAGGTGGGCGCGCGCTCGACCCGGGTCACGATCGCCTTCGGGAACAGGCGGTGCTCGCCCATCTCCTCGATCAGCGCCAGCGCGGTGTGCAACTGCGCGTCGCTGGTGACGAAGATCACCGAGCGGTACTGGGAGCCGACATCATTGCCCTGGCGGTCCACCGTAGTCGGGTCGTGGATGACGAAGAAGATCTCGAGCAGGTCGCGATACGACACCCGCGCCGGGTCGAAGGTCAGGCGCACGACTTCGGCATGGCCGGTGCCGCCGCTGCACACCTGGCGATAGGTCGGCGCCTCGACATGGCCGCCGCAGTAGCCCGAGGTGACGGACTCAACCCCCTCGACCTCGCGAAAGACCGCCTCCAGGCACCAGAAGCAGCCGCCGCCGAGAATCGCGGTTTCGAGAACGGGGGTGAGGCTGTTTTCAGTCATGTCGCATCCACTCCTGTTGTTGCAGTCGTCACAATCAAAGACCACGCAAATCGGTTTTCATTCCGCCCATCCCGCACCATTTCGTGCGCTCTGACACGGCGCAGCGGCGATGCTCAGCGGAACGAGAAACCGTAATGCAGATCGAGCGCATTGTCGGTGCCGCCGCGGGCGATCAACGACACCCGGCGCGACAGCTGGTAGGTGAGCTTGACCAGGGTTTCGGCACCACCCAGGCTCTGCTCGAAAGACAGGAACAGGTCCGCCCCGAGGCGCTTGCCCACGCTCAGCACCTGCCCGGACACCGACGGCCCGCCGGCGATCGTGCTGCCGCCGCCGACGACGCGGCTGGTGGCCGCACGCGTGGTGCTGTTGAGCTCGCCCTGGCCGATGGAGAAGGTATCGAAGCCGAGGCTGCGCGACAACTCCTCGGTCATGCCGCCGCCGGGGCCGCCGAGCAGCGCCTGTGCCGCCGGCAGCAGCAGGCCGAGATCGGCGCCGGCACCGGCGTCGGGCGCGCGGCCGAGCACGATCCACGACAGCTTCTCCGGGTCGGGCACGTTGGGCTCGGACACCAGCCGCACCTGCGGCCGCTTCGCGCTGCCCGTGACCGCCACGCCCGCCTCCACCGCCAGGCCCTTGCGCAGCGCGACGACGTTGAGCCCCGGCGCATCGAGCGGCCCTTGAAAGTTGACCGTGCCGCGGTCGATGACGAGATTCTGGCCGTAGCCGCGATAGCTGCCGCCCACGGTCGACACCGTGCCGACCGCCGACAGCGGCAGGCCGGGCTGCTGGCGCAGCCGAAGCTCGCCCGCGAGCCGGGTGTCGAGCCCCAGCGCGGAGAGGTAGAGGGCATCGCCCAGGCTCACGCGCACGTCGGCGCTGAGGGCGAAGCCGCCCTCCTTGCGCTGGTCGCGGCCGAGCACGACGACGTCGTCGGACAGGCTCGGTGGCACCGTCTCGGCGAAGGCGAGGTAGCCGGCGTCGGCGCGGAAATCGGCGTCGAGCGCCAATGAGGTCCAGGTACTGCGCGCACTGCCGCGCCCCGACAGGATCATCCAGCGATCCTCGCGCTGCAGCAGCGGCAGGCGTTCGGCGGCGAAGCGGAAGTCGCCGGCGCCGGTGTCGAGGGCGAGCTCGCCGCTCGCCGTCAGCGTGCCCGGCGTCGCCGTCAGTTCGGCGAAGGGGATGCGGTTGTCGGGCGGGCGGACGCGGTTGGGCGAGACGAAGGCGACGCGCTCGAGGCGCAGGCGGTCGCGGTCGAAGCTGAGGTCGAACTCGCCACCGGACAGCACCAGGCCCTGATCGAGCAGCGCGAGCTGCAGTTCGCGCCCCTCGACACGGCCGCTGGCAAGCGGCGCCTCGACCGTGCCGCCGAGCGTGAACGCGCCGCCGACGCGGCCGGCGGTCTCCACGTTCTCGCGCATGAGGCGGCCGAGCCAGGTCAACGACGGCATGTCGAGCCGCGCCGAGCCGCTCAGCGGCGCCTGCGGCGAAATGCCCCAGCGCCCGTTGGCGGCACGCTCGGCCCGCAGCGCGGCGGCGCCCTCGAGCGTGCCGAACTCGCTGCCGCGTGCCGTCACCGACAGCGACAGGCGGTCGCCGCGCGCCGCCAGCGCGGCTTCCAGATGCTCGAGGCCAAGCCGGGTGCGAATCTCGCCTTCGATGGTCAGATCGCCCGCCTCGCGGAACACCCTTGCCTGGCCTTCCAGCGTGCTGCCCACGCGCAGATCCCACTCGCCACCGAGCATGAGCGGGCCGGGGCCGCGCCGCGGCCGGCCATCGGGGCGCGACACGGGACCGAAGGCGAGCCCGGTCAGACTGCCGCGCGCCACGCTCTGGGCGGGCGACCAGGCCGTCTCCAGCAGCCGGATGCGGCCCTGCTCGCCGGCAGCGAGCTCGGCGGCCCCCAGGCGCATGGCGTCGGCGGCGAGTTCGAGGCGGGCGGGCGCCAGCAGGCGGGCGGCGAAGCGGCCGGCGCTCTGCAGCCGTGCGAGCTCGCCCACCCAGCGCGGCCCCTCCCGCCCCGCCGCGCCATCGGCCAGCCCGCCCTGCAGCAGCAGGTCGAGGCGGTCGGCCACCTCGTCCCGCTCCGGAGCCACGGCGCTGAGTTCGATGCGGTGATGCTTGCGCGTGCCTTCGGCGCTCAGCCGCGCACTGTCGATCCAGTCGGGCAGGGCCACGCCGTCCTTGTCCGCGCCTGTCGGCCCCAGCCCGGACAGCCCGACCGCGAGCCGGAACGGGCCGTCGGCGCCGGCATCCACGCGCACGAGGCCATTGACGCCGAGCAGGCTCACCGCGCCCGGCAGGCGCAGGGCCTCGCCGAAGAACTGCAGTTGCCCGGCCGGCGCCGCCGGCGTGCCGCCCAGGCTGCCCTCGGCCCCCGCCCGCCCCGCCAGGCCGTGGCCCAGCGCCGCCAGCGCCGGGGCATCGAGCCGCAGCGCGAGCGTGTCGCCGCGCCCGCCCCAGGCGCCCTCCGCCGACAGGCTGTTGCCCGCCAGGCGCAGCGCCAGGCTCACCTCCGGCAGGCGCGCGCCTTCGACACGCAGGCGGCCTTCGCCGGCCAGCGGCAGCTGCTCGATCCGGCTGTCAGGGATGCGGAACTCGAGCTGCGCCGCCTGCGGCAGGCCTGCCGCGGGCAGCGCGCCGCTGGCCTCGAGATCCAGGTTCAGGCGGGCCGTCGGCGCCGCGGGCACGAGCGCGCGCGGATCGACCCCGCGCAGCTTGCCCTGGACGCTGAAGCGGCGCGCCGCCTGGGCCTCGCCGACAAGGAGCTCGCCGTGCGCGTCGATGCGCGCCGCGCCCACGGTCAGCGCCAGCGTCGCTTGCTGGCGCCGCGCGTCGGCCTCGGCATCGAGCCGGCCGGCGACAAACTGGCGCGGCAGGCGGGTATCGAGCGTGCGGGTGTCGATCGCCGCCAGCTCGAGCGCGGCGAGGATCTGGCCGAAGCCCGAACCAGCGCCGGTTTCCGGCGCGCTGTCCGGCTCCGTCGCCGCATCCGGTTCGCTGGCGTCGGCCCCGCCGGGCGGACGCCAGGCCAGGCGCCCGCTGATGCGCCCCTCGCCCGGCAGCACGATGTCGAGGGCGTCGACACCGATTTCCTCCTCGGTCCACGCGAGCGCGCCGGCAAGGCTGTGCACCGGAATCCCGCCGCCGTCGACCGGCGCCGGGCTGCGATTGACGATCCGCAGCGGCCCGGCGAGCAGCGCGCCCCCATCGGCGGGTGCCGCCAGCTCCGCCTCCAGCGCCAGCGCGGCGCGCGGCGCACCGGCGACGAAGGCCGCCGGATCGAGCTCGCCGGCCTGCAGGCGCAAGGCGCGCAGCGGCACCGGTTCGAAGGGTGCAGCCACAATGTCCGCATGCGCGCGCAGGCCCTCACCTTCGGCGTCGACGACCAGGCGCGGCCGGTGCAGCGTGTCGCCGGCGGCAAACTGCGCCGCGAAGCTGCGGCCGTCGAACGCGCCGGCGAAGCGGCCACCGGCCTCGAGCGGAAAGGGCGATGCGCCGTCGAGCGTGCCGTGGAAGCTGATCCGCCCCTGCGGCAGCTCTAGCGCCAGCTCGTCCACGCGGTGCTGGCGGCCGTCGCTGCGGAGGGCGGCGCGCAGGGCGGCGAACCGAAAGCCCTGCGCCGCAGCCTCGCCGACGGCATCGGCCATCGGGGGCGGATCGCGCACGGCGGCGCCGGCAGACTGCGGATCGAGCGCAGCGCCGCCAGCATCCCGCGGCGCGCCCGCGGTCGCCTCCCTGCCCCCTCCGCCAACGTCCAGTTCGCGCAGCACGAAGGCGTCGAGCTCGAGCCGCGCGACGGCAAGCGCCATGGGCAGCTCGAGCGTCTCGGGCGGCAAAACCGGGGCGGCGGACGCGGGATCGCCGCGGCGGGCGAGCTCGACGCTGGCGGCCGCGAGGCGATCGACGACGAGCCGGCGTTCGAGCAGCGCACGCGGCTGCCAGTCGAGGGCGAAACCGCGCACGTCGACGTGCAGGTCGGCGGTGTGGTAGCGCAGCGCGGCGATGCGCAGCGGGCCGAGCAGGCGGCCCTCGGCGCCCTCCACCTGCAGCGCACCGGGCGCGGCCCGGCGGGCGAGGCCGAGCACGGCATCGAGCCCGGACTGGGTGCCGAGCAGCCAGCCGGCCGCCCCCAGCCCCAGGGCGAGCGCCACGAGCACCGCGGCCGCAAGCGTGCGCCCCCACCGGCGGCGGCGCGCATCGGGCGCGCGCGTGGTGCCGGGTGCGGGGGCGTCGTCGGCGCTCATCCGCTCCGCGGTGTCAGCCGAACAGGGCGCGCAGGCCCTCGCCCGGGTCCTCTGCGCGCATGAAGGCTTCGCCGACGAGGAAGGTCTGCACCGCGTGGGCGCGCATCAGCGCAACGTCCTCCGGACGCAGGATGCCCGACTCGGTGACGACGATGCGCCCCGCCCCTTCGGCCGCGATGCGCGGCAGCAGCTCGAGCGTGGTCTGCAGCGAGACCTCGAAGCTGCGCAGGTTGCGGTTGTTGATGCCGATCAGCGGCGTCTGCAACTGCAGCGCCTGCTCGAGCTCGTCGCCGTCGTGCACCTCGACCAGCACCGCCATGCCGAGCTCGCGCGCGATCTGCTCCATGTCGCGCATCTGCGCCAGCTCGAGGCAGGCGGCGATGAGCAGGATGGCGTCGGCGCCCATCGCGCGTGCCTCGTACACCTGATAGGCGTCGACGAGAAAGTCCTTGCGCAGCGCCGGCAGGGCGCAGGCGGCGCGCGCGGCCTGCAGGTACGCGGGCGCGCCCTGGAAGAAGCGGCGGTCGGTGAGCACCGACAGGCAGGCGGCGCCGGCGCGTTCGTAGGCGGCGGCGATCTGCGCCGGCTGGAAGTCTTCGCGCAGCACGCCCTTCGACGGGCTCGCCTTCTTGATCTCGGCGATCACGGCCGGGCGGCCGGCGGCATGCCTGGCACGGATTGCGCCGACGAAGTCGCGCGCGGCGGGCTGGGCGGCGGCTTCGGCGCGGACGGCGGCAAGCGGCTTCGCGGCAGAGGCGGCGGCGACTTCCTCGACCTTGACCGCGCAGATCTTCTGCAGGATGTCGCTCATTGCGCGCCCCCGAGACGCTGCGTGCAGCGCACGAAGTCGTCGAGCTTCGCGCGCGCGGCGCCGCTGGCGATGGTCTCGCGCGCGCGCTCGATGCCGGCGCCGATCGAGCCGACCAGGTTGGCGGTGTACAGCGCCACGCCGGCGTTGAGGACGACGATCTCGCGTGCCGGGCCGGGCTGGTTCTCGAGTGCGCCGAGCAGCACGCGGCGCGACTCGTCGGCGTCGGCGACGCGCAGGTTGCGGCTGCCGGCCATGGCGAGGCCGAAGTCTTCGGGGTGGATCTCGTACTC
>JANJTU010000047.1 GCA_024710965.1 Thauera sp. | reverse complement strand
GGAAACCTTCTTGATGAGTTGCATCACCAGATCGACGTCCTCGTGGCCCATGCCCTGGGTGGGCTCGTCGAGCAGCATCAGCTCGGGCTCGAGCGCGAGTGTGGTGGCGATCTCGAGCGCGCGCTTGCGGCCGTAGGGCATCTCCACCGTCACCATCCTGGCGTAGCTTTCCAGGCCGACTTCGGCGAGCAGCTCCAGCGCACGATCGTTGAGGCGGTCGAGGCTGCCGCCCGACTTCCAGAAGTGGAAAGTAGTGCCGAGCTTGCGCTGCAGCGCGATGCGCACGTTCTCGAGCACGCTCAGGTGCGGAAACACCGCCGAGATCTGGAACGAGCGCACCATGCC
Organism: Thauera sp.; assembly: GCA_024710965.1. Taxonomy (GTDB): domain Bacteria; phylum Pseudomonadota; class Gammaproteobacteria; order Burkholderiales; family Rhodocyclaceae; genus Thauera. Next base: position 11,061 of record JANJTU010000047.1, on the reverse strand, counting down.
CATGCGCGCGATGCGCTGGGGCGATTCCTTCGTGATGTCCTGTCCGTTGAAGCGAATCGTGCCGCGCGTGGGTTGCAGGAACTTGGTGAGCAGGTTGAAGCAGGTGGTCTTGCCGGCGCCGTTGGGTCCGATCAGCGCATGGATGTGGCCGCGGCGCACGTTCAGATCGACCCCGTTTACGGCGACGAAACCGCGAAACTCCTTCACCAGCCCGCTCGTCTGCAGGATCAGGTCCGACGCTGCGGCCCCTGTGCTCGTGGCTTGTGCCTTCTTGTCTGTCATCGTCTCCTCCTCGGCCGGTCAGCCGGCGTGCGCGCGGATCATGTTGCGGGCGATGACGAGCTGCTGGATCTGGGTCGTGCCCTCGAACAGGCGGAACAGGCGCACGTCGCGGTAGAAGCGCTCGATGCCGTACTCGGCCAGATAACCGGCGCCGCCGAAGATCTGCACCGCGCGGTCGGCGACGCGGCCGCACATCTCGGAGGCGAACATCTTCGCGCACGAGGCCTCGGTGCCCACCTCCAGGCCCTGGTCGCGGCGGCGCGCAGCGTCCAGGACCATGCAGCGCGCGGCGTAGAGCTCGGCCTTGCTGTCGGCGAGCATCGCCTGGACGAGCTGGAACTCGGCGATCGGCTTGCCGAACTGCTTGCGCTCGCAGGCATAGCGCAGCGCGTCCTCGAGCATGCGTTCGGCAACGCCGACCGAGATCGCGGCGATCGCGATGCGGCCCTTGTCGAGCACCTTCATCGCCGTCTTGAAGCCGATGCCCTCGCGCCCGCCGATCAGGTTCGCGGCCGGCACGCGGCAGTCCTCGAAGATGACGTCGCAGGTGTGCGAGCCCTTGTGCCCCATCTTCTCGTCCGCCGGCCCGAGCGACAGGCCGGGCGTGCCGCGCTCGACGACGAAGGCGGAGATGCCGTCGGCGCCCTTCTTCGCCGGATCGGTGCGCGCCATCACGGTGAAGAGGCCGGCCTCGGGGGCGTTGGTGATGTAGCGCTTGGTGCCGTTGAGGACGTAGTGTTCGCCGTCACGCACCGCGCTCGTGCGCAGGCTGGCGGCGTCCGAGCCGCTGTCGGGCTCGGTCAGCGCGAAGGAGCCGATGAGCTCGCCGGTCACCAGCTTCGGCAGATATTTCGCCTTCTGCTCCGGCGTGCCGTCGATGACGATGCCCTGGCCGCCGATGCCGTTGTTGGTCGCGTACAGCGAGCGGAAGCAGGGCGAGGCATGGCCGATCTCGAAGGTGGCGAGCACCTCCTCCTCCATCGTCAGCCCCATGCCGCCGTGCTCCTCGGGGATGGAGAGGCCGAACAGGCCCAGCGCCTTCATCTCGGCGACGATGTCGGCGGGGATGCGGTCGGTCTCGGCGACGACGGCCTCGTTCGGCACCAGGCGTTCGCGCACGAAGCGCGAAATCGTGTCCAGCAAGATGTTCAAGGTTTCCTGGTCGCGGATCATTCTGGTCGATCTCCGTGGCGGTAGGGGTGGGCGCGGCAAGCAGGAGGTCGCGACGCGGCACGAGTGAGGAGGGAGGAGCGTCTCGTGCCGCGCCGTACCGCCTTACCTGACGTAGTTGCGGAACTCGGGCTTGCGCTTCTCGCGGAAGGCGTTGCCGCCTTCGGCCGATTCGGCGGTCTCGTAGTAGAGCTTGAGCGCATGCATCGCCAGCCCGCCCATGCCGCGGATCATTTCCGTATCGACGTTGAAGGACTTCTTCGCCAGCGCGATCGCGGTCGGGCTCTTCTCCACGATCTCGTCGCACCACTTCTTCACTTCGGCGTCGAGCTGGTCCTGCGGCACCACCGCATTCACCAGCCCCATCTCCAGCGCCTGCTGCGCGGTGTAGCGGCGGCACAGGTACCAGATCTCGCGCGCCTTCTTCTCGCCGACCACGCGCGCCAGGAGCGCGGTGCCGAAGCCGGGATCGACCGAGCCGACGCGCGGGCCGGCCTGGCCGAGCTGGGCGTTGTCGGAGGCGATGGCGAGGTCGCAGATCGTCACCAGCACGTTGCCGCCGCCGATCGCGTAGCCGTTGACGCGGGCGATGACCGGCTTGGCGATGTCGCGGATCGCGCTCTGCACTTCCTCGATCGGCAGCCCGATCACGCCGCGGCCACCGTAGCCGCCGTCCTGGGTGCCCTGGTCGCCGCCGGTGCAGAAGGCCTTGTCGCCGGCACCGGTCAGCACCACCACGCCGATGCTCTTGTCGAAATCCGCGTCCTTGAGGGCGTGGATCATTTCCTCGCAGGTGCGGGCGCGGAAGGCGTTGAACTGCTTGGGCCGGTTGATCGTGATCGTGGCGATGCCGTCGGCCTTGGTGTAGAGGATGTCCTGGTATTCCATTTCGCTGCTCCTTGGATCTTGGGGGGTAGGTGCCGGCGCCGGCTCAGCCGGCCATGGTCAGGCCGCCGGAGACGCTGATGATCTGGCCGGTGATGAAGGCGGCCTCGTCGCTGGCGAGGAAGGCGACGATGCCGGGCAGGTCGTCGGGCTGGCCCAGCCGCCCGAAGGGGATCGCCTTGGTGAGCGCGCTCTTCAACTTCTCGCCCTGCTCGCCCTCGCCGGCGAAGTCGCGGAACAGTGCGGTGTCGGTCGGCCCCGGGCAGACGACGTTGACGTTGATCTGCTTGCGCGCCAGCTCGCGCGCCATCGTCTTCGAGAAGGACACCAGCCCGCCCTTGCAGAAGGCATAGACGGCCTCGCCCGAGGAGCCGACGCGGGCGGCGTCCGAGGCGACGTTGATGACGCGCCCGGCACCGCGCGCGGCCATGCCGGTGAGCACGGCGTGGTGCATGTAGAGCGCGCCGAACAGGTTCACCGCGACGATCCTGTCCCACAGCGCCTTGTCGGTCTTGAGGAAGGGGCCGGCCTGGTCCCAGCCGGCGTTGTTCACCAGCACGCCGATCGGGCCGAGCGCGGCCTCGGCTGCCGCCACCGCGGCGACCACCGACTCCTGGCTGGTCAGATCGACGGCGAAGGCGCGCGCCTTGCCGCCGGCGTCGCGGACGCCCGCGGCCACCGCTTCGGCCGCATCCTGGTTGATGTCGAACACCGCCACCGCCGCGCCGTCCTCGGCGAAGCGCCGGCAGATGGCCGAGCCGATGCCGCCGCCGCCACCGGTGACGATCACGACCTTGTCCTTGAGTCCTTTCATGTCCCTGCTCCTTTGCTGAAATGCTTGCCGGCGCGCCGGCCGACTGCGCCCGGAAGGCGCCGATGCTGCGTGTCTGGAATGCCCGGCCGCGACCGGGCGCGATTCGGGTGCCGCGTGCGTCAGATGCGGTGCTGCGCGATCTTCTGCCGGCCGATGATCATCTTCATGATGTTCGCGGTGCCGTCGCCGATCTGCAGGCCCATGACATCGCGATAGCGCTGGCCGAAGTGGTAATCGCCGCCGTAGCCGCCGTGGCCGTGCGTCAGCAGGCACTGGTGGATGATGTCGCAGGCCAGTTTCGGCCCCCACCACTTGCACATCGCCGCCTCGGCGGTGTGCGGCAGGTCCTTGTCCTTGAGCCAGAGGGTGCGCAGGCACAGCATCCGGCAAGCCTCGTACATCGTCTCGGCTTCCGCGAGCGGGAAGCTCACGCCCTGGAAGTCGGCGATCGGCTTGCCGAAGGCTTCGCGCTCCTGCACGTAACGCCAGGTCTCGTCGAGCGAGGCGCGCGCCACGCCCATGCACTGCAGGCCGATCAGGGCGCGGCTGTAGTCGAAGCCCTGCATCACCTGGATGAAGCCCTGGCCTTCGTCGCCGAGCATCATCTCGCGGCCGATGCGCACGCCATCGAAGAAGATCGAGCCGCGGCCGACCGGGCGCGTGCCGATGTCGTCGAAGGTGGTGCGCGAGATGCCCGGCAGATCCATCGGCACGAGGAAGGCGCTGATGCCGCGAGCGCCGTCGGCGTCGCTGCCGGTACGGGCGAACACCACCGCCACGTCGGCCTGGGTCGCCATCGAGATCGAAGTCTTCTCGCCCGACAGCACGAAGTGGTCGCCGTCGCGCACCGCCTTGAGCTTGAGGCGCGCCGCGTCCGAACCGGCGCTCGGCTCGGTCAGCGCGATCGCGATCGTCCTGCGGCCGGCGACCACCTCGGCCAGCCAGTCGCGCGCCGCCTGCGAGCGGCCGTGGGTGGCGACGATCTGGCCGCACAGCGACACCAGCAGATTGACGTAGGAGACATTGAAGTCGCCGTAGGCGATCTGCTCGAGCAGCAGCCCGCTGCTGACACAGCCCACGCCGAGGCCGCCCTTGTCTTCCGCGAGCTCGGGACCGAGCAGGCCCATGCCCCCCATCTCGAGAATGATCTCGCGCTCCACGCGCTCGGCCTGTTCGCGCGCCTTGTAACCCGGCGCCAGGCGCTCGCGGGCGAAGCGGCCCGCCATCTCGACCAGCGCCTGTTGCTCGGAACTCAAACTGAAATCCATCGCCTGCACCCCTTGCCTTGTGAGTGAGGCCATTCTAGGAGTTGCCGTTTTTATTTGTCAATATCTTTACCTATCTCTCTGACGACACCGTATCCTCCATGCAGAATCGTGAACCATAACAATCTTATGTAGCTGTTTTTACTATATTTTTATTAAACAACTCTTGTGCGATGCACAAAAATCTATAAGCCAATCAGCTTTTTTAGGTCACTATATTGACTTATGTACGGGCAATCGATAGCTTTGTGCTGCCTCGACGGCGACCGTCCACGACGAACAGATGACAAGGAGCGAGACATGAGCACCAACACCGAACGAATCCCGGCCAGAACCCTCCCTGCGCGGGCAGCCATGCCCACCCGGCTGGCCTGCGCCATCGCTCTGACGGGTGCGCTCGCCGCGCCCGCGCACGCCGCTGTCAGCGACGACGTCGTCAAGATCGGCGTGCTCACCGACATGGCCGGCACCTATGCCGACTTCACCGGCCAGGGCTCGGTGATCGCCGCCCAGATGGCGGTGAAGGATTTCTCCGCCGACGGCACGGTGCTCGGCAAGAAGATCGAAGTCGTCAGCGCCGACCACCAGAACAAGGCCGACATCGGCGCCGAGCGTGCGCGCAGCTGGATCGATCGCGACCAGGTCGACGTCATCACCGACCTCGTGGCCACCACCGTCGCGCTATCGGTGATGGACGTCGCCGCGCAGAAGAACAAGGTCGTGCTGGTCTCGGGCGCGGCCTCGCTGCCGATCACCAACGAGCGCTGCAACGCCAACACGGTGCACTGGGTGTACGACTCCTACGGGCTCGCCGCCGGCACGGCCAAGGCCGTGGTCGGCACCGGCAAGAAGAACTGGTACTTCATCGCCGCCGACTACGCCGCCGGCCAGGCCATGATGGACGGCGCCGCCCAGGTGGTGAGCGCCAGCGGTGGCAAGGTGGTGGGTTCGACCAAGCATCCCTTCCCGAACGCGGACTTCTCGTCCTTCCTGCTCAGCGCCCAGGCCTCCGGTGCCCACGTGATCGCGCTCGCCAACGGCGGCCAGGACACGATCACCGCGATCAAGCAGGCCGCCGAGTTCGGCATCACCGCCGCCGGCCAGACCCTGGTGCCGATCGTGCTGTTCATCAACGACGTCCACGCCCTCGGCCTCGAGACCGCGCAGGGCCTGACCCTCACCGAAGGCTTCTACTGGAACCGCGACGAGGACACGCGCGCCTTCGCCCGCCGCTTCTTCGAGCAGGCGAAGAAGATGCCGAGCATGGCGCAGGCCGGCGTGTACTCCTCGGTGCTGAACTATCTGAAGGCGGTCGAGAAGACCGGCACCGACGACGCCGCCGCGGTCATGAAGTACCTGAAGTCCACCGAGATCGACGACGGCCTGTTCAAGGGCCGGATCCGCGCCGACGGCAAGTTCGCCCACGACATGCTGCTGCTCGAGGTCAAGAAACCGAGCGAATCCAAGGAGCCCTGGGACTACTACCACGTCCGCGCGGTGATCCCGGCCAGCGACGCCGCCCTGCCGCTGGCGCAGTCCAAGTGCCCCCTGGTCAAGCAGTAATTCCATCGGAAACAGGAGAACAGCATGAACTTCGATCCCGTACTGCTGGCCCCGCGCCTGGCGCCGATGAAGGCCGCCGGATTCTGGCGCGACGAAACCATCGAGGTCTTCTTCCGCCGCGCCCTCGAGCGCTTCCCGGACAAGACGGCGCTCGTGTCGTACCGCCAGGGCGAGGCCGAGCCGATCCGGATGAGCTATCGCGAACTCGACCGCCGCGCCGACCTCATCGCGCGCGGCCTGGTCGCGCTCGGCGTCGGGCGGTCCGACGTCGTGACCTTCCAGCTCCCGAACACCTGGGAGTTCGTCGCCATCACCCTCGCCTGCGCCCGCATCGGCGCTGCCGCCAACCCGGTGATGCCGATCTTCCGCGAGAACGAGCTGAACTTCATGCTCAACTTCGGCGAGTCGAAAGTCTTCATCGTGCCGAAGACCTTCCGCAACTTCGACTACGAGGCGATGGCCAACGGCATGCTCGCCGGCCTGCCCCACCTCAAGCAGCTGGTCGTGCTCGACGGCGAGGGCGAAAACAGCTTCGACAAGCTGCTGATGCGCGCGGACACCCCGGCACTCTCCGCTCCTGGCCTGGCCCCCGACGACGTGCTGCTGCTGATGTACACCTCGGGTACCACCGGCGAGCCCAAGGCGGTGATGCACACCTCGAACACGCTGTTCTCCAACCTGCACGCCTACATCGACGCGATGGAACTGGGCGAAACCGACATCGTGCTCGGCGCCTCGCCGATGGCGCACCTCACCGGTTATGGCTTCCTGGTGATGGTTCCGCTGATCCTCAATTCGTCCATCGTGATGCAGGACCTCTGGGATCCGAGGCAGGCCCTGCGGATTTCCCGCGAGGAAGGCGTCACCTTCAGCATGGCCGCGGCGGCCTTCATCAGCGACATGTGCCTGGCGGTCGAGACCGGCGAACCGCCGGCACCGAGCTTCACCAAGTTCCTGTCCGCGGGCGCCCCGATCCCGCCGGTGCTGATCGAGCGCGCATTCCGCGTGCTGGGCATGCGCGTCAGCTCGGCCTGGGGCATGACCGAATGCGGCGCGGTCACCATCACCGAACCGGCGCGCGCGCTGGAAAAGTCCGGCGTCTCCGACGGTCGTCCGGTGCCCGGCATCGAGGTCCGCGTCGTCGACGCCAACGGCAAGCTGCTGCCGGCAGGCGAGACCGGCGCGCTGCAGGTGCGCGGCGCCTCGCTCTTCGCCGGCTACCTGAAGCGCCCCCAGCTCAACGCCACCAGCGCAGACGGCTGGTTCGACACCGGCGATCTCGCCTTCCTCGACGCCGAGGGCTACCTGCGCATCAATGGCCGCAGCAAGGACATCGTCATTCGCGGCGGGGAGAACATCCCGGTCATGGAGATCGAGAACCTGCTCTACAAGCATCCGGCCGTGCTCGCCTGCGCCGTCGTCGGCTACCCCGACCAGCGCCTCGGCGAGCGCGCCTGCGCCTTCGTCACCCTGAAGCCCGGCGCCACGCTGAGCTTCGACGACATGGCCGCCTACTTCGACGCGCAGAAGGTCGCCCGGCAGTACTGGCCGGAACGGCTCGAGGTCGTCGAGCAGATGCCGGCCACGCCCAGCGGCAAGCTGCAGAAGTTCAAGCTGCGCGAGCTCGCCCGGCGCTTCGGCGACGCCGCCTGAGCACGAAGGGAGAAAGCCATGAGATCCGTGATCATCATCGAGACTCTCGACCGCGTCGGCCTGATCCGGCTCAACCGGCCCGAGGTCTACAACGCCCTCAACGACGAGCTGATGGACGCGCTCGGCGCCGCGCTCGACGCCTTCGAGGCCGACGAGCACATCGGCTGCGTCGTCATCACCGGCTCGGACAAGGCCTTCGCCGCCGGCGCCGACATCGCCGCGATGAAGGCCTGGGACTACATGGACGTCTACAAGTCCGACTTCATCACCCGCAACTGGGAGCGCCTGCGCAGCTTCCGCAAGCCGGTCATCGCCGCGGTGTCGGGGGTGGCGATCGGCGGCGGCTGCGAGCTGGCGATGATGTGCGACCTCGTCTTCGCCGCCGACACCGCGAAGTTCGCCCTGCCCGAGGTCAAGCTGGCAGTGATTCCCGGCGCCGGCGGCACCCAGCGCATGCCGCGCGCGGTCGGCAAGGCGAAGGCGATGGACCTGTGCCTGACCGGCCGCTTCATGGACGCGGCCGAAGCCGAGCGCAGCGGCCTGGTGTCGCGCATCTACCCGGCGGACAAGGTGCTCGAGGAGGCGCTGAGCGCGGCGATCGGCATCGCCGCGCACTCGCTGCCGGTGCTGATGATGCTGAAGGAATCGGTCAACCGCGCCTTCGAGAGCCCGCTCGCCGAGGGCCTGCTGTTCGAGCGCCGCACCCTGCACGCCACCTTCGCGCTCGCCGACCAGAAGGAAGGCATGGCCGCCTTCCTCGACAAGCGCAGGCCGAAGTTCGCCAATCGCTGAGGCGGGGGTCGCGCTTGAATCCTCGGGTCGCAGGTTCCGATCCTGTCCCCGCAACCATCTGGAGTTCAAGGCAAGAGCTGCGCGGCAAGCCCGAATGCGCCCGCAGCGTCGAGCCGGCCATGGAGCCCGGGGAGTGAGCTCTGATAATCTATGCAGAAATCTGCATCAAGGGCTCAGCCATGCGAACCACGCTCGACATCGATGACAACCTGCTCAAACAAGCCAAGCAACTGGCTGCGCGTGAACACACCAGCCTGACCCGCCTGATCGAGGAAGGCCTCGCCGCCCGCCTGCGCAGCGCGGCCACGCCCGGCGCTCCCGGCAGCCGTGTCCGCCTGCCGGTGTTCGCCGGCCAGGGCGGCTTGCAGCCCGCCATCAAGGACGCCCGCAGTCACCGGGCCATTCTCGACGCCATCGACGACGTGGAGGGTCCGCAGTGACGCCCGACGTCAACATCCTCGTCGCCGCCTCACGGCAGGACCACCCGCACCATGCGGCGGCCGTCGCCTGGCTGGAGCAGGCCATCGCGGACAGCGAAACCGGCACCCCGCTGACCATCCTGCCCATGGTGGCGAGCGGCTTCCTGCGGCTGGTGACACACCCACGAGTGTTCGTTGTGCCCACACCGCTGCCGGATGCGCAGGCGTTTCTCGACGCGCTCCTGACTGCCCCAGGCGTCGGCATGCTGCCGCTGGGGAGCGAATGGCCGCACTTCACCGCCTTGTGTGCTCAACACCAGCTTACCGGCAACGCCATCCCGGATGCCTGGATTGCCTCTGCCGCGCATGACCACCACCAGCCCCTGGTGACCTTCGACAAGGGGTTTCGCAAGCTCCTCAAGCCGAGCATGGTCACCGTGCTCAAAAGCTGATCCGCCCTGGCTTGGCATCGGCGCAGACGGTCTGCTGCCGTAGCGCGCACTCACAACCCCAGCGGCGGGTTGGCGCTGCGCAGGCTGGCCGGCAGCGCGCTGTCGCCGCTGAGGTAACGGTCGATCGCGCGCGCGGCGTCGCGCCCCTCGCCGATCGCCCACACCACCAGCGCGGGCCCGCGGCAGGCATCGCCGGCGGCGAACACGCCGGGCAGCGCCGTCATCATGTCCTCATCGACCGCGAGCGTGCCGGCACGCGTCGTCCGCAAATCCGGTTCGCCCAGGGCGGCCGCTTCGGCGCCGGCAAAGCCGATCGCGATCAGCACCAGCTCGGCCTGCAGCCGCAGCCCGCGCTCGAGCACGCTGCGCGCCTGACGGCGGCCGTGCGCGTCGTAAGTCCAGCGCACGCGCTCGAACTCGACTGCGTCGACCCGGCCATCGCCGTCGCGGTCGAGAAAGGCGCAGCTGTCGAGGCTGAACTCCTCGCGCCCGCCCTCCTCGATCGCGTAGCTCGGCCGGTAGGTGCGCGGCCACTCCGGCCACGGATTGTCGGGCGGGCGCCGCTCGGGCGGGCGCGGCTTGATGCTGACCTGGACGACGTCGCGCGCGCCCTGGCGGTGCGCGGTGGCGACGCAGTCGGCGCCAGTGTCGCCGCCGCCGAGCACGAGCACGCGCCTGCCGTGCGCATCCAATGCGCCGCCGTCCGCCACGGCGCGGCCGGCCTGGCGTCTGTTCTCGGCCCGCAGGTAGTCCATCGCCAGGCACACGCCGTCGAGTTCGCGCCCGGGCACGGCGAGTTCGCGCGGCGCCTGCGCCCCGATCGCCAGGCACACCGCGTCGAAGTCCTCGCGCAGGCGCGCGAGCGGCAGCGCCGCGCCGGCACCGCCGCCCACCCCGACGCCCACCCCAACGCCGGGACGGAAAACCACCCCTTCCGCCTCGAGCTGGCGCACGCGGCGGGCGACGCGGAACTTGGCGAACTTGAAGTCGGGAATGCCGTACACCATCAGGCCGCCGATCGCGTCGTCGCGCTCGAACACCGTCACCGCATGGCCGGCGCGGTTGAGTTGCTGCGCGCAGGCGAGGCCCGCCGGCCCGCTGCCGACCACCGCCACGCGCCGGCCGCTGCGCCGCGGCGGCGGCTCGGGCCGGATCCAGCCCTCGCGCCAGCCCATGTCGACGATCGCGCGCTCGATGTGCTTGATCGTCACTGGCGCGTCGTTGCGCGCCAGCACGCAGGCCGGCTCGCAGGGCGCGGGGCAGGTGTAGCCGGTGAACTCGGGGAAGTTGTTGGTCGCGTGCAGGCGCGCGAGCGCCTCGCGCCAGTGGCCGCGGTGCACGAGGTCGTTCCAGTCCGGGATCAGGTTGCCGAGCGGGCAGCCGCCCATGCAGCTCGGCACGCCGCAGTCCATGCAGCGCTCGCCCTGGACGGCGAGCACGGCGGCGTCCCAGTGCCGCGCGTAGATCTCGGTGAAGTCACGACTGCGCGCGCGCGGGTCGCGGTAGGCGAGCGGCGCGCGCGCATGGCGCAGGAAGCCGTCGGGATGGCGCTCGCTCATCTGCCCGCCCTCATCTGCACGGCCCTCATTGCCCCGCCCCTCATTGCACGGTGGCGGCGAGGCTGCGCGCCGGCAGCGCCGGGCGCGGATCGCGGCCTTCGTCGAGTGCACGCTGCAGCACCGCCGCCCAGGCCCGCGGCATCACCTTGACGAAGCGCACCTGCGCCTGTGGCCAGGCCGCCAGCAGCGCCCGCGCCCGTGCGCTGC
>JANJTU010000361.1 GCA_024710965.1 Thauera sp. | reverse complement strand
ACCTCATCGTGACAAGCCCCACAAGTTCCACGCCTACAAGCCCGCGGTATGATCAATGCCTAAGTTGAGAGGATTGGGGTGGCCGCGGCTGCGGCCGCCCGTCGGTTTCGAGCTCTCAGGCCGCGGGCATTTCCCTCGGCCGGATGCGCGGGCGCGTCATGTTTTCCGGGGCGAGGATGTCGTCGAGCTCGGCGCCCGTGAGCAGGCCTTCTTCCAGCACCAACTCGCCGAGCAGGGGCGCAAAGAAAAAAAGGAGGCTGCCGTCCCACAGGGAATGGCGGCCTCCAGGCGTAAAAAATCCTTGGGGGGTCGAAGGGCAATCCTCTCAACTTAGGCATTGATCATACCGCGGGCTTGTAGGCGTGGAACTTGTGGGGCTTGTCACGATGAGGTCGAGGTCGGTGGCGTTCGGGGACGAACTTCTGGAGGTTGAGGGCGATCTGGGTGAGGATCTCGGCGACGATGCGCGCGGAGAGCGTGGCGGTAACGAGTGCGCGCGGCAGGATGCGCCGCAGCACGTTGAAGGCCAGCGCGCGGTTGATGCGCCAGGCCGAATCGGGTTCGAGATGGCGCTCGGCGGCGCACCAGGCGGCGAGCGCGGCGAGGTTGTCGCACACGGCCTTGGCGCCGAAGTCCTGGCGGGCCGCGAGCCACGACAGGCCGCTGGTGTGTTCGAGGTTGAGGCGGTGCTTGAGGCGCTTGAAGGCTTCCTCGATGCGCCAGCGCTGGTGGTAGAGCTGGGCGAAGGCTTCTGCGGGGAAACGTTCGGTGTCGAAGAGCGAGGTCATCAGCACGCGCACCTTGCCGTGCGGGGTGACCTGGCGGATCAGGCGCACGCGCGGCGCGCTCCGCGGGCATTCGTAGTCGGCGGCATCGCGCGCGCTGGGGGCGGGCAGGGTGACGAGGGCCTCGGCGTGTCCGCTGCGCATGAAACGGCGCACCACCCCGAAGCCGTTGTCCTGGATGTCGCAACGGATGCAGAAGGGAATGTTGCGGTCGAGGAGCAAGGCCACCAGCCAGGCGCTCGGGTAGCCGCGGTCGAGCAGCAGCAGATCGTCGGCGGCCAGCGTGTCGAGGTGCTCGACGAGCATCTGGCGCTCGTCGCACACCGGCTCGTAGAGGGTGAAGCGCTCGAAGAGCTCCATGCCGGGCAGGAACAGGCCGAAGGCCACCGCCTCCTGGATGTAGCGCACGCGGCGCTTGGGATCGAACAGGGTAAGGCGCACGTGGGACGCGTCGGCGGCCACCAGACGCAGTCCGCGCCAGCGGACAAAGCCGATCTGCTCGCCGATGAGCTCGAGCAGCGCGCGATTGATGCGCTCGAACACATCGGCGCGGATCTGGTGGCGGGCCTTGGAGAAGGCCTGCGTGGTGACCACGCGCAACAGGCGGGTGCGCTTCTCCAGCAGGGCGAAGAAGCCATCGAGTTCGGCCTGCACGGCGCCGCGCACGCCGCACAGCAAGAAGGCGAGCACGGTGGCGAAGGGCAGCGCGCGACAGCGGGTGAAGAACTGTGGCGCGAGTCGGTTGGCTTCCAGAAGTTCCTGAGAATTCAGGAGGTTGGCCAACCGGTTTACGATGCAAGCATATTTAGGCCGTCATGGAAAAGCCTAAATGGAACAATGGGTTACGGGGGCATTATCGCATTGGAATCGGGCCACGGAAAGCGGCAGCCGAACTCAATGACGGCATGCTAAGTTGAGAGGATTGGGTCGAAGGGGGCCGCCCCAAGGAAAAAGGGAGCCGTTTTCTCCCTGGAGACGTCCTTCAGTCCATTGCGTCGCAGCTGAACTGGGGCCGCGTGCGCAGGTGGCGCGAGATGTACTCGCTGGGAGTCATCCCGCAGCTGCGCTTGAAGTGCCGGGCGAGGTGGCTCTGGTCGAAGAAGCCGACCTCGCTGGCAACCTCGGTCGGGCGGCAGCCCTGGGCCATCATGCGTTGCGCGTGGCGCACCCGCACCTCGCACACGTAGCGATAGGGCGAGACGCCGACCCGCTGGCGGAAGTGCTTGGCCAGGCTGAAGCGGGTGAGGCCCACGAGGGCGGCGAGCCGGTCGAGGCTGATCGGCTCGCGGAAGTTGTCCTCGATGAACTGCTTGGCCCGCGCGACGGCGCCGGCCGCCGCGCGCTCTTCGCCCAGCGGTGCCCGGCCGCGAGGCAGGTAGCGGTGGGAAATCGCATAGGCGATCGTTTGAGCATTCATGACGGCCTCCTCAGGCGCGGCGTTGCGCCTTACTCGCCCAACTTGTATATCTCGGCAAGGTCGCCCAGGTCCCAGTTCCCGCCGCTCAATACCGCGCAGACCTTTTCATCCGGTCTGACCTTCAGGGCGCCGGCCAGCAAGGCACCAATACCGATCGAAGCGGCGGGTTCAGCGATCAACTTCGCATCCTTGGCCAGCATGCGCATGCCCGCGATGATGTCCGCGTCTTCGACGAGGACGATCTCATCCACGTACTTCTCGATGATGGGATAGGGGTTCTGACCCGGAACACTGATCCTCAAGCCGTCCGCAATGGTGTTC
>JANJTU010000348.1 GCA_024710965.1 Thauera sp. | reverse complement strand
CCTGCTGCTCACCTTCGGCCTCGCGCTGATCATCGAAGGGCTGTTCCGCTACCGCTTCGGCATTTCGGGCGAAAGCTACCCGGTCCCCGAGCTGCTCGCGGGCGGCTTCAACCTCGGCTTCATGTTCCTGCCGAAATACCGCGCCTGGGTCATCGCGGTGTCGCTGGTCGTGTGCTTCGGCAGCTGGTTCATCATCGAGCGCACGAAGCTCGGATCCTACCTGCGCGCAGGCACCGAAAACCCGCAGCTGCTGCAGGCCTTCGGCATCAACGTGCCGCTGATGATCACGCTCACCTACGGCTTCGGCGTCGCGCTCGCGGCCTTCGCCGGCGTGCTGGCAGCGCCGGTGCTGCAGGTGAACCCGGTGATGGGCTCCAACCTCATCATCGTCGTGTTCGCCGTCGTCGTCATCGGCGGCATGGGCTCGATCATGGGTTCGATCGTCACCGGCCTCGGCCTCGGCCTGATCGAAGGCCTGACCAAGGTGTTCTATCCGGAAGCTTCCGCGGTGGTGATCTTCGTCATCATGGGCATCGTGCTGCTGCTACGGCCGGCCGGACTGTTCGGACGGGAGCGATGAGCGCCATGCCGCGCCACCCCACAGCCTTGCCCCCCGCGCCCCACGGCGCCTCCGCACCGGGAATCGCATCATGAACGGCAAACACATCGGCTGGATCGTCCTGCTCCTGATCGGGCTGGTCGCGCCCTTCGTCGTCTACCCGGTGCTGGTGATGAAGATCCTGTGCTTCGCGCTGTTCGCCTGCGCCTTCAACCTGCTGCTCGGCTACACCGGCCTGCTGTCCTTCGGCCACGCGGCCTTCCTCGGTTCCGCCGGCTACATCTGCGGCTACGCGATGCAGGGGCTCGGCCTGTCGCCGGAACTGGGCCTGCTGGCCGGCAGCGCCGGCGCTGCCGTGCTGGGCTTCATCTTCGGCAGCCTCGCGATCCGCCGCGCCGGCATCTACTTCGCAATGATCACGCTCGCGCTCGCGCAACTGGTGTTCTTCCTCGCGCTGCAGTTCCCCTTTACCGGCGGCGAGGACGGCATGCAGGGCATTCCGCGCGGGCGCCTGTTCGGCCTCATCGATCTCGCCGACACGATGAACATGTATTTCTTCGTGCTCGCGGTGTTCCTGTTCGGCTTCTGGGTCATCGACCGCGCGATCGACTCGCCCTTCGGCCAGGTGCTGAAGGCGATCCGCGAAAACGAGCCACGCGCGATCTCGCTCGGCTACGACGTCGATCGCTACAAGCTGCTCGCCTTCGTGCTGTCGGCCGGCATCGCCGGTCTGGCCGGTGCGCTGAAGACCCTGCTGTTCGGCTTCGCCACGCTGACCGACGTGCATTGGCATACGTCCGGCGAGGTCGTGCTGATGACCCTGCTCGGCGGCATGGGCACGGTGATGGGACCGATCGTCGGCGCCGGCGTGATCGTGACCCTGCAGACCGAACTCGCCGACAAGCTGGGATCGCTGGTCACCGTGGTCATGGGCGGACTGTTCGTGTTCTGCGTGCTGGTCTTCCGCCGCGGCATCGTCGGCGAGAGCGTCGCGCTGTACCGCCGCATGATCGGCGAAAGAATGCGTTGATCCCGGCGCGGGGACTTCGATAAGGAGAAGGCGATGAACGAAGCAGCATCGATGGGCCGGGCGGAGGCGGTCGACCACGTGATGAGCAGGCGTCGGTCGGTGCGGGCCTTCCTGCCGGAAAAGGTGGCGGACAGCACGATCGACGACATCCTGCGCGTGGCGGCGCGCGCACCGTCCGGGACCAACACCCAGCCCTGGCGCGTGCACGTGCTCAAGGGGGCCGCGCTCGGGGGCCTGGTGGACGCGGTGTGCGCCGCTTTCGAGGCGGCTGACGGGACGCACAAGCCGGAGTACGCCTATTACCCGCCGGAGTTCTTCGAGCCCTATCTCGGGCGCCGCCGCAAGGTCGGCTGGGATCTGTACGGCCTCATCGGCATTCCCAAGGGCGATGGCGTGCGCATGAAGGCGCAGCACCGCAGGAACTTCGAGTTCTTCGGCGCCCCGGTCGGCCTGATGTTCACGATCGACCGCAGGCTGGGGCAGGGCAGCTGGCTCGACTACGGCATGTTCCTGCAGAACCTCATGCTCGCCGCCGAGGCGCGCGGGCTGGCGACCTGTCCGCAGGCGGCGTGGATCGACTACCACCGCATCATCGGCGAACGGCTCGCGCTGCCGCCCAACGAGCAGGTGGTGTGTGGCATGGCCCTGGGCTACGCGGATCCGGATGCAGCCGAGAACGCGCTCGTCAGCACGCGCGCGGAGCTGTCGGAGTTCGTCGTTCGTCATGCATGAAGATGCGTGGCGGCCGGGGCCGGCGTGTCGGCTCTAGAGCTTCGACATGTTCTTCTGCAGCAGGCTGATGTAGTGGATGAAGGCCAGCCGGTCGTCGAAGGACAGGCCCTTCAGGGCCTCGTCGTAGAAGTGGTGGATGGGGTCGGCGAGGGCGGTCCACAGCGCCTCGCCCTTGGCGGTGAGCCGCACCTTGCGCGAACGGCGGTCTTCCTCGCCGGTGACCCGTTCCACGTAGCCGTCGCGTTCGAGGCGGGTCAGCAGGCCGGACAGGTTCTGGCGGCTGACGAGCAGGTAGCGCGACAGTTCGCCGACGCTCATGCCGCCGGTCGCCTTCGGTCGCGACAGCGCACCGAGCACGGACCACTGCTGGGTGGTGACGCCGAACTCGTCGAGGGCCTGGGTGCCCTTGGTGTGCAGGGTGTTGGCGGCCTGGAAGAAACGGAAGAAGAGCCGGTTGTTGATCTCGATGGAGGCGAGGCTTTTCTCGGCGGACAGGTCTTTCATCGGATTCGGGCTCGGGTTCGCTTCAGGTTCGATCGAGCCCTATTGAAACGCATCGTCGAGGCCCGAGGCAATGGGCCACCGCGCGACCACTGAACAGCACGAAGGAGAATGCAGCATGCAAGGACTCAAGGACAGGGTGGTGATCGCCAGCGGCGGCAGGCCCGGGCACCGGAGCGGGAACAGTGCCGCCCCGAGACTCGCTGTATCCGGGCAACGAAGAACGGAGGAAGGCGACCATGAGTGATCACCGCGCACACCCGATGGGGCTTGGGGCCAGGCTTGCCGGCCACTGCGCGCTCGTCACCGGCGCCGGGGGGCCGATGGGGCAGGCCGTCGCGGCGCGATTTGCCGCCGAAGGCGCGAGTCTGATGCTGACCGACATTTCGGCTTCGCGGCTCGAGGGCACGGCGGCCCGGATCCGTGCGCAGTATCCGGCAACCCGGCTCGCTGCGCTGCGCGCCGACGTTCGCGTGGCGCATGAAGTCGATGCCATCGCCCGAAGGGCAGCCGAGGAACTGCCGCCGATCGACATCCTGGTGAACGTCGTCGGCGGCCTGCGCGGCGAGCTGTATCAGTCGGTGTTCAGCATCGACCCCGCCCGCTGGGACGAAACCATGGATCTCAACCTCAAGGGGACCTTGCTGCTCTCACAACGATTCGGGGCCGACATGGTCGCGCGCCAGTACGGGCGCATCGTCAACTTCTGCTCGATCGCCTACGCCGGCGAACACGGGCAAAGCGCCTACGGTGCCGCCAAGGCGGCGGTCGCATCGCTGACCCGCAGCATGGCGCTCGAACTCGCCCCCCATGTAAACGTCAATTGCGTCGCACCGGGCTTGATCGAGACCAGCGTGCTCGAGCGCATGGAGCCGACAATCGTCGACCGCTACCGCGAAGGCTGCGCCCTGCGCCGCCTGGGCAAGGCGGCGGAAATCGCCAACGTCGCGCTCTTCCTCGCCAGCGAGGAGTCCAGCTATGTGACCGGCGAGATCATCCGGGTCGCCGGTGGTCGCTGGCCGGTGCTCTGACAGGACGTTGGCGATCTGCGCGCCACGGTGACGGTGTCGAGCGCGGTGAGGGCGGTCAAGGCTGCCGCCGTGGCTGGGTGAGTGGCTGCCCGAGCGGACCGGCCCGGGCTGTGCCCGGGCGGCGGCTTCAGGTCCGCCAGGCCTTTGCCCGGGCGACGATGAAGTCGATCAGGGTGCGGGCGGCCAGGGTCTGGTAGCGGTCGGGCATGCGCAGCAGCAGCAGGTGGGTGCCGAAGATGCTCAGCCGCCAGTCGTCGAGCGCGGTGACCATGCGGCCGGCGGCGACGTCCTCGATGACGAGATAGTCCGGCACCAGGCCCACGCCGAGGCCGGCGAGGATGGCCTCGTGCAGGAACTGGAAGTTCTCCGAGGCCAGCGTCGGGTGCAGCGCCACTTCCCGCCGTTCGTCGCCGCGGTAGGCCGAGACGCGCAGTTCGCGGTGCGCCACCGTGGAGGTGATCAGCGGCACTTCGCCCAGCTCCTCGGGCGTGCGCGGCATGCGGTTGTGTGCCGCGTAGGCGGTGGAAGCGCAGGCGACGTGGCACAAGGGGGCGAGCTCGCGCACCACGAGGCTGGGCGGCGGCTCCGACATCACCCGGATGGCGACGTCGACCTCGTCGCGCAGCAGATCGTCCACCCGGTTGTCGAACACCAGTTCGAGCACGATGCTGGGGTAGAGACGCTTGAACTCGATCAGCCAGTGCGACATCACGATCTGGCCGAAGCCGGTCGGCACGGCCAGCCGCACTGAACCGTGCAGCCCTTCGGCCAGGCTGGTGAGCGACTCCTGGGCGGCGAGCAGTTCGTCGCGGATCACCCGGCCGTGCTGGTAGAGCTTGAGCCCCGCCTCGGTCGGGTCGATGCGGCGGGTGGTCCGGCGCACCAGCTGCAGTCCCACCGCCTTCTCGAGCTGGTTCAGGTGGTAGCTGATGTTGGCCCGGCTCATCTTGCGCTTGCGCGCCGCCTGGCTCAGGTTTCCGGCGTCGAGGATATCGACCAGCAGCAGCAGGGAGGAGGCGTCCAGGCTCATGGATTGTCTTGTTTCATTTGACAGATTGTCTATCGCTTTTGTAATTGTCAAAGCTTATAGGCTGATCGACAATTTTCACACCTTCTTTTGGGGCTAGACCGTGACTCTCTTCCAACGCCTCGACGCCATCGCCGTCGTCACCCTGGATCACCCCCCCGTCAACAGCCTGAGCCACGCGCTGCGCCGGCACATCGTCGACGCCCTGACCGCGGCCGAAGCCGACCCGGCGGTGCAGGGCATCGTGCTGGTCGGCAACGACAAGGCGTTTTCCGCCGGCGCCGACGTCACCGAGATGGGCACGCCCCGTCAGCTCGCCGAGCCCATGCTGACGCAGGTGCTGGCGCGCCTGGAGTCCTGCCGCAAGCCGGTGGTGGCGGCGATCGGCGGCGTCGCGCTGGGCGGCGGGCTCGAAGTGGCGCTGAGCTGCCATGGCCGCGTCGCGCTCGAGCGTGCCAGGGTGGGCCTGCCCGAGATCACCCTCGGCTTGATCCCGGGCGCGGGCGGCACGCAGCGCCTGCCGCGCCTGGTCGGCGTCGCCACCGCCCTCGACATGATCCTGTCGGGCCAGCCGCGCAGCGCGCGCGCGCTCGCCGACAGCGGCCTGTTCGATGCCGTGGTCGCGGACGATTTGGTCGCGGCCGCCTGCGCGTGCGCGAGCCGGCTCGCCGCCGCGCCGCTGCCGCGCGCGCGCGACCGCCAGGCAGACGCCGCAGCCGTGCGCACGGCGGTCGAGCAGGCGCGCGCGCGCCTCAATGCGCGCCAGCGCCTGCAGCCGGCCTATGGCGCGGCGCTCGAGGCGGTCGCGGCGACGGCGCTGCCGTTCGATGACGGCCTCGCCCGCGAGCGCGCACTCTTCCTCGAGCTGGTGCCGAGCCGGCAGGCGCGGGCGCTGCGCTACCAGTTCAAGGTCGAGCGCGAGGCGGTCAAGCTGCCGGCCGACTTCGACGGCGCGCCGCGTCCGCTGCAGCGCGTCGCCGTGATCGGCGCCGGCACCATGGGCTCGGGCATCGCGATCAGCGCGCTCGACGCCGGGCTGGAGGTGATCCTGCTCGAGCAGGACGGCGCCGCCCTCGCGCGCGGCCGCGAGCGCATCGGCGAGCACTACCGCAGCCGCGTCGCCGCGGGCAAGATGGCGGCCGCGGTGGCCGGGGCCGCCGAGGCGCGCCTGCGCACGACGCTGGACTGGGCCGCGCTGGCCGAGGCCGATCTGGTGATCGAAGCGGTGTTCGAGGACCTCGCGGTCAAGCAGGAGGTGTTCCGCAAGATCGACGCCCATGCGCGCGCGGGCGCGGTGCTCGCCACCAACACCTCCTACCTCGACATCGACGCCATCGCCGGCGCCACCGCGCGGCCGCAGGAGGTGCTCGGCCTGCACTTCTTCAGCCCGGCCAACGTCATGAAGCTGGTCGAGGTCGTGCGCGGCGCGCGCACGCGCGCCGAGGTCCTCGCCACCGGCATGGAGCTCGGCCGCCGGCTGAAGAAGCTGCCGGTGCTGTGCGGCAACGCCTTCGGCTTCATCGGCAACCGCATCTACAACGCCTATCGTCGGCAGTGCGAGTTCATGCTCGAGGACGGCGCCTGGCCCGAGGACGTGGACCAGGCCCTGACCGGCATGGGCTTCGCGATGGGGCCGTTCGCGGTCGCCGACCTGTCGGGGCTGGATATCGCCTGGCGCATGCGCAAGGCCCAGGCGGCGAGCCGCGACCCGCGCGAGCGCTATGTCCCCATCCTCGACCGCCTGTGCGAACTGGGCCGGCTTGGGCGCAAGAGCGGCGCCGGTTACTACGCCTATGCCGACGGCAAGCAGGTGGCGACCACCGACGACACCGTGCGCGCGCTCATCATGCAGGCGAGCGCCGCGCGCGGCATCGAACGCCGGCCGCTGAGCGCCGAGCAGATCCGCCGCCGCGCGCTGCTGGCGATGGTCAACGAGGCGGCGCTGCTGCTGGCCGAAGGCGTCGCGGTGCGCGCCAGCGACATCGACGTCGTGCTGGTGCAGGGCTACGGCTTTCCGCGCTGGGAAGGCGGGCCGGTGTTCTGGGCGCGCGAGCAGGAGCGCGCCACGCTGGAACAGGAACTCGAGGGCCTCGCCGCCATCGTCGGCCACGGCTTCGTGCGCGGCGATCTCGCCCTGCTGCTCGACTGAACCCACAAACCTCACCAACGAGGAGACAGCATGAACCAGGCTTTCATCTGCGATGCGATCCGCACGCCTTTCGGTCGCTACGGCGGCGCCCTCGCCGGCGTGCGCGCCGACGACCTTGCCGCCATTCCGCTGCAGGCGCTGATGGCGCGCAACCCGAAGGTCGACTGGGCGGCGGTCGACGACGTCATCTACGGCTGCGCCAACCAGGCCGGCGAGGACAACCGCAACGTCGCCCGCATGGCGGCGCTGCTCGCCGGCCTGCCGGTGGAGGTGCCCGGCGTCACCATCAACCGCCTGTGCGGCTCCAGCCTGGACGCGGTCGGCACCGCCGCGCGCGCGATCCGGGCGGGCGAGGCCGGCCTGGTGGTCGCCGGCGGCGTCGAGAGCATGAGCCGCGCGCCCTTCGTCATGCCGAAGGCCGAAACCGCGTTCAGCCGCGACAACGCGGTCTATGACACGACCATCGGCTGGCGCTTCGTCAACAAGCTGATGAAGGCGCAGTACGGCGTCGACTCGATGCCGGAGACGGCCGAGAACGTCGCCCTCGAGTTCGGCATCGAGCGCGCGGCGCAGGACCGCATGGCGCTCGCCAGCCAGCAGCGCGCGCTCGCCGCGATCGAGGCCGGCCACCTCGCGCGCGAGATCGTCCCGGTGACGATCCCGCAGCGCAGGGGCGAGGCGCTCGTCGTCGCCACCGACGAGCACCCGCGCGCCACCAGCCTGGAGGCGCTGGCCAAGCTCAAGGGCATCGTGCGCGCCGACGGCAGCGTCACCGCGGGCAACGCCTCGGGCGTCAACGACGGCGCCTGCGCGCTGCTGCTCGCCGACGAGGCCAGTGCGGCCCGCCACGGCCTGACGCCCCGCGCCCGCGTGCTCGGCATGGCCACTGCCGGCGTGGCGCCGCGCATCATGGGCTACGGCCCGGCCCCGGCGGTGCAGAAGGTGCTGGCGCTGACCGGCCTCGGCCTGGACCAGATCGACGTCATCGAACTGAACGAGGCCTTCGCCGCCCAGGGCCTGGCCGTGCTGCGCGGCCTCGGCCTCGCCGACGACGATGCGCGGGTCAATGCCTGGGGCGGCGCGATTGCGCTCGGCCATCCGCTCGGCGCCTCGGGCGCGCGCCTGGTGACCACCGCGGTCAACCGCCTGCACGCCACCGGCGGCCGCTACGCGCTGTGCACGATGTGCATCGGCGTGGGGCAGGGCATCGCCGTCGTCGTCGAGCACGTCGCCTCTTGAAGACGCCGCCGCTGGCGCCGTTCGGCCCGAGGGCGGCGGCCCCGACTACGCGGGCAGGTAGGCCGGCGCACACGCGAAGGCGCCCCGGGGTTTCGCTCCGGGGCGCCTCTTGTCAGCAGGACGTCGTGCAGGCGTCGGGTGCCGCCAGATAGGCGCTGAAGCGCGCCCGCCATTCGCCTTCGATGGGCACCGCGCGCAGCGCGCCCAGCGCGGTCAGGACGACGGTCAGCTTCGCCCGCAGGCGCTCGCTGTCGCCCGCGAACGCACGCACGTCGAGCGTCATCGAGCTGTTGCCGATGCGCAGCACGGACAGCGCGAAGTTCAGGACGTCGCCGTAGCGGCTGGGTGCGAGGTAGTCGACTTCGAGGCGCACGGCCGGCAGTCCCAGCCCGTGTCCTTCGTGCAGGTCGCGGTAGCTCACCCCGACGCCCTCGCGGCACCAGTCTTCCACGACCTCATTGATCAGTTCGACGTAGCGCGGGTAGAAGCCGATGCCCGCGGGGTCGCAGTGGGAGAAGCGGATCAGTTTGTCCTTGCGAAAATTCATGGCTCGTGGGTCCCTGTGGAGGTCTCGGATCAGGACGCGAACACGCCACGGCGCGTGCGGATGCTCCGATGTCGGTTTGGCGAATAATGTAAATGTCTGTTCATAATTTGCCGCGTGACGGCTCATCAGGCGTTTTCGGATGGCGCAGTAGATTGCATGGCACGTGGCGAGATGCTGCGGTTTGCGGTGCTATTCCGGCGTGGGCGCCGTTTCGCCAACTATAGCAATATATATTCTTATGTGCGCAGCGTCGGGGCGGGGCAGGGCGTTGCGCTCGTCATTGAAGGCGGTCGAGCAGGCGCAGCCCGGAGCTGACCGATCGGTTACCATTCAGTGCCTGCCACCCCGCCGTGCCAGGCGCCGTCCATGCTGGCAGCCTGCGTCGAAGGCATCCTCGACGAAGCCTGCCGGACGGCACCCGCGGCATGGAGGCGCGCGGCGGCTGCAGGTGTCTTGCGTGTGCAACGAACCCCGTTTTCTGGCATCAAATTTGCGAAGAGATGGGGGATGCCAATCCTCCGAGGAGAAACACCAATGCCTGCCAAGACCGGCTCTCGTGGACCCACGCGCCCGCCCCTGCCCGAAGCCGCACGCGCCGCGGCGCTGGACGCGCTCGCCGGCGAGACGCCGCGCCGCGACCGCCTGATCGAGTACCTGCACCGCCTGCAGGATGCGCACGGCGCGCTGTTCGCCGACCACCTCGCCGCGCTCGCCGAAGCGCTGAAGCTGGCGCGCGCCGAAGTCTACGAGGTGGCGACCTTCTATCACCACTTCGACTTCGTCGCCGAGGGCGAGTCGCCGCCGCCGCCGTTGACGGTGCGGGTGTGCGAGTCGCTCAGCTGTGCGATGCACGGCGGCGCGGAGCTCGCCCAGGCGCTCGAAGGCCGGCTCGGTGCCGGCGTGCGCGTGCAGCGCGTGCCCTGCGTCGGCCGCTGCGACTGTGCGCCGGTGGCGGTGGTGGGGCAGAACCCGGTCGGCCATGCCGATGCGGACAAGGTGGCGGCGGTGGTGGCCGCCAGCGAGTGCGAGGAGCCGGCGCCGCGGATCGTCGATTTCGACGCCTACCGCGCCGCCGGCGGCTACCGCCTGTTCGAGGCCGTGCGCCGCGGCGAGCGCGCCGGCGAGGACGTCGTCAAGGCGCTCGAGGCCGCCGGCCTGCGCGGCCTGGGCGGCGCGGGCTTTCCGGCCGGGCGCAAGTGGCGCACGGTGATGGCGCAGCCGGCGCCGCGCCACCTGGCGGTCAACATCGACGAGGGCGAGCCCGGCACCTTCAAGGACCGCCACTATCTCGCCACCGACCCGCACCGCTTCCTCGAGGGCATGCTGATCGCTGCCGAGGTGGTCGGCATCGCCGCGATCTGGATCTACATCCGCGACGAATACCCGGCGCTGCGCCGCATGCTCGCCGCCGAGCTGGACAAGCTGCGCGCCACCTTCGCCGGCCTGGCGCCGATCGAGCTGCGCCGCGGCGCCGGCGCCTACATCTGCGGCGAGGAGTCGGCGATGATCGAGTCGATCGAGGGCAAGCGCGGCATGCCGCGGCTGCGCCCGCCCTACGTCGCCGAGGTCGGCGTCTTCGGCCGGCCGACGCTGGAGCACAACATGGAGACGCTGTGGTGGGTGCGCGACCTCGTCGAGCACAGCCTGGGGCAGGGGCCCGACTGGCTCGCCGGGCGCGGGCGCAACGGCCGCAAGGGGCTGCGCAGCTTCTCGGTCAGCGGCCGGGTGGCGAAG
>JANJTU010000282.1 GCA_024710965.1 Thauera sp. | reverse complement strand
TGCACATGGACATCGTGCAGGAGCGGCTCGAGCGCGAGTTCGACATGGACCTGATCACCACCGCGCCGACGGTGGTCTATGAGGTCGTGCTCAACAGCGGCGAGGTCATCCGCATCGAGAACCCGGCGAAGCTGCCCGAGGTCGGCAAGTACCAGGAGATCCGCGAGCCGATCATCACCGCGACGATCTTCCTGCCGCAGGACTATGTCGGCCCGGTGATCACGCTGTGCAACCAGAAGCGCGGCGCGCAGATCGACATGCGCTACCACGGTCGCCAGGTGCAGCTCGTCTATGAGCTGCCGATGAACGAAGTGGTGATGGACTTCTTCGACAAGCTGAAGTCGGTGTCGCGCGGCTACGCCTCGCTCGACTACGAGTTCAAGGAATACCGCACCGCCGACCTGGTCAAGCTCGACATGATGGTGGGCGGCGAGAAGGTCGATGCGCTCTCGGTCATCGTGCACCGCGCCAGCGCGCAGTTCCGCGGCCGCGAACTCGCCGCCAAGCTGCGCGGCCTGATCCCGCGCCAGATGTTCGACGTCGCCGTGCAGGCGGCGATCGGCGCGCACATCATCGCGCGCGAGACGATCAAGGCGCTGCGCAAGAACGTGCTCGCCAAGTGTTACGGCGGCGACATCACGCGCAAGAAGAAGCTGCTCGAGAAGCAGAAGGAAGGCAAGAAGCGGATGAAGCAGGTCGGCAACGTCGAGATTCCGCAGGAAGCCTTCCTCGCCGTGCTGCGCACCGACGAAGGCAAGTGATCGAACCCGCCCGGCGGCCCTGTCGTCGCCGACTGACGACGGAAACCGCATGAACTTCGCCCTGATCCTCTTCCTCCTGCTCGTCGCCACCGGCGTGCTCTGGTTCTTCGACCGCTTCCACGCCCGCAAGCGCCGCGCGGCGGGGGCACCCGCGCCGTGGTGGGTGGAATACGGTGCCAGCTTCTTTCCGGTCATCGTCGTCGTCTTCGGCCTGCGCTCCTTCATCGTCGAGCCGTTCAAGATCCCGTCCGGCTCCATGATCCCGACCCTGCTCGTCGGCGACTTCATCCTCGTCAACAAGTGGACCTACGGCATCCGCCTGCCGGTGATCAACAAGAAGATCATCGACGTCAATACGCCCAAGCGCGGCGAGGTGATGGTGTTCCGCTACCCGGCGGACCCGACCCTGGACTACATCAAGCGCGTCGTCGGCCTGCCCGGCGACCGCGTCGAGTACCTCGACAAGCGCCTGCGCATCAACGGCGAGGTGGTCGCGATCGAGTCCACCGGCAACTACCTTCATCCCGACCGGCTCTATTATTCGCCGCAGTTCACCGAGAAGCTCGGGGAGGTCGAGCATTCGCTCCTGATCGAACGCGAGGCGCCGCCCTTCCTGACCCAGGTGATGAATTTTCCGCATCGTGACAACTGCACCTACACGAGCGCGGGGGTGCGCTGTACCGTGCCCGAGGGCCATTATTTCGTCATGGGCGACAATCGCGACGCCAGCAGCGACAGCCGGGTGTGGGGCTTCGTGCCGGAAGAGAACATCGTCGGCCGCGCCTTCTTCATCTGGTTCAATTTCAACGACATGAAACGGATCGGCAGCTTCCAGTGAAGGAGGAGTCATGAACGTCAAGCGTCAGCGCGGCCTGAGCCTGTTCGGCGTGATCGTCGTCGGTGGCGTGGCCGCCTTCGTGCTGCTGGTCGCCTTCCGCACCGTGCCCGCCGTCACCGAATACTTCGCCGTGCAGCGCATCGTCCGCACGCTGGCGGAAGAGGCCGACAATGGCACGCCGGCGGCCGAACTGCGCCGCAACTTTGACCGCCGCGGCCAGATCGACGACGTCTCCGCCGTGTCCGGCACCGACCTCGTCATCAGCAAGCCGGCCGGGCGGACGGTGATCGAGGTCGATTACGCCCGCCGCGTGCCGGTGGTGGCCAACGTCAGCCTGCTGATCGACTTCCACGTCAGCAGCGAAGGGCCGTAAGCCGATGTCGGTGGAGCGACTCCAGCGCGATCTCGGCCACGCGTTCGCCGACCCGGCCCTGCTGCTCGAGGCACTGACGCATCGCAGCTTCGGCCAGCCGAACAACGAGCGCTTCGAGTTCCTCGGCGACAGCATCCTCAACTGCGTGACCTCGATTGCGCTCTTCGAGCGCTTCGCCGCGCTGCGCGAAGGCGAACTGTCGCGCGTGCGCGCCTCGCTGGTGCGCCAGGACGCGCTCTACCGCATCGCGCTCGAACTCAACCTGGGCGACTGCCTGCGCCTGGGCGAGGGCGAGCTGAAGTCCGGCGGCGCGCGCCGCCCGTCCATCCTCGCCGACGCGCTCGAGGCGGTGTTCGCCGCGGTCTTCCTCGATGCCGGCTTCGGCGTCGCGAAGGACGTCATCGACCGCCTCTACGCGCCGCTGCTCGCCGAGGTCGATCCGCGCAAGCCGAGCAAGGACCCGAAGACCGCGCTGCAGGAATGGCTGCAGGGGCGCAAGATCGCGCTGCCCGCCTATTCGATGGTGCAGGTGCTGGGCGAGGCCCATGCGCAGGAATTCGAAGTCGCCTGCGTGGTCGAAAAGCTTGGCATCCGCACCCTGGGCCGCGGCCCCAGCCGGCGCATCGCCGAACAACAGTCGGCCGAACTCGCGCTGGCGCAACTGAGGAAGAAATGAGCGAACAGCAACCACACGACGGCCTGCCCGCAGGCGCAGCGGAAGAGGGGGCGGAAGGCTTCCGCACCGGCTTCGTCGCCATCGTCGGTCGGCCGAACGTCGGCAAATCCACGCTGCTGAACCGGCTCATCGGCCAGAAGATCAGCATCGTCTCCAGCAAGGCGCAGACCACGCGCCACCGCGTCACCGGCATCCTGACCAACGCCGACGCCCAGTTCGTCTTCGTCGACACGCCGGGCTTCCAGACCCAGCACCGCAACGCGCTCAACCGCTCGATGAACCGCACCGTGTCGCAGGTGCTGTCCGATGTCGATCTGGTGTTCTTCGTCATCGAGGCCGGCCGCTTCGGCGAGGACGACCGCAAGGTGCTGGAAGTCATTCCGCCCTCGGCCACCGTCGTGCTGGTCATCAACAAGGTGGATCAGCTCAAGGACAAGACTCGCCTGCTGCCCTTCATCGACCAGGTGCGGCAGCTGCGCGAGTTCGCCGAGATCGTGCCGCTGTCGGCCGAGCGCGGCAGCAACGTCGACGCGCTGGTGAAGGCGGCGACGCCGCTGCTGCCGGCGGGCACGGCGCTGTTCGACGAGGACGAGGTCACCGACCGCAGCGAGCGCTTCCTCGCCTCCGAGTTCCTGCGCGAGAAGCTCTTCCGCCTCCTCGGCGACGAGCTGCCCTATGGCATCGCGGTCGAGATCGAGAAGTTCGAGACCGAGGGCCGGCTGCGCCGCATCCACGCCGCGGTCATCGTCGACAAGCCCGGCCACAAGGGCATCGTCATCGGCAAGGGCGGCGAGAAGCTCAAGCGCATCTCCTCCGAGGCGCGTGTCGAGCTGGAGAAGCTGTTCGACGGCAAGGTCTTCCTCGAAGTCTGGGTCAAGGTCAAGAGCGGCTGGGCCGACGACGAGCGCGCCCTGAAGAGCCTCGGCTACGAGTGAGCCGGGCAGCGCAGCATGGCGGGCCCGAAACAGCGCATCGAGCAACAGCCCGCCTGGGTGCTGCACACCCTGCCGTGGCGCGAAACGAGCCTGATCGTCGAGCTGCTGTCGCGCGACCACGGCCGCGTCGCGCTCGCGGCAAAGGGCGCGCGCCGCCCGCACTCGGTGCTGCGCGGCGTGCTGATGGCCTTCCAGCCGCTGCTGGTGGACTGGTCGGGCGGCGGCGAGGTCAAGACCCTGATCCGCGCCGAATGGCAGGGCGGCCAGCCGCTGCTCACCGGCCGCGCCCTGATCTGCGGCTACTACCTGAACGAACTGCTGGTGCGCCTGACCGCGCGCGAGGACCCGCACCCGCGCATTTTCTCGGCCTATGCCGAGGCAGTGCGCGCGCTCGGCCGCGGTGATGAGCCCTCGCCGATCCTGCGCCGCTTCGAGCTCGCCCTGCTGCAGGACCTCGGCTACGAGGCCGGGCTCGCCACCGAGGCCGACAGCGGCGCGGCGGTGCGGCCCGAGGGGCGCTACCTTTATATAATCGAACGCGGCCCGGTGCGGCTCGAGGCCGCGGAGGGCGAGGGCATCGATGCCGCCGCCCTGGCCGAGCAGCCGCTGCTGAGCGGGCAGACCCTGCTCGACATGGCCGCCGACGACTTTTCCCGCGCGGAGACGCTGGCCCAGTCCAAGCGCCTGCTGCGCGCACTGATCAACCACACCCTGGGCGGACAGCCGCTGCAGTCGCGCCGGGTGCTCAAGGAGTTGCAGGAACTGTGATCGAACTCGGCGTCAACATCGACCACGTCGCCACGCTGCGCCAGGCGCGCCGCACCTGGGAGCCCGACCCGGTGTGGGCGGCGGTGGAAGCCCACCTCGGCGGCGCGGACGGCATCACCGTGCATCTGCGCGAAGACCGGCGCCACATCAACGACGACGACGTGCGTCGCCTGCGCGACCTCACCCAGGTCAAGCTCAACCTCGAGATGGCCGCCACCGACGAGATGGTGGGCATCGCCTGCGGCCTGAAGCCGGAGATGGCGATGCTGGTGCCCGAGGGCCGGCACGAGGTCACCACCGAAGGCGGCCTCGACATCCTCGCCCAGGAAGCGCGGCTGAAGGCCGTCATCGCACGCCTGGCGGACGCCGGCATCGTCACCAGCGTGTTCATCGACGCCGAGATCCCGCAGATCGAGGCCGCCGCCCGCATCGGCGCGCGCGTCTGCGAGATCCACACCGGCCCCTATGCGCACGCCTTCCACGCCGCCGGCCGCGACGCCGACAGCGCCGCGGTGGTCGCCGAGCTCGTCAAGGTGCACACTGCCGGCGAGGCGGTGCGCGCGCTCGGCATGCGCTTCAACGCCGGCCACGCGCTCAACTACTACAATGTGCAGCCGATCGCGCGCCTGCCCGGGGTGCGCGAACTGCACATCGGCCACGCCATCGTCAGCCGCTCGGTCTTCGTCGGCCTGCGAGAGGCGGTGGCCGAAATGAAACGCCTGATGCGCGAAGGCGCGGCACGCGGCCGCTGAGCCCGAGCGCGCGGGCGGGAGGAAGGTCATGATCCACGGCATCGGTACCGACATCGTCCGCATCGAACGCGTGCGCCAGGCGCTCGAGCGCCACGGCGAGCGCTTCGCGCTGCGCATCCTCGCCAGCGCTGAAGTCGAGGCCTGGCGCGCGCACCGCGACCCCGCGCGCTTCCTCGCCAAGCGCTTCGCCGCCAAGGAGGCCTTCGGCAAGGCGCTCGGCACCGGCGTCGCCGCGCCGGCCACGCTGCACGCGGTGGTGGTCGGCCACGACAGTCGCGGCAAGCCGGATTTCCACTACGACGAGCGCCTCGCCGCACACATGGCCTTGCACCGCCTGCGCGCCCACCTCAGCCTCTCCGACGAGAAGGAGCACGTCGTCGCCTTCGCCATCATCGAGAACCTCGCATGAAAGCCTGCCGCCGACTGGCGCGCGGCCCGCTGATGATCGACGTCGCCGGCACCGCCCTCACCGACGAAGAGCGCGAACGCCTGTGCGACCCGCTGGTCGGCGGCGTGATCCTGTTCGCGCGCAACTACACCGGCGCCGAACAGCTCGCCGCGCTCACCGCCGACCTCCGCGCCCTGCGCGACCCGGCGCTGATCATCGCGGTGGACCACGAAGGCGGCAGGGTGCAGCGCTTCCGCGGCGACGGCTTCACCCGCCTGCCGGCGATGCGCAGCCTCGGCGCGCTGTGGGCGCACGACCACCTCGCCGCGCTCGAGGCCGCGCGCGCCACCGGTTTCGTGCTCGCCGCCGAGCTGCTCGCCCACGGTGTCGACCTCAGCTTCACCCCGGTGCTCGACCTCGACTACGGCCTCAGCCGCGCCATCGGCAACCGCGCCTTCCACCGCGACCCCCAGGTCGTCGCCGCGCTCGCCCAGGCGCTCGCCGCGGGCATGGCGGAGGCAGGCATGGGCTGCGTCGGCAAGCACTTCCCCGGCCACGGCTTCGTCGAGGCCGACTCCCACCACGACATCCCGGTGGACGCGCGCGACTTCGACACCATCTGGAACGAGGACATCGCCCCCTACCGCCATCGCCTCGGCCGCCAGCTCGCCGGCGTCATGCCGGCGCACGTCATCTACCCGAACGCCGATCCCAGCCCGCAAGCGCAGCCGGCCGGCTTTTCCGCCTTCTGGCTGCAGGCCGTGCTGCGCCAGCGCCTCGGCTTCACCGGCGTCATCTTCAGCGACGACCTCAACATGGAAGGCGCGCGCGTCGCCGGCGACATCGTCGGCCGCGCCAGAGCGGCCCATGCCGCCGGCTGCGACATGCTGCTCGTCTGCAACCGCCCCGATCTCGCCGCCGAGCTGCTCGAGCGCTGGGCGCCGGTGCCCGACGCCGACAGCCTCGCCCGCCTGGCCGCCATCGTCCCCGCCGCGCCACGCGCGCCGCATCTGGCCGACCCGTTCGCGCTCGAGCTGCACACCCCCTACCTGCGTGCGCGTGAGCAGGTGCTGGCGGTCGCGGACGAGGCGTCCTCCGCCCCGGCGATGACAGCCGCCACCGTCGGCGAGCAGCGCATGGAGCGCTTCGGCAAACCCGCCTGATTTGCGCGTTTGTGACGAAGTCGTCGCGGCACGGGCCGGTCCCGTCCGTGCTCATGCCAGGTGAGCATGCGCTTGCCACTTTTGCATGGCAGCCGGTTAGGCACGTTTCACTTCGCGGCGCGCACCAGGGACGAAGGGCCCGCGGCGCGGGGGAATCCGGCTTTCCGCCAGCTGGCACGCTTCTTGATGCTCCCCCTTCGATCCTGCGGCAACGACCGCATCGCGCACACGAGGGGACACACATGCTTGCAGCGCCCACCGCAACTCTGACCGACGGCCGCTCACAGCGACCGATCGAATCCCGGCTCGAGATGAGCCGGCGCAGCTTCCTGCAGTTCTGCGCCACGCTCGCCACCACGCTCGGCCTGCCCAAGGGCGCGGAGGCGGCGATGGCGCAGGCGATGGAGTCCGCCCAGCGTCCCTCGGTGATCTGGCTGCACTTCCAGGAATGCACCGGCTGTACCGAATCCATGCTGCGTGCCGAGCATCCCACGCTCGAGAAGCTGATTCTCGACGTGATCTCGCTCGACTATCACGAGACCCTGTTCGCCGCCGCCGGCCATCAGGTGGAGGCCGCGCGCAAGGCGGCGATGGCGCGCCACAAGGGTAAGTACCTGCTGGTGGTGGAGGGCGCGATCCCGACCCGCGATGGAGGGGTGTACTGCAAGGTGGGCAATCAGACTGCGATCGAGCTCACGCGCGAATGCGCACAGGACGCCGCCGCGGTGATCGCGATCGGTTCCTGTGCGTCCTGGGGCGGCATGCCGGCGACCGACCCCAACCCGACCGGCGCGGTCGGGGTGAACAAGATCATCGACAAGCCCGTGGTGACGATCCCCGGCTGCCCGCCCAACCCGTACAATTTCCTCGCCACCGTGGTGCACTTCCTGAGCTTCGGCAGCCTGCCGCCGGTCGATGCGCAGGGCCGGCCGCTGTTCGCCTACTCGCGCCTGGTGCACGAGAACTGTGAGCGCCGCGCGCACTACGACGCCGGCCGCTTCGCGCTCGAGTTCGGCGACGAGGGCCACCGCAAGGGCTACTGCCTGTACAAGCTCGGCTGCAAGGGGCCGGAAACCTACGCCAACTGTCCGACCGTGCTGTTCGGCGACGCCGGTGCCGGCACCTGGCCGGTGGGCTGCGGCCATCCCTGTATCGGCTGTAGCGAGGAAGGGGTCGGCTTCACCAAGCCGATCCACATGCTGGCGAAGGTGAAGAACGTCGAGCCCCCCGCGCTCTATCCGGGCATCCACGAGCCGCAGGGCGAGGGCGCCACGCTCGGCTCGGCCGCGGTGCTGGCCGCGGTCGCCGGCGTGGCGGCCGGTGGCGGCGCGATGTTCGCGCGCAACCTCGGCAAGCAGCATGCCGCCGCTGAGGCCAGCTCCACCCAGCGCGAGGACGCCTGAGATGAACGGCCGGCGCGAATTCCTCCGCCGCGCCCTCGCGGGTGGTGCCGCCGTGGCCGGCACCACCGCATGCCCCTCGGCGCATGCGCGCGGCAATGCCGAGATCTCGCCCGACGCGCTCGGGCTGTTGTTCGACTCCACCCTGTGCATCGGCTGCAAGGCCTGCGTCGCCGCGTGCAAGAC
>JANJTU010000236.1 GCA_024710965.1 Thauera sp. | reverse complement strand
CGCCGCGGTCGCGGTCGCGGCGCGGCTCGCGCAGCGGCCGGAAAACGCGGGCAAGACCATCGTCGTCATCCTGCCCGACTCGGGCGAGCGCTACCTGAGCTCGATCCTGTTCGAAGGCCTGTTTGACGACTCTGGCCTGGCCATCTGAACAGCCGTCGCCGGGCCCCCGCCGCCGGGGACCCGGGCTTCACCCCGCCAGCCCGGACAGGGTCAAGCGCTCCGGCCGCACGATCGCCGCGCGCGGCGCCGGCCGGCCGTAGGCGAAGCCCTGCACCAGCACCCCCGCCGGCAGCGCAGCCGGGAAGCGGTCATCGAGCCGCTTCACCACCACCGTCGTGCCCTCGCGCTGCGCCGCCAGCCGCTCCAGTTCGACACCGGCGTCGCCGGCGCCTAGCAGCGCCTCGCCATCGATCTTGACGTAGTGCGCCGGCACGAGGCCGGCCAGCTGCCGCCACTGCGCGGCCGACGCCACGTTCACGGCGACGCGAAAGCCGTTGCTGCGGTAGTTGCGCAGCACGAATGCGAGGAGGTCGGGCTGCCGGCTCGCGGCCAGCGGCGTTTCGATGACGATGCGCTCGGCATCGAGACCGAGGGCATCGCCGACCTTGCGGAACGCGGCGCCGTGGTCGGCGCTCACTGCGGCGAGCAGGCGGCCGTGCACGTTGAGGAACAGCAGGCCATCCTCGCCGGCGGCAAGGAAGTTGAGCGCATGCACGGTGCGCGCCAGGCGGTCGAGCGCGACCAGGCAGTCGTCGTCAGCATTGGCGGAGAACAGCAGCCATGGCGACAGTGCGCGCTCGCCGCGGCCGAGGATGCGCAGGAAGGCCTCGAAGCCCGGCCTGCGCCCGGAAGCCGGCTCGACCACGGGCTGGAACACGCTCGACAGCTCGCAGCCGAACCAGTCGCCGACGACACTGCCGTCGGCCTCGCGGCGCAGGCGGCGGCCGCCCTCCCGCGCGAGCGGTAGCTTGTCGAGGAAGGCGCGCGTGCGCGCGGCTGGGGATGCGTCGGGGGCGTTCATTGCAAATGGCTCCGCTGGTCGTTCAGTCCGCCCGGCGCCGGACGGCGCCGCGAAGAGGCGAATCTACGGGCGGCCGTGCCGCCGGCGAACCAAGAAGATTCGATATGCTTATCGCCGGCGGCATGGATAGCTTCGCAGTCAGCCGCACTCTGTCCGAACCAAACGACCCGCAGACGTTCTGGACCCAGGCGCCGCCCCTCGCGCAGCCCGGCCCAGAAGAAGAACTGGCCGGCGGGGGCGAGCCGAGCAGCAGCAGGCGCGCTTCGGGCGCGACCCCGGCAGGCAGGAGCATCACGTCGGTCCTGGCAGACGGGTAACCCGCTTCATCTGACCACCTCAGGCAATGAAGGTGTGGACGAGACCGATGGCGGCGCAGGCGCCGATGACCTTCATGATGTCCTGCTTGTACTTCCACAGCGCGATGAAGGCCGCCACCGAGATCAGCGCGTAAAACCACTCGAAGCCACCGGAGAAGGGCGCGGATTCGGTCGCCCTCGGGAAGATCACGTGCCAGCCGAAGAACAGGGCCAGGTTCAGCACCACGCCCACCACGGCGGCGGTGATGCCGGTCAGCGGCGCGGTGAACTTGAGGTCGCCGTGGGTCGATTCCACCAGCGGTGCCCCGGCGAGGATGAACACGAAGCTGGGCAGGAAGGTGAACAAGGTGGCCACCGCGGCGCCCGTGAATCCGGCCAGCAGCAAGGCCTCGGGACCGAAGATTTCCTTGGTCCAGGCGCCGACGAAGCCGACGAAGGCCACCACCATGATGAGCGGCCCGGGCGTGGTCTCGCCCAGGGCCAGACCGTCGATCATCTGCGTGCCGGTCAGCCACTGATAGTGGTCGACGCCGCCTTGATAGACATAGGGCAGCACGGCGTAGGCGCCGCCGAAGGTGACCAGCGCCGCCTTGCTGAAGAACGCGCCCATGTCCCGCAGGACCGGGTCGCCCAGCATGGCCATGGCCGCCGCCCAGATCGCCAGCGCCACCACCAGCAGGGTGAGGAGATAGGACCAGCGAAAGCGCGTATGGGCGATGGGCGGCGTGTCGTCGTCGATCAGCGCCGGCCCGTAATCCTTGTCCGACGCACCATGGCCGCCGCCGACCTTGAACTTGCCCGGCGCCAGCCTGCCGCCGATGAAGCCGAGGATGCCGGCCGTGACGACGATGTAGGGAAAGGGCACGCGGAAGACGAAGATCGCGATGAAGGAGGCTGCCGCCAGCGCCCACAGGAGCTTGTTCTTCAGCGCGCGCGAGCCGATGCGCCAGGCGGCGAACACCACGATCGCCACCACCGCCGGCTTGATGCCGTTGAACAGGCCCTGCACCGCGGTGACGTCGCCGAAAGCCAGGTAGACGTAGGTCAGCGCCGCGAGGATGAACAGCGAGGGCAGCACGAAGAGCACCCCGGCGACGATGCCACCCCAGGTCCGGTGCAGCAGCCAGCCGATGTAGATGGCGAGCTGCTGTGCTTCGGGGCCGGGCAGCACCATGCAGTAGTTGAGCGCATGCAGGAAGCGGTGCTCGGAGATCCAACGGCGTTTCTCCACCAGCTCCTGGTGCATGATGGCGATCTGCCCGGCGGGGCCGCCGAAGCTGATGAAGCCGAGCTTCAGCCAGTAGAGGAAGGCCTCGCGGAACGAGGGGTGGGCGGGCCGCAGTTGCGACGGGCCTGGGGCGTTCACGTTGATTTTTCCTCGTAACTCTTCAGTTGCCAGTCGAAGACTTCGCACGCGCGCTCGAGCAGCAGCCAGAACATTCCAATCTACACATGACCGCTTCACCGGATACCTCATTAGTCGAGAGGAAACAAGATCTGAACGGAGCGCCGCCGCACTTAGCATATTCCGGAATAAGCAGCCCATTTTTTATTGTTTATTGAGCACAAGGGCCGCCGCTTAGACTCGACCCATCTTTCCATTGCCGAGACCGAGATGTTTGCGCGATCGCCCCTGCCCCGCCTCCTCGCCGCCGCCGGCATCTTCGACCCGATCGTGGTGCAACGCTGATGGCCGCAGCGAAGACCTTCCGCGTGCTGCCGGGCTTCAACCTGACGCTCGGCTACACGCTGGCCTACCTGTCGCTGATCGTGCTGGTGCCGCTCGCCGCGGTGTTCCTGAAGACCTTCACGCTGAGCTTCGCCGAGTTCTGGAGCGTGGTCACCGCGCCGCGCGTGCTGGCGTCCTACAAGCTGTCCTTCGGCATGTCGCTGCTGGCGGCGACGATCAACGCCGTGTTCGGCCTGATGCTGGCCTGGGCACTGGTGCGCTACAGCTTCCCGGGCAAGAAGCTGATCGACGCCCTGGTGGACCTGCCCTTCGCCCTGCCCACCGCGGTGGCCGGCATCGCGCTGACCGCGCTGTACGCGAAGAACGGCTGGCTCGGCCAGGTCCTCGAGCCGCTCGGCATCCAGGTCGCGTTCAAGCCGCTGGGCGTACTGGTGGCGCTGGTGTTCATCGGCCTGCCCTTCGTCGTGCGCACCGTGCAGCCGATCCTGGAAGATCTCGACACCGAACTGGAAGAGGCGGCGGCGAGCCTCGGCGCGCAGCGCTGGCAGACCTTCCGCCACGTCATCCTGCCGATCCTGCTGCCGGCGCTGATGACCGGCTTCGCGCTCGCCTTCGCGCGCGCCGTGGGCGAGTACGGCTCCGTGATCTTCATCGCCGGCAACATCCCGATGGTCTCGGAGATCACGCCGCTGATGATCATCACCAAGCTCGAGCAGTACGACTACACCGGGGCGACCGCGATCGCCACCGTGATGCTGCTGATCTCGTTCACGCTGCTGTTGGTCATCAACGGCCTGCAGGCATGGACCGCGAAACGCACCGGGAGGGACCGCTGATGGCCGGCGCGACGACGTTGCACCTGGGCGGCGACCACGCCGCCCGCTTCGAGAGCCGCGCCACCACGCGCGAGACGCCGCTGGTGAAGTGGCTGATCCTGGGCACCGCGCTCGCCTTCTTCGCCGTGTTCCTGCTGCTGCCGCTGGTGGCGGTGTTCGTCGAGGCGCTGCGCAAGGGCTGGGAAACCTATGCCACCGCGCTGATCGACGCCGACGCGCTGTCGGCGGTGAAGCTGACGCTGCTGGCGGCGGCGATCTCCGTGCCGCTGAACCTCGTGTTCGGCGTCGCCGCGGCATGGGCGATCGCCAAGTTCGAGTTCCGCGGCAAGCACTTCCTGATCACGCTGATCGACCTGCCGTTCTCGGTGTCGCCGGTGATCGCCGGCCTG
>JANJTU010000234.1 GCA_024710965.1 Thauera sp. | reverse complement strand
GCCGAGCGAGATTGTGCGCGTCTTCAGGTCGCCCGGGAACAGGTCGTTGCCGTCGCCCTTCTCACGGTTGAGCTCGCCCACCAGCGTGACGTACTTGTTCAGGCTGTGATAGACGCCGAGCGTAGCAGAGCGGAACTTGTTCGTGTCGGCCAGCGCGCCGCCATCGTCGCGGTTCTCGCCGTAGTTCAGACCGACCTTGGTCTTGCCGAACTTGTAGGTGCCCTGCACGAAATAGCCCTTGCCGTCGGTCTTGCCGAAGGGCGAGAAGAACAACGCGCCGACCGTCGACAGCCCCAGGCCGCTGGCGTCGAAACCGTAGGCCACCGCCTCGAAGTTGCCGAAGCCGAGCTTCGCACCGAGCTCGAAGCCGTTCGCGTCGTAGCTGCCCGCGCCATCCGTGGTCTGATGGACGGCGCCAGCCCACAGCGAAGCGGTGGTGCTGTCCCCCTTCCAGTCGTAGTTCAGCATCGCCTGGAAGCCCGGATCCTCGGTCTCCTCGCCGGCGAACTTGTTCGGGTCGAAGATGCCGGCCGAGGCCGAGAAGCCGCCCATCGTCGGCGTCGTGTACGTGATCTGCGGCTGGAAGCCGGTGTACATGTAGCCGTGGCCGATCATGCCGAAGGTGGTGTTGAACGGCGTCGCGGCGTAGCTGTTGCCGCCGAGGCCGAGCAGGGTCATGTCGGCGAGGATGATCTTCTGCCCGAACAGGCCGATGTCGCGCCCGAACTTGATCGTGCCCCAGTCGCTGGCGCCGAACTGGAAGTAGAGGTTACGCGTGTCGATCTGGCTGAAGGGGCTGTCACAGCCGGTGGCGCCGCCGCAGGTCGGGTCGCTCGGCAGGCCGACGACATCCGACTTGTCGTTGATGCCGGGGGCGAAGCCGACGTGGGCCTTGATGTCCAAGCCTTCGGCCTTGGTCGTGAACACGAAGTTGATCCAGCCCGGCAGCAGGCCGTTGGTCAGCGCCGAGTCCTTCGTCTCGACGCCACCCGCTTCCTGCGTGCGGTGCGCATAGAAACCGTTGATCGTGCCGTTGATGTCGAGCGTGGCGTCGCCTTGCGTGAAGCTCACCGCATGGGCCTGCCCCAGCCCTACCGCGCACAGCGCGGCAGCCAGCACCTTCAGTCCGGCGGCGCGCCGCCCCGATGTCGAAATCATGTTCACCGTGTCTCCCGTGATCTGTGTGGATGCCCCGCCTGTGATGCCATCGCCGCTTCCCGCCGGACGCCCGTCGGGCGCCCCGGAGCGGCGTCGGATCCCTTCCTCGTTACCCATGTTTCCTCCTCGCAAACCAGTCTCTTATTTGGAATTAACCGAAAGCCCGGCGACATCGGGACCGCCGCAGCCCGAGGCCTTCATTGCAAGCGCCATGCCATTGGCGCGAGGCCCCGATGCGCTGGGAATTCAGGCCGCGCAAAGTGCTTCATGTGCACCGCAATTCGGTGCTCTGCTGTGATTCGCAGCAGGATTTTTTGAGCAGTTGCGAGCAGCGCGATGCGGCCGGCGGGGACGGTGACGGCGCTTTCATCGGCCTCGCCAGGGAGGGGGCGGCAAGCGCCGCAGCGCGTGCACGGCCTGTTCGGCGGCTGCGCAAGCGCCGTCCGGGCGTGGGCTGCGAATGGCCCGACGTTTCTGCGGTGGCCGGGTAGCGGCCGCGCGGTTCAAGCGTGAAGCGGGCGGATCGGAAGGGATTTCCGCCGGAGTCCGGTCGAGGGCGGCGGCAATGCCGGCGCGCGCTGCCGTGATGGAGCGCAGGAACGGTTCGGCGAGATCAGGATCGGCTGGCGCTGCATCGGCCAGCGCGAGGCCCGGCAGTTGCCGATCGGGAGGCGGGGATTGTGGCCCGCGCCCCAGCCGGCACGCGGGCGAGGCGACAAGCGCTCAGCGCTTCATGGCGAGGATCCAGTGCACCAGCGAGCGCGCATCGCGCTCGGTGATGGCGACTGCGTTGGGCGGCATGGCCAGGCCGCTGACCTTGCCCTTCCAGTGACTGCTGTAGGGGTTCGAGCCTTCCAGCACGACGCGGGTGAGGAAGTCGGCCGCGCCGGGCTTGCCGGCGTACTGTGCGGCGACGTCGGCCCAGGTGGGGCCGACTGGGGGCAGGCCGTCGGGACCCGGCTTGGGTGCGTCGATGCCGTGACAGCTGAGACAGCCGCTGGCGCTGGCGAGCTTGAGCATCGCCTCGTCCTGGCGCGGGTCGGCCTGGGCTGCCAGCGGCAGACAGAGGGCCAAGGCGGCCGATAGGGTCTGAATCCACTTCGTGTTCATGTTGTCACTCCCTGGTTGAAAACCCTTGCCGCGCCCACCCCCGATCGGGGCGGACGCGGCGTTCGACCTCTCCGGGGCGCTCAGGACTTATGCAGCTTGAACACCCACACCGAGCCGCCCTGCTCGAGCATGTTCACGCGCTTGGCGACGTCGCCGCCCCACAGCGGCACCGCACCGCCCCAGCCCGAGACCACGGCGACGTACTGCTCGCCACCGTCTTCCCAGGTGACCGGCGGCGCGATCACGCCCGAGCCGGTCTGGAACTGCCACAACTCCTTGCCGTTGTTGGCGTCGATCGCCTTCAGGTAGCCCTCGGGCGTGCCGTAGAACACGAGGTCGCCGGCGGTGCTCAGCACCCCGCCCCACAGCGGCGCGTTGTTCTTGACCTCCCACACGATCTTGCCATTCACCGGATCGACCGCGCGCAGCGCGCCGATGTAGTCGTCGTGCAGCGGCTTGATCGTGAAGCCCGCGCCAAGGTAGGCGGCGCCGCGCTTGTACGAGATCGGCTCGTTCCAGATGTCCATGCCCCACTCGTTGGCCGGCACGTAGAACAGGCCGGACTTCGGGCTGAAGGCCATCGGCATCTGGTTCTTGCCGCCGAGGAAGGACGGCGCGGCGAACACCACCTCGCCCTTCTTGCCGTCGCCGCCCGCTTCGGTGAACGGGTTGCCCGGGCGCTTGTCGTCGTTGGTGATCGGCCGCCCGGTCTTGAGATCGAAGCCCTTCGCCCAGTCGATGCGATTGACGAAGGGGAAGGCGTTCAGCAGCTTGCCGTTGGTGCGGTCGTTGACGAAGAAGAAGCCATTGCGGTCGGCCTTGCCGCCCGCCTTGACGAGCTTGCCGGTCTTCGGGTCGTTGTATTCGAAGGAGACGAATTCGTTGACACCGTCGAAGTCCCAGCCGTCGTGCGGCGTGCCCTGGAAGTGCCAGACGATCTTGCCGGTGTCCGGGTCGATCGCGATCGTCGACGACGAGTACAGGTTGTCGCCCGGGCGCAGCCAGCTGTTCCACGGCGCCGGGTTGCCGGTGCC
Source organism: Thauera sp. (assembly GCA_024710965.1). Lineage (GTDB taxonomy): Bacteria > Pseudomonadota > Gammaproteobacteria > Burkholderiales > Rhodocyclaceae > Thauera. Next base: position 783 of record JANJTU010000234.1, on the reverse strand, counting down.
GATGTAGATCAGGTCGACGTCGGGATCGTAGTAGGCGGCCTGCCACGGTGCGGCGCCGCCGGTCTTCCACAGGTCACCCGGCCAGCTCGCGTTGGTCGTGCCGGAGATGCCGTTGTCCACCGGCTTGCCGTCCTTGTCGTACTTGTGGCCCATGTGGCCTTCGACCGTCGGCCGGCTCCACACCAGCTTGCCGGTCTTGGCGTCGCGCGCATCGACGCGGCCGACGATGCCGAATTCGCCGCCCGAGTTGCCGGTGATGACCAGCCCCTTGACGATCTGCGGCGCGGCGGTGAAGGAGTAGCCGGCCTTGTAGTCCTCGATCTTCTCCTTCCAGACGACCTTGCCGGTGTCCTTGTTCAGCGCCACGAGCTGGGCGTCGAGGGTGCCGAAGATGACGAGGTCGCCGTACAGCGCGGCGCCGCGGTTGATGACGTCACAGCAGGGCATGATGCCGTCGGGCAGGCGGTGCTCGTACTTCCACAGCTTCTGCCCGGTCTTCGCATCGAGCGCGAACAGGCGGCTGTAGGAGGCGGTGACGAACATCTTGCCGTCGTGGATCACCGGCTGCGACTGCTGGCCGCGCTGCTTCTCGCCGCCGAAGGAGAACGACCACACCGGCACGAGGTCCTTCACCGTATGGACATTCACCTGCGTCAGCGGGCTGTAGCGCTGGCCCTTGGTGCCCAGGCCATGGGTGACGACCTGGTTGGTCAGCGTCGCATCGTTGACGATGTCCTCGTCGGTGACGCCGGCCGCCTGCGCCTGCGCCATGCCAAGTCCAAA
>JANJTU010000185.1 GCA_024710965.1 Thauera sp. | reverse complement strand
CCGCGCGCTGAAGGCCGCCGACCCGAACGGCCGCGCCACCGTCGCCGACCTCGCCGCGCGCTGGGGCTTCTGGCACCTGTCGCACTTCGCCGCCGAGTACCGGACGATGTTCGGCGAGCTGCCGTCGGAGACGCTCAGGCGCACGGGCTGAGCGCGGCAGGCCAGTCGATAAACACTGCTTTTCGCCGCATTAGCCCAAATCGGCAAGCCGAGCCCGGCACGATTTCCACGCGTGGGCCACCGGGCCACCGCGCTCAGGCTCGAAAACGGGTCCTCGCCTGCGCGTAGATATGCGCCAGCGCGGGTGACAGCGTGCGGCCCTGCAGGCGCACGATCGCGTAGCTGCCATGCAGCACGGCCGGCATGAGCCGAAGCGGCACCAGCTCGCCCGCCTCGATCTCGGCACCCATGATGGCGAGCACGCTCATCAGCACGGTGTCGCTCTGCAGCACGACCTGACGCTGAATCTCGTAGCTGTCGCAGCGATAAGTCATCAGCCGGCTCGGATGCGCCGCAGGGCCGTAGGTCTCGACCAGCCGCCGGGCCAGGGCGTCGCTGACCGCCGAGCAGGCCACCGGGTAATCCAGCACCGCAGCGAAGTCCACCGTCGGCCGCGTCAGCAGCGGGTGGCCACGGCGGCAAAGGAAGTCCGCCGGCAGCGTGGCGAGATGTTCGATTTCCAGCCCATCGGGATCGCCGATATCGGTCGCATCGACGACCACGACATCGAGGCGCTCGGCGCGCAGCGCCTGGAGCAACTCGCGGGTGCGTCCCAGGGCGACATTGATGCGCAGCCGGGGACGCAGCCGCGCCTGCTCGACCAGGCAGGCACGGAGCAGCAGCGACGCGGGCGTGGGGCTGACGCCGAGGGCGATCTCGCCGAACTCGCCCGCCTGCACCAGGGCGAGCTCGCGCTGCAGCTCGGTCTCCTCGCGCAGCAGGCGGCGCGCGCGGCCAAGCAGGGACTGACCGAAGGCGGTCAGCTGCGTACGGTGGCCGAGGCGGTCGAAGAGCGGCGCGCCGAGCTCCTGCTCCAGCGCCTGGATGCTGCGGCTGAGCGCCGACTGGCTGAGGTGCACCGCCTCGGCCGCACGATTGAAGGTGCCCTGTTCGCACAGCGCGACGAAGTGCCTGAGCTTGCGCGTATCCATCGCGACTCCATAAACACATGCTCATGTTGCATCGATTTTATGAACATTATGCGCTTGAGTAATCATTTCCGCGTTTCCAGAATCCGCCGCGGGCACTTGCCCAGGACAGGAAGGAGACAAGGATGAACATGAACCCGAACAACGAGGCGGAAACCGGCCAGGCCGGCGCGGAAGGAAGAGCGGACATGGGGCGGCGCGAGTTCCTGCGTCGCGCCGGCCTGCTCGCTGCGGCAGCGGCCGTGCCCGGCATGCTCGGCGGCCGGGCCGTCGCGGCGGGCCGCGGCACGAGCGGCGCCGGCGACGTCGTGATGGCCGACGCGCTCGAGCTTTCGGACTGGATCCGGGCGCGCAAGGTATCGTGCCGCGAGGTGATGAGCGCATTTCTCGACCACATCGAGCGCATCAACCCGGTGGTCAACGCGCTGGTGTCGCTGCAGGACCGCGAGCAGCTGCTGAAACAGGCCGACGAGCGCGACGCCCACCTCGCCCGTGGCCAGTACCTGGGCTGGATGCACGGCCTGCCGCAGGCACCGAAGGACCTCACCAACACCGCCGGCATCCCCACCACCAACGGCTCGCTAATCTTCAGGGACTACGTGCCGAAGCAGGACTCGATCATGGTCGAGCGCATGCGCCGCAGCGGCGCGATCCTGATCGGCAAGTCGAACACGCCCGAGTTCGGCCTCGGCTCGGTGTGCTACAACACCGTCTTCGGCATCACCCGCAATGCCTACGATCCGCGGCGCAACGCCGGCGGCAGCAGCGGCGGGGCTGCGGTCGCACTGGCGACGCGCATGCTGCCGGTGGCCGACGGCAGCGACATGATGGGCTCGCTGCGCAACCCGGCGGCCTACAACAACGTCTTCGGCTTCCGCCCCTCGCAGGGCCGCGTGCCCTTCGGCCCGACGAGCGAAGTCTTCTTTCAGCAGATGGCCTACGAGGGCCCGATGGCGCGCACCGTGCGCGACCTCGCGATGCTGCTGTCGGTGCAGGCCGGTCACGATCCACGCACACCGCTGTCGATCGATCAGGATCCGGCGATATTCACCGCCACGCTGCAGCGCGACTTCCGCGGCGCCCGCATCGGCTGGATGGGCGATTACCGCGGCTACCTGCCGATGGAGGCCGGCGTGCTCGAGCTGTGCCGCGAGGCGCTGAAGGGTTTCGAGGCGATCGGCTGCGTCGTCGACGAGGCGATGCCGGACTATCCGATGGAGCAGTTGTGGCAGACCTGGCTGACGCTGCGCCACTTCACGGTCGCGGGTCTGGGTGGCGGCTTGTATGCCGACCCGGCCAAGCGCGCGCTGATGAAGCCCGAGCTGATCTGGGAAATCGAAGGCGGGCTGAAGCTGGACGCCACCCAGGTGTGGCAGGCGAGCGTGCAGCGCAGCAAGTGGTACGAGGCCCTGCGCCGCCTGTTCGAGACCTACGACTACCTGGTGCTGCCCACCGCCCAGGTTTTTCCCTTCGACGCCGAGCTGCACTGGGCGACCGAGGTCGCCGGCCGGCCGATGGACACCTACCACCGGTGGATGGAGGTGGTGATCGGCGGCACGCTCGCCGGCCTGCCGATCATCAACGTACCGGCCGGCTTCAACGCCCAGGGCCTGCCGATGGGCCTGCAGGTAATCGGGCGTGCCCAGGCCGATTTCGCCGTGCTGCAGCTCGCCCACGCCTACGAGCAGGCGACGCGCTGGGTCCAGCAGCGCAAGCCGGCCCTGCTCTAGACCCGGTCGGGAGCCCGGTCGAAGACGCGCCGCAACCCGGGGGCCGGCGCCGCCCGCATCCCCTCGCTAGCCCAGCCGCGCCACGGGCGCGGCCGGCGGCCGGCGCACGCCCCTGTCGCACCGCGTGTCCGAGCCGAACAAACGAACAATGAAGGAGACAGCCATGCATCACCCCCGCCTCGCGCAGCCCACGCTGCGCACTATCGCCGCCGGCCTGCTGCTGGCTGCCACCACGTCCGCCCACGCAAGCGACGAGCTGCACGAGCTGCGCCGCATGGTGCAGGCGCTGCAGGCCGAGGTCGCCGCGCTGAAGGAAGCGCCGCGCACCGCCGCCGCGCCGGCCCCCGCCACCGCCCCGCCCGTCGGCCGCTATGTCGAGGTCGGCGACCTGCCGGGCTCGTTCAAGCTGCCCGGCACCGACACCTCGATCAAGGTCTACGGTCATGCACGCCTCGACGCGACCTACGACATCAAGGGCAGGCTGTCGAACATCAACACCGTGGGCTGGGCCAACAGCCTGTTCGTGCAACCGCTCGACCACAGCGCGGCCGGCCGCCGCCACGGCCAGACCTACGCCACCGCACGCGGCTCGCGCTTCGGCTTTCTCGCCTCGACTCCGACCGGCACCGACGCCGGACCGCTGACGGCCAAGGTCGAGGCCGACTTCGACGGCCGCAACGACCTCGGCGGTGAAACCCAGACCAGCGTCCGCCTGCGCGAAGCCTATGTGAAGCTCGGCGGCCTGCTCGCCGGGCAGAGCTGGAGCACCTTCGTCGACCTGCGCTCGATTCCCGAACTGGTCGAATGGAACAGCACCGGCATCGTCCCGACCATTCGCCAGGCGATGCTGCGTTACGGCCTGCCGCTGGGCGAGCGCGGACGTGTCGAGTTCGCTGTCGAGAACTCCATTGGCAACAGCTGGACGCGGCCGCCGAACGCCGACTTCGACACCGGCTACGACCTCGTCGCACGCTACGAGCAGGACACCGCTTGGGGGCATTTCTCCCTGCGCGGCGTGACCATGCAGTACGACAACGAGCGCCACGACCGCCGCGGATACGGCCTCGCGGCCAGTGCGCGGGTCAATCTCGGCGCGCACGACAGCATCGTGCTACTGGCGGCCGGCGGCAAGGGCATCGGCCGCTACCTGTACAACGGCCTGGTGCAGCAGGCGGTCGACACCGCCGAGGGCATCCGGCTGTGGAAAGGCTGGGGCACGCACCTGGGCTACACGCACAAGTGGACCGACGCCCTGCGCAGCACCGCCGCCGTCGCCTACACACGCTTCGCCCGCGACGACGCCGCCAATGCCGCGCAGCTCGCCGCGGTGGGCGGCGCGCTGTCGGACTTTGCCCCCAACCGCAGCCTGCACCAGGTCTTCCTCAACACCTTCTGGAATCCCTACCGTAACGTCGACCTCGGACTCGACTACACCTTCGGCCAGCGCGAGACCTTCCAGGACGACAAGGGCACCATCAGCCGGGTGAGCACGATGATGCGCTATCGCTTCGAGTAGGCCCGGCTGCCGCATCGCGCCGCGACCGGGCCGCCGGCGGGTGGCGGCCCGGGCGCTTGCCCGTCGCCGACGCTCAGGCCCGCCAGCCCTGGGCCCGCATCCAGGCAAGCAGCCCGCGCGCGCGCGCCGGGGCGAGGCCGAAGCGGGCGCACAGCAGCGCCTGCGCGGCCGCATCCTGCGCGGCGTCCGGGCGCTCCTGCAGCGCGCGCAGCAGCGGCGCCACGGCGAGGCCGTCGACCTGCCACACGCCGAGCGGCTGGTCGGGCGTCACCACCGCTTCCTGCTCGACGATGCGGCCCGCGCACACCACCGGCCGGCGCGCGACGGCCACGCTGGCGGGCGTCACCGGCGCATGCAGCGGCGCGGCGTCGGGCCAGCCGCGCCGCGCCGCCCAGAACGGCGCCTGCGGCCAGCGTGTTTCCTGGGCGTAGAAGTCGCGGCCGATGCGGGCGAAGCGGTAGAACAGCTGCTCGATGCGCTGGTGGTGGAACTGCCGCGCCAGCGCCGCGTGCGCCGGGTCGTGGCGCAGCGTGGCCACCACCGCCGGCGCCTGCAGCGCCGAGGACAGGGCCTGGAAGATGCCGTTGCCCGACAGCGGATCGACCGCCATCGCCGCATCGCCGACGCGGATCCAGTCCTCGCCCACAACCGCCGCGTTGAGCACAGCGGTGCTGGTGCGCGCATGCGGCTCGCCCACCGGCTGCGCGCCCTGCAGGAAGGGGGCGGCGGCCTCGGCCGCGCGAAACCGTGCGCTGCAGTAGGCGCCGAGCGCCTGCTTGGGCGGCAGCGCCGCAGTGGCCACATCGAGGGTGAGCTGCAGGTAGCGCCGCCCGTCGGCCAGCGCCGCCATCCACATCCAGCCGTCCTCGACGCTGTGCACCGCCGAGCCCGCCTCGCCCGCCGGCCCCTGCCAGTACTGCAGGAGCGACACCGTCTCGACGCCGCGCACCCGCGCCGCGCCGCCGCCGGGCGCGGCGCGGCCGCGCGCCTCGACGAGGAAGTCCGCCGCCAGCGTGCGCGGCCCGGCGTCGGTGTCGAGCTCGAGCTCATGCCGGCCGGGCGCCGAGTGCAGCGCGGTGACGCGGCCGCGCACCACCGTCACGCCCAGGCGCTCGAGATCCTCGAGCAGGCCGCGGTCGAAGCGCTGGCGCTCGACCAGGCTCTCGGTGTTGGCCGCGCTCAGCGTGCCGTTCCAGCTCGCCCGCCGCGGCGAGGGCGGCGCCAGGGCCTGCAGCGCCTGCGCCAGCCCCAGCCCGCGCAGCGCATTGATCACGCGCGCCGACACGCCCTCCACCGCAGCGAAGCGGCGCGGCTCGCCCACCAGCACGACCGGCTCGCCCAGCCGCGCCAGGCCGATCGCAGTGGCGGCGCCGGCCGGGCCCGCGCCGACGATGACGATCCCCCCGGCGATGCCCTCAGCCGCCATCGGCCGTCCTCCTCGCGTCGCTCAGGTCCTCAACGCCGTGGTGGCGTGCCTGCGCCACCAGCCAGGCACGCAGGGACTCCGCGCCGCCGCCGGCGATGAAGTGGCGCGCGGCGAGGCCGCTGAGCCAGGCGCAGGCCATGCTGGCGCCGGCGCCGGCCAGGCTGCCGTCGAGCGGGCGCACGCAGGCGCCGAAATCGGCATGGGCGGCGCCGAGCGCGGCAATCTCGGCGGGCGCGCAGCGGGCATCGCCGGTCACCCGCAGCAGGCCCGGGAAGGCCGCCGGATACACCGCCTGGCCGCGCGCCGGCGCCGCCGCACAGAGCACGACCCCGGCCGCCAGCGCGCGCGCGCAGGCCTCGGCCAGCACCGGCCGCGGTTCGCGCAGGCCGAGGCTCAGATTGACGAGCTGCGCGCCGTTTGCCACCGCCCAGTCGATCGCCGCCGCGACCTGCGCCGCGGTGGTCGTCAGGCGCGCGCGGAACACCTGGGCGACGAGGAGTTCGGCCTGCGGCGCGCAATGGCGCAGGATGTCGGCAACGCGGCTGCCGTGGCCGAGGGCGTCGGGCGCGGCCGCCACCTGGCGCACACCGGCCTCGTCGAGCACGAAGGCGGCGGACAGTTGCGCCGGCTGCGCCAAGCTGCAGCCGCTGTCGATGAGGCCGATGCGCACCGCCATCTAGGCCGCCTCGCCGAGCGGCGGCAGCACTTCGAGGCGCCCGCCCTCGAGGCGCAGGCGCAGGTCGCAGCCGACCAGGGTCGCCGCGCGGTGGCTGATCAGGATGCGCGTGCGTGCCGCGAACAGCGCATCGACCTCGGCGATGATCGCGGCCTCGGTGGCCTCGTCGACCGCCGAGGTCGCCTCGTCCAGCACCAGCACGCAGGGCTCCTGCAGCAGCGCGCGGGCGATCGCGATGCGCTGGCGCTGGCCGCCGGAGAGCTGCTGGCCGCGCTCGCCGAGCGGCGTGTCCAGGCCCTGCGGCAGGCTCGCCACGAGTTCGTCCAGCTGCGCCCGCCGCGCCGCCGCGCGCACCGCCGCGTCGTCGGCCGCGGGCGCGGCGTAGCGGATGTTGTCGGCGAGCGTGCCGCGGAACAGCACGATGTCCTGGCTGACCACGGCCACCGCGCGACGCAGCTCGGCGAGCGCAATCGCGCGCAGATCCACGCCGTCGAGCCGGATCGCGCCGGCCTGCGGGTCGTAGTGGCGGTGCAGCAGGTCGATCAGCGTCGATTTGCCGACGCCGGAGGCGCCGCTCAGTGCCACCTTGCTGCCCGCCGGGATCAGCAGCCGGGCGCCATCGAGCACCGCTTCCGCGCGTTCGCGGTGGCGGAAGCCGACGCCGTCGAACTCGATCCGCCCCTGCCAGGCCGGCGCGAGCGGCGGTGCGGCGGCGGCGGCGGCCGCGTCAGCGACCTCGGCCGGCGCCGCGCGCAGCTCGTTCACCCGGCCAAGGCTCACGCTCATGCGCTGGATCGCGACGTAGAGCCCGAGCAGGCTGTTGACCGGGCCGGTCGCCATGCCCAGGTAGGTGGAGAAGGCGATCAGGGCGCCGAGCTGCCACTGCCCCTCGATGACCCACCAGCCGCCAATCAGGAAGGCGGCGGCGCGGGTCAGCGAGGTCAGCGTCGAGGGAATCGCGTGGGTGAGGAACTCGGTGCGCTGCAGGCGCAGCAGCTCGTCGAGGTAGTGCGCGCCCAGGCCCTCGAGGCGGCGGCGCTCGTCGGCCTCGCGGCGCGAGGCCTGGATGAACTTCATCGCCGGCAGGGTCTCGACGAGGAAGCTCGAGAGGTCGGCGCCGCGCTCGCGCACGCGCCGCGTGCGCGCCTCGACCTTGCGCCGCATCCAGCGCAGCCAGGCCACTTCGAGCGGGATCAGCAGCAGCACCAGCAGCGACAGCTGCCACGACAGGCTCAGCATCAGCGCCAGCGCGCCGACGAGGCCGATGACGCTGCTCAAGGCGGCGAACAGGCTGTCGACGGCGAAGCGCTGGATCTCGGCGACATCGCCGTCGAGGCGCGAGAGCAGGTCGCCCATGCGCTGGCGGCCGAAGAAGGCGGGCGACAGCGTCTGCAGGTGGCGGTAGAGGTCGCTGCGCAGCGCGAACAGGATCGTGCCGGAGAGGCGGGTGTGGAGCTGGCGGTTGAGGCCGGCGAGCGCGGTGCCGGCGATGCCGACGCCGATCATGGCCGCGGCGACGAGCACCAGCATGCGGTAGTCGCGCGCGAGCAGGCCGTCGTCGATCAGCAGCTTCGTCAGCCAGGGCTGGACCAGCACCAGCGCCGAGGCGACAAGCGACAGCGCGACGAGGCCCATGATCGCGCGCCGCTGCGGGCGCACGAAGCCGTACAGCCAGCGGAAGCCGCCGTGCAGCGCGTCGGGCTGTTCGCTGCGGACCGCCTTCACGAGCCAGCTCAGCATCGTGCCCCCGGCGCACAGGGCCTGGGCGGCTGCGCGGCGGCCATCGTCCGCACTTCAGCGCGCAACGAGGGCGTCGCCCTCGCGCCGCGCGACGCCGGCGCGCTCGAGCTCGCCCACCAGCCAGGACGCGAGCGCCTCCGCGCTGAGGCCGAGAAAGCGCGCGTTGGCCTCGCGGTACAGCGGCGTCTCGGCGAGGTGCCGCGGCAGCGTGTCGAGGGCGATGCGTCGCGCGTCGAGCAGCATGAAGGTGATGCAGGCGCGGATGGCATTGCGCGCCATCCGCGCGCCGTCGTCCTCGAAGGCCTGCAGGCGGGAAAAGGCGCGCTCGAGGGCGTCGTCGAACTCGGCGAAGGGCGCGCCGTGGCCGGGGATGACGACATCGACCGCGAGGCGGCCGATCGCCTCCAGCGTGCGCCGCGCCGCGCCGAGGCCGTCGCCGGTGCCGAGCACGTCGGCGAAGAGGATGCCGAAGCCGTCGCGCCACAGCGCGTCGCCCGAGATCAGCAGCCGGCGCTCGGCGTTGTAGTAGGCGAGCGCGTCCATGTCGTGGCCGGGCGCGGCGAGCGCGCGCCATTCGAGCGCGCCGGCGACGAAGCGCTCGTCCGGCGCGAGCGTGGCGTCGACGCCGAAACGCTCGCCAGCCTGCGCCGCGGTAGACAGCAGCAGGGCGTCCTCGTCCCACTCGGCGACGGCGCGCGCCATGCCTGCGGGCACCGTGATCGTGCAGCCGAACGCACGCTGCACCGCGGCGTTGCCGCCGATGTGGTCGGAGTGGGAGTGGGTGTTGATCAGCCGCGCCAGGCGCCGGCCGGCGAGCGCATTGCGCAGCAGCGCCACCGTCTGCGGCGCGTGGCTGACGTAGCCGGAATCGACCAGCGTCGCGGCCTCGCCGTCGAACAGCAGGATGTTGTTCGCCGACAGCCAGCCGCGCTCGAACACTTCCACGCTGCGGGGCAGGACGGGCGGCGCGCTCAATCGCTGCCCTCGCCGACCTGGGCGGCGACGTTGGCCGGCAGCGGCGCCGGCGCACTGGCGGCCGGCTGCAGCGCGGGCGGCGGCGGCGGCGTGGGCACGCCGTTGATCTCGTCGGCGGTGCGGCCGCAGCCGAGGCAGACGCCGGCGTCCCAGTCGATCATGCACACGCCGACGCAGAGGGCATCGCCGCTCATGCGCCGGCTCCGGTCGGCTGCGCGGCGCCGAGCGACTCGCGGCGCGCGGCGACGGCGGCGAGGATGCGGCGCCGCTCGTCGTCGCTGGCGCGGCTCCAGGCGGCGATCTCGGCGATCGTGCGCTGGCAGCCTTCGCACCAGCCGGTGTCCGGGCTCATGCGGCAGACGTTGATGCAGGGGGAGGAAACGCTCATCGGTTCGGGCTCTGTACGGCAGGGGTGGGACGGCGCCGCGTCTGCGCGCGGCGGCCGGGTGCTGATGACCGGATTATGGCGTCAGTCCGTCGCCAGCGCGAACGGTTCCCGCCCCGGCGGTCACGCGCAGCGCTGCGCGCGCTTGGCGAGCAGCGCGCGGGCGACGCGCGAAGCCGGCTCGCGGCCGAGCTCGGCGCTGATCCAGGCCGCGGTGTCGACCAGGGCGTCGAGCTCGATGCCGGTGGCGATGCCGAGGCCGTCCAGCAGCCAGGCGACGTCCTCGGTGGCGACGTTGCCCGAGGCGCCGGCGGCGTAGGGGCAGCCACCCAGCCCGCCGACCGAGGCGTCGAACACCGCCACGCCCATCTGCAGCGAGGCGTAGATGTTGGCCGCCGCCAGGCCGTAGGTGTCGTGGTAGTGGCCGGCCAGGCACTCGACCGGCACGCGGCGCATCACCGCCTCGAGCATGCGGGCGATGCTCGCCGGGTTGCCGGTGCCGATCGTGTCGCCCAGCGACACTTCGTAGCAGCCCATCTCGCGCAGCGTGGCGGCCACCTCGGCCACCGCCTGCGGCGCGATCGCGCCCTCGTAGGGACAGCCGGCGACGCAGGAGACGTAGCCGCGCACCTTCACCCCGGCGGCGCGCGCGGCCTCGGTGAGCGGGCGGAAGCGCGCGAGCGACTCGGCGATCGAGCAGTTGATGTTCTTCTGGCTGAAGGACTCGGAGGCGGCGCCGAACACCGCCACTTCCGTCGCGCCGGCGGCGAGTGCGGCCTCGAAGCCCTTCAGGTTGGGGGTCAGCACCGGGTAGGCGACGCCGGGCGCGGCCGCCGCCAACACCCGCGTCAGCACCTCGGCGTTGTCGCCCATCTGCGGCACCCACTTCGGCGAGACGAAGGAGGTGGTCTCGATCGTCGTCAGGCCGGCGGCGGCGAGGCGCCGGATGAGCTCGACCTTGGTGTCGGCGGGGATGAGCTGCTTCTCGTTCTGCAGGCCGTCGCGCGGACCGACTTCGACGATGCGCACGCGGGCGGGCAAGGCTTGGGACATGGCTACCTCTGCGGTGGATGGCGGTGGATGGCGGGCGCCGCCGGTCGGCGTGCCGG
>JANJTU010000168.1 GCA_024710965.1 Thauera sp. | reverse complement strand
TTCTTGCGCGTGACCAGGGTGAGCTGGGCGGGGGCGAAGACGTTGGCGTTGTGGGTGACCGGGGTGGTGATCAGGTATTGCGCGCGGGTGGCGCGCAGGAAGGTGCCGACGCGGTCGATGTTGGCGACGTCCAGGTGGGCGAAGGGTTCGTCGATGAAGACGAAGCCGCCGGGGCGGGCGTCGTCCATCAGCAGCGCGATCAGCAGGATCAGCGACTTCATGACCTGCTGGCCACCGGAGGCTTCGCCGTCGTTCAAGCCCACGGCGCCCTTGCGGTCGAAGTCGAAGCGCACTTCCAGGCCGGCCTGGGCGAGCGAGAGGTCGTCGGTGCCGAGTGCGGGCGCCGGGCAGTCCACGCCCACGCCGGCCAGCTCGCCCAGCGCCTTCAGGTTCTTGCCGTACTGGCGCACGGTGGCGCGCAGCTTGGCGATGTAGGCGTTGCGCGCCTCCTCGGTGAGCCGCCGGGTGGTGGCGCAGTAGCCCTGGCGTTCGCGGTAGTCCTGTTCGCGCTTGTTCACGTCGGCCCGAAGGCGTTCGGAGACGGTGAGCACGGCGGGGTCGGTGACCCAGTCGCCTTCGGCCAGCCGGGTGCGCAGGCGGTCGCGCTCGCGGCGGGCGCCGGCGGCGGATTCGTAGCGTTCGGCGAGCAGGGCGACCTCCGCCGGGTTGCGCCAGTGCGCGGGCATGCCGCGGCGCAGCGTGCGCAGGCGCTTCAGACGCTGGGCCTGGGCATGGCGGCGCGGCGCGGTGGTCTGGTCGAGTTCGGCCAGGCGCTGGTCGATGGCGGCGAGTTCGCGCACGCGGCGCTCGATCTCGATCTGGATGCCGGCAAGCTGGCCGCCGACCTTGTCCTGCAGGGCCTCGATCTGGCGGCGTGCCTCGCCGGCGGTGTCGAGTTCGCTGCGCGCCTGCGGCAGTTCGGCCTGCGCGGCGGCGTAGGTCTCCGCCTTGGCGGCGAGCAGCTGGGCGGACTGTAGGCCGAGCAGGCGCTGACGCAGCGCGGTGAGGCGGTCGGCGGCCTCGGCGACGCGCGGGCGCAGCGCGGCGAGTTCGCGGTCGAGCGTGCGGATGTCGTCTTCGAGCTGGGCGATGCGCGCCTGGCGGGCCAGTTCGCCGAAGTGGAAATCCGCCGGGCGGCCCAGGTGGCGGGCGCCGCGGCGTTCGCGATGGTAGGCGTCGCGGGTGATCCATTCGATGTCGCGCGACAGTTCGCGCGCGGCCTCGACGTTGTCCACGCGGCGGATGCGGTTGAGCAGGTCGGTGAGCCAGCGCGGCACCGGGGCGCTGAAGTTCACCACTTCGGCCAGGCTCTGCGGGCGCGGCGGCGGGGCGGTTTCGCGCTCGGGCACGACGAAATGGCGGAAGCGTTCGCGCTCGCCCAGCGCCCAGGCGGCGTGGCGGTCGGCCTCGCGTTCCAGCAGGATGACGTGGCGGTAGGGGCGCAGCACCGCTTCGAGCGCGGCCTGCCAGGCGGCGTCGGTGACTTCCACCACTTCGGCCAGGCCGCGGTGGGCGATGCCTTGTTCATCGAGCAGCGCCCGGAAGCGGGTGACGTCCGGCTCCCCGGGCGGGCCGCTGCGGCTCTTGGCGGTGCGCAGGCTCTGCGAGCGTTCCTCGAAGTTCGCCACCAGTTCGCGTTCGGCCGCGCGCAGGCGGGCGAGCGCGGCCTCGGCCGCTTCGTGTTCGCGCTCCAGCGCGACCGCGTCGGCGCCGTGTTCGGTGGCGAGCTGAGCGCGCAGCGCGTCGCGTTCGGCGAGCAGCTTGTCCAGGTCGCGCACGCGGTCGCGCGCGGCGAGGTAGGCGGCCTCGATGCCGTGGCTGTCCTGCTTGAGCTGGGCGCGCTCGGCTTCCGCCGCGCTCTTCTCGCCGCGCACCTCTTCCAGGCGCTGCTGGGCCCGGCGCCGTTCGGCGTGGCGGGTGACGCGCTCGGTTTTCTCGGCGGTCAGTTGCTGGCGCTCGGCGGCAGCGTCGCGGGCGAGCTCGGCGGCTTCCAGGCGCGGCACGATCTCGGCTTCCAGCGCCAGGGCCTCGTCGGCGAGCTGCTTCCACTGCAGGTAGTTGTCGGCTTCCAGGCGGCGCGCTTCGGCCTGGGCGCGCAGGCGGTCCAGATCCAGGCCGAGGTCGTCGAGCTCGCGCTCGGCGCTCTTCTGCTCTTCGCGCGCGGCCTCGTAGTTGTCCAGCACCTCCTTGTCGCCGAAGACGTCGAACACCAGCTCCAGCAGGGCCTTGGGCGAGTATTCGCACAGCTTGTCGGTGTCGCCCTGCTCGAGCGCGAGCACCTTGGCGATCGCCGGGGTCAGCCCGCCCCAGGCGAGCCGGCTCTGGTAGTCGCGCAGGCCGATCCAGTCTTCGGTGCGTTCCAGTGCCTCGATGGGCTGGTCGCCATCGACGATGGTGTAGTCGCGCGTCCATTCGCCGCCGGCGCGGCGGATGCGGCAGGCCAGCGTGACCTCGTCGTGCAGGCAGGGGAAGAAGGGGCGGCGCCCGGTGCTGCCGGGCTGGTTGGCGACCAGCGCGCGGATCCACGCAAAGCTGCGGTCGGCGCGGCGCACGTAGCGGCGGAAGTCGCGCTTGCCCGAGCAGCGCAGCGCGAACAGGGTGCGCAG
>JANJTU010000131.1 GCA_024710965.1 Thauera sp. | reverse complement strand
CCTTGGCGAGGATGTGCGTTTCCTCCCGGTGGTAGCGGAAGGCGCCGTCGGCGTCGGGGTACAGGCGCTCGATCGTGGCGCCCTCGATGATCGAGGCGTTGTCCGAATAGGCCACCACCGTGCCCTGCGGGTGCGCCTTGTGCGTGTCCTTGATCATGCCGAACAGCGACTTCTCCATCGGCCGCGCATCGATCACCCAGTCGGCGTTGAAGATCTTGTGCCGGCAGTGCTCGGAGTTGGCCTGCGCGAACATCATCAGCTCGACGTCGGTCGGGTTGCGGCCCATGCGGCTGAAGTTGTCGACGAGGTAGTCGATCTCGTCCTCCGACAGCGCCAGCCCGAGTTCGCCGTTGGCCGCCTCCAGCGCCGGCCGGCCGCCGCCGAGAATGTCGACGGTGGTCAGCGGCTGCGGCTCGTAGTGGTGAAACAGCGCCTCGGCCGCCTCCAGCGTCGCCAGCACCGATTCGGTCATGCGGTCGTGCAGCAGCGCGAGCAGGCCGGCGTTGTCCTCCGCGCCCTTGCCCTCGACGCTGAAGGCGGTGCCGCGCTCGATGCGCACGATCTTGTCGAAACCGCACTGATGGGCGATGTCGGTCGCCTTCGACGACCACGGCGAAATCGTTCCCAGCCGCGGCACGACGAGCAGCAGCGTGCCCGCGGGCGGCTGCGCCGTCTCGGGATGGGCGCCGAGCAGATCGACCAGGCGCTCCTGCTCCGGGCCCGACAGCGGTGCCGACACCTCGACGAAATACCAGTGCTCCGCGGCGAGGCCCCGCAGCTTCGGCATCACCTCGTCCACGGCGCGCGCGAGGCGCTCCAGGCGGGTGGAAGAAAGCGCCGCGGCGCCACGCAACTTGAGGATCGAAGTCATGTCGGTCGGGAGAAGGACGGGGAAAGGCAAGACGGAGATGGGCATACCGGCAGGCTGCCGATGCTGGCAAAACGCGCGGATTATACCCGAGGCCGGCGGGCGCACCGGAGCCTCGCGTCGGCAGTCCGCTACGGCCACGTGCGTTTGCGCGGCCGCCGTTCTAGACTCCCGCACACTGCAACCAGGCACACGATCATGACCACCACCGACTACCTCTGGCCCCCACCCGCCCCCGTCTCGCTACCGGTGCATGGCAGCGCAGCCCGGTTCCCGGTCAACCGCATCTTCCTCGTCGGCCGCAACTACCAGGCCCACGCGGTCGAGATGGGCGCGCCGGTGGACAAGGCGAGCAGCCGGCCGATGTATTTCACGAAGACGCCCTCGGCCGTCATCGAGTCCGGCGCCACCGCGCCCTACCCGCCCGCCACCTCCGACTACCAATACGAGATGGAGCTGGTGGTGGCGCTCGGCAGCGGCGGCTTTCACATCGGCGTCGAGGACGCCCCGGCGCTGATCTACGGCTACGCCTGCGGCCTCGACATGACGCGGCGCGACCTGCAGCTGGCCGCGCGCGCCAAGGGCCAGCCCTGGGACGTGGCGAAGAACGTCGAACACTCCGCGGTGGTGTCGCCGATCCTGCCCGCCGCCGGCATGGCGGTGCCGGACCGCGGCGCGATCACGCTGCAGCTCAACGGCGAGACCCGCCAGCAGGCCGACCTGGCGGACCTCATCTGGACCATCCCGGAGATCATCGCCGACCTGTCGACCTACTACCACCTGCAGCCGGGCGACCTGATCTACACCGGCACGCCCGAAGGCGTCGGCCCGGTGCGGCCGGGCGATCGCCTCGAAGGGCGGATCGAGGGCATCGGCGAGCTCAGCTTCACGATCGGCCAGCCGGAGTGAGCCTGCAGCCCCGCGGCCGCAGCCAGGCCGCCCGGCGCGCTTGAGCCGCCCCGCCATGCCCACCAGCCTCGGCGCCGTCCTGCCGCTGCTTGCGCTGCTGCGCCCCTATCGGCGGCGCGTCGCGCTCGCCGCGCTGGCGCTGATCGTCGCCGCGGGGGCGATGCTCGCCCTCGGCCAGGGCCTGCGCGCGGTCATCGACCGCGGCTTTCTCGCCGCCGACCCGCAGTGGCTGGACCGCAGCCTGGCGGCCACCGCGGGGCTGATCGTGGTGCTCGCGGTGGCGACCCACGTGCGCTTCTACAACGTCTCCTGGCTGGGCGAGCGCGTCACCGCAGACCTGCGCCAGCGCGTCTTCGAGCACCTGCTCGTGCTGCCGCCGTCGTGGTTCGAGGCCGCGCGCACCGGCGAGGTGATCTCGCGCCTGACCGCCGACACCGCCCAGATCGAGAGCGTGATCGGCTCCAGCCTGTCGATCGCGCTGCGCAACACGCTGCTGCTGGCAGGCGGCATGGCGATGATGTTCACCACCAGCCTCAAGCTCAGCCTGCTGACGCTGGCCGGCGTGCCGCTGGTGGTGGCGCCGATCGTCCTTTTCGGCCGCCGCCTGCGCCGCCTGGCGCGGGCGAGCCAGGACCGCGTCGCCGACCTCGGCAGCCGCATCGACGAGACCATGCACGAGATCCGCACCGTGCAGGCCTACGTGCACGAGGACGCCGACCGCGTCGACTTCGCCACGCTGATCGCGCGCAGCTTCGACACCGCGCGCGAACGCGTGCGCACCCGCGCCTGGCTGGTCGCCGCGGTGATGCTGCTGGTGTTCGGCGCGATCGCCTTCATCCTCTGGATCGGCGGCCACGACGTGCTCGCCGGCGCGCTCACCGCCGGCCAGCTGTCGGCGTTCGTCTTCTACGCGGCGCTGGTGGCAGGCAGCGTCGGCGCCCTCTCGGAAGTGTGGGGCGACCTGCAGCGCGCCGCCGGGGCGAGCGAGCGCCTGCTCGAGATCCTGCAGGCGCAGCCCGGCATCGCGCCACCGGCCCGGCCGCGCGCGCTGCCCGAGCCGGTGCGCGGCGACGTGCGGCTGGAGGCGGTCACCTTCCACTACCCCACGCGGCCGGACACGCCGGCGCTGGCCGATTTCAGCCTCGCGGTGGCGCCGGGCGAGACGGTGGCGCTGGTCGGCCCCTCGGGCTCGGGCAAGACCACGGTGTTCCAGCTGCTGCTGCGCTTCTACGACCCCGATCGCGGCGTGCTGAGCCTGGACGGCGTGCCGCTGGCCGAGGCCGATCCGCGCGCGCTGCGCCGTCACATCGCGCTCGTGCCGCAGGATCCGGTGATCTTCGCCGCCAGCGTCACCGACAACGTGCGCTACGGCCGCCCGGACGCCAGCGTCGCCGAGGTGCGCGCCGCCTGCGAGGCGGCGTGGGCGGACGAGTTCGTGCGCACACTGCCGCAGGGCTACGACACCGATCTGGGCGAGCGCGGTGTCAAGCTCTCCGGCGGTCAGCGCCAGCGCATCGCCATCGCGCGGGCGGTGCTCGCCGACCGCCCTGTGCTGCTGCTCGACGAGGCCACCTCCGCGCTCGACGCCGAGAGCGAGCGCATGGTGCAGGCAGCGCTGGCGCGGTTGATGCACCGGCGCACGACGCTGGTGATCGCACACCGCCTCGCCACCGTGCAGAAGGCCGACCGCATCGTGGTCGTCAGCGCCGGCCGCATCGTCGAGACCGGCACCCACGCGACGCTGCTGCACGCCGACGGGCTGTACGCCCACCTCGCGCGCCTGCAGTTCGCCGCCTCCTAGGCCATCCTCCTTTCCTGGCGCCGGCTTCGCCCTCCCTTCCCTGCGGCGGCGCGGTCGCCGCCTGCGCGCAAACGGCGCGCGCAGCGCTCAGGCCGGCCCGGCGTCCTCGCGCCGCGTCAGCAGCACGCCGCACTCCATGTGATGGGTGTAGGGGAACTGGTCGAACAGCGCCGCGGCGCCGATGCGGTGCGTGGCCTGCAGCGCGGCGACGTTGTCGCGCAGCGTGTCCGGGTTGCAGGAGATGTAGAGGATGTGGCCGAAGCCGCGCGCGAACGCGACCGTCGCCGCGTCCAGGCCGCTGCGGGGCGGATCGACGAACAGCGTGGCGCCGCGGTAGCGCGCCAGATCGATGTCCTGCATGCGCCGGTAGGCGCGGCCACCGGCAAAGGCGTCGCTGATCTCGTCGCTCGACATGCGCACCATGGTGACGTTGTCGACGCCGTTGGCGGCGAGGTTGTAATGCGCGGCGCGCACCGAGGACTTGCTCATCTCGGTCGCCAGCACCTGGCCGAACAGCGGCGCGAGCGCGACCGTGAAGTTGCCGTTGCCGCAGTAGAGCTCGACGAGGTCGCCGCCCAGCCCGGCCGCCTGCGCGCGCGCCCAGCCGAGCATCTGCCGGTTCACGCCGCCGTTGGGCTGGGTGAAGCTGCCTTCGATCTGCTGGTAGCGCAGGCGGCGGCCGTCGAGCTCGAACTCCTCGAGCAGCCAGTCGCGCTCGAGCACGAGCTTCTGCTTGCGGCTGCGGCCGATCAGCTGCACCTGCAGCTCGGCGGCGAGCGCGCGCGCCGCCGCTTCCCATTGGCCATCGAGCGGGCGGTGATAGATGAGACTGATCAACAGCTCGCCGCTGAGCGTGGCGAGGAACTCGACCTGGAACAGGCGCCGCTTCAGGGCTTCGCTCTGCTGCAGCCGCTCGCGCAGGCGCGGCATCGCGGCGCAGATCGGCTCGACCGCGGCGGGAAACTCGTCGATGACGACCGGCCGCTTCGGCTCGGCGGGGTCGAACATCGCGTAGTCGACGCGCTCGCCCTCGTGCCAGATGCGGAACTCGGCACGCAGCCGGTAGTGCAGCGGTTCTGACGAAAAGACCGCGGGCTCGGGCAGGTCGAAGGCGGCGAACGCGCGCCGGAAGCGCTCCACCTTGGCCGCCAGCTGGGACGGATAGGCGGCAGGGTCGATATCGGGTAACGGCATGGTGTGCACGGTGTCGGTGGCAGGCCCGCCGCGCCGGCGCAGTGCGCCGGCCGTGGACGGAGGAGGCCGGACTATACGCCGGTCGGCCACGTCCGTGGACGGCGCGCGGCCCGCCCCCGACGGCGAGCGGGCCGCGGCGTCGTGCTCAGGCGTCCGCGAGGATCAACACCAGGAGCTCCTTCGGCCCGTGCGCGCCGTAGGCCAGCGTCTGCTGGATGTCGGCGGTCTTCGAGGGCCCGGACACCAGCAGCGCATTGGTGGGCAGGCCGGCGGCCCACTTCTGCTTGTGCATCAGCTCGTGGAAGTTGTCGCAGACTTCACTCGCCTTCAGCAGCGCGATGTGGAAGGGCGGCACCAGGCTCATCAGGCGCGGCTCCTGCGGCGTCGGCCACAGCACCAGGCTGCCGGTGGCGGCGATGCCGCCGAGCGTGCCGGTGAGGCTCGCCGGGGTGTGGAAGAAGAGTTCCTCCTTCCACGCCTCCACCGGACGGTCGTAAGCCTTGAGCCGCAGCGCGCTGCCGTGCAGCGCCAGATAGCCGGCGAACTGCTGGCCGTGCGCGGTGTCGGGCGAGATCAGCAACTCGTCGACGCCGCGCGCCGCAAGCGCCTCGAGCACGCGCGCCGGCCACTCCGCCGCGGTGGTGAGCAGGGTTTCGCCATGCACCGCCTCGAGCAGTTCGCGCAGGCGAGCGATGCGCTGTTCCGGTGCGTAGGACCAGGGCGCGGTGACGAGCGCCTCCTCGTAGTCGTCGGCGAGCGGGGTCGTGCCCTCGAGGCTGCCCCTCAACTTGGCCAGAATGCGTTCCTTGGCGCTCATTCAGTCTTCTCCCAGGTGGTCGCGGGCCATCTCGTGCAGGCTGCGGGCGGCGAGCTTGGGCGGCGCATGGTGTTCGGTCCACGGTCCGAGCTTGGCCGGCATCAGCCCCCGCAGGCGGGTGCCGGCGTAGCCGAAGGCCTTGTACAGCGCGGGCGAGGTGTTGAGCTTGCGCCAGGCCTTCCACACCAGGCGCTCGGTCGCCGAATACTTCGCGCCCTGGCCGCGCATGTGGTGCGGCGTCTCCTCGGGCGGACGCACCGCCTCCTCGCGCAGGCGACGCAGCAGCGCGGGGATCGGGATCTTGACCGGGCAGACTTCGCCGCAGGCGCCGCACATCGACGAGGCGCTGGGCAGGTCCTTCGTTTCCTCCAGGCCGAGCATGTGCGGCGAGATGATCTTGCCGATCGGCCCCGGATAGACCGTGCCGTAGGCGTGGCCGCCGATGCGGGTGTAGACCGGGCAGTGGTTCATGCATGCGCCGCAGCGGATGCAGTTCAGCGTCTGGCGCAGCTCGCCGTCGGCGAAGGCCTGGCTGCGGCCGTTGTCGAGCAGCACCAGATGCACCTCGCGCGGGCCGTCGAGCTCGTTCGCCTTGCGCGGGCCGGAGATCAGGTTGACGTAGGTCGTGATCGGCTGGCCGGTGGCCGAGCGCGTCAGCAGCGACAGCAGCGGCACGACGTCGCGCAGGTTCTCGACCACCTTCTCGATGCCGGTGACGGCGATGTGCACCGGCGGCACCGTCGTCGACATGCGGCCATTGCCCTCGTTTTCCACCAGCAGCAGCGAGCCGGTCTCGGCGACGGCGAAGTTGACGCCGGAGACACCGATGTCGGCCTCGAAGAACTTGCGCCGCAGCGTCTCGCGGCCGATCTGGATCAGGCGGTCGACGTCCTCGGTGTAATCGACCTCGAGCTTGTCGTGGAACAGCGAGGCGACCTGACCGGCGTTGAGGTGGATCGCCGGCATGATGATGTGCGAGGGCTTCTCCTTGCCGAGCTGGACGATGAACTCGCCCATGTCGGATTCCAGGCAATCCACGCCGTGGCCTTCGAGGTAATGGTTCATCTCCATCTCCTCGCTGACCATCGACTTGCCCTTGATGACCTTCTTCGCCGCGTGGGCCTGGACGATGTCGTGCACGATGGCGTTGGCTTCCTCGACCGTCTCTGCCCAGTGCACCTTGACGCCGTTGCGCGTCAGCTTGGCCTCCAGACGCTCGAGCAGTTCGGGCAGCTTCGACAGCGCCCGCGCGCGCACGCGGTTGCCGAAGGCGCGCAGCTGCTCGCGCTCGTCAATGTCGGTAAACTGCGCCGCGCGCTTGGCCATCAGGAAGTCCATCGCGCCGCGGAAGTTCTTGCGCAGCTGCACGTCGTGCACTGCGTCATGGGCGCGGCGCTTGAACTCGAGCGGGACGGCGGGGGTGTCGGTCATCGTGCTCATTTGCCGCCCTCCTTGCCGCCGGTGCGGCGCAGCAGGAAGCTGGCCAGGTGCTCGCCGCGCAGCTCGTCGCGCTGCTTCTCGAAGGCACCGTTGATGTTGAGCAGGCAGCCGCAGTCGGCACTGACCACCTCGGCCGCGCCCGAGCCCTTCAGCGCCGCGGTCTTGTCGCGCACCATGGCGCCGGAGATGTCGGGCATGCGCACGCTGAAGGCGCCGCCGAAGCCGCAGCACTCGCTCTCGTGGTCGTGGTCGACGCGCTCGACCTGGCCGAGCTGGGCGAGCAGCGTGCGACCGTGCAGGTGGGTGTTCATCTCGCGCCGCGCCGAACAGGAGGTGTGCAGCGCCACCTTCACCGGCGCACCACTGTCCTGCAGCTCGATGCGGCAGACCTCGAGCAGGAACTCGGCGAGCTCGTAGGTGCGCTCGGCGAGCGCCTCGACCTGCCGCAGCGTCTCGGGCTCGTCCTTGAACAGCTCGTAGTAGTGGTGACGGAACATGCCCGCACAGGAGCCGGACGGCACCACCAGCGGCCAGTCGCCGCCGAACAGCGCGAGCTGCGCCCGCGCCACCTCGCGCGCCTCGGCGGTGTAGCCCGAGGTGTAGGCCGGCTGCCCGCAACAGCTCTGCCCCTGCGGGAAATGGACCTTGATGCCTTCGCGCTCGAGCAGGCGGATCGCGTCCATGCCGGCCTCGGGGAAGAAGAGGTCGAGCACGCAGGTGCCGAACAGGTAGACGTCGCTCGGCTTCTGCGCCGGATAGCGGCGCGGCGCCTCGAGCGGGGGTGCGACGCGTGTCGCGTTGGGGGCTGCAGCGGCAGGCAGGTGGCTCATGCGCTTCGTCTCCGTGGTTTTTCCGTGATTCTGCCAGCAGCCGCGCCCTCTGGCGCAGCTGCCGGCAGTGATTGTGCATTGCGCGCCGCGCAGGCGGCACGCTCCGGGCTCAGCGCGCCATCAGGGGGTCGCTGACGCCGAGGATGTAGATCGCCACCAGGGCGAGCACGCCGGTCATGCCCACGTAGTAGAGCGTGGGCCAGATCGTCTTGCGCAGCGTGACGCCCTCGCGGCCGAGCAGGCCCACCGTGGCCGAGGCGGCGACGACGTTGTGGATCGCCACCATGTTGCCGGCGGCAGCGCCGATCGCCTGCACCGCCACGATCAGCGCGCCCGAGATGCCGA
Organism: Thauera sp.; assembly: GCA_024710965.1. GTDB lineage: Bacteria > Pseudomonadota > Gammaproteobacteria > Burkholderiales > Rhodocyclaceae > Thauera. The sequence goes on along the minus strand of JANJTU010000131.1, from coordinate 26,541 downwards.
GCGTAGTGGCGACGCCGAACTGGAACTGGCTCAGCATCATGTTGCTGACCGTGTTCGAGCCGGCGATGAAGGCGCCCAGCGCACCGACCGCGGGCGCCAGCAGCGGATACACCGTGCCCACGCTGTCGGCCACCCACTGCGCCATCGCGATCGGCATGCTCGGCAGGTCTGCCGCATTGACGCCGGAGTTGATCAGGATGCGCACCATCGGCACCGTGAACAGCAGCACGAAGCCCGCGCCGAGCAGCACGCGCGAGGACTCGCCGACCGCCTTCACCAGCGAGCGCACGTGCATGCGGTGCAGGAACACGGTGATCAGCACCACCGCGACGAGGATGCCGCCGGGCAGGTAGAGCGGCATGAAATCGGCCTTGATGCCCTTCTCGCCGAGGATGTCCGGGAACACCAGCACCACCGACTTGAGCGCCTTGCCCACTTCCGGGAACACGCGGCTCAGCACCAGCAGCGCGCCCACCAGCACGTAGGGCAGCCAGGCGCGCAGCGTGCCGATCTTGTGATGCTTGGGCAGTTGGTCGAGCTTCATCTCGACACTGCCCAGCCACTCGCTCGGCCAGTCCTTCGGGTCGGCGAAATCCCACTGCGACTTCGGCACCAGAAAGCCGAAGTGCGCCGCCGTGGTGACGATCGCCAGCCCGGCCAGGCCACCGAGCAGCGACGGAAACTCCGGCCCGAGGAAGACGCCGGTGGCGGCATAGGGCAGCGTGAACGCGAGGCCGGCGAAGAGTGCGAAGGGCAGCACTTCGAAGCCCGCCTTCCAGCTCTTCTCCTTGCCGAAGAAGCGCACCAGCATCAGCACCATGATCAGCGGCATGACGGTGCCGACGAGGGCGTGGATGATCGCGACCTTGCCCGTGATCAGCTGCAGGAACACCTCCCAGCTCGAACCCTGCGCGGCGAGCTGGGCACCCAGCGTGGCGGTGTCGAGGCCGCTGTTGACGCCGATGATGATCGGCGTGCCGACCGCGCCGAAGGACACCGGCGTGCTCTGCACCAGCATGCCGAGCAGCACCGCCGCCAGCGCCGGAAAGCCGATCGCCACCAGCAGCGGCGCGGCGATCGCCGCCGGCGTGCCGAAGCCGGAAGCGCCTTCGATGAAGCAGCCAAACAGCCAGGCGATGATGATCGCCTGGATGCGGCGATCCGGGCTGATCGTGGCGAAGCCGGCGCGGATCGCGGTGATGCCGCCCGAATACTTAAGGGTGTTCAGCAGCAGGATCGCGCCGAAGATGATCCACAGCACGCCGATCGTGATCACCAGGCCCTGCACGGTCGAGGCGAGGACGCGGTTGACGCTCATGTCCCACGCGAAGAGGCCGATTCCCGCCGTCAGCAGGTAGACCATCGGCATCGCGCGCTTGGCCGGCCAGCGCAGGCCGACGAGCAGGATCGCCGCGAGCAGGATCGGCGAGAAGGCGAGGAAGGCAAGCATGCCTGGTTGCATGGACTGTCCCCCGCTCAGCACGGCGCGCGCCGTGCAAGTTGGTCGGACCCACCGAAACGCATCACAGCCATGAACCCCTCCTCGAACCGATTGAAATGTCGTGCCTTTCGCGCTTTTGGTATTACCACTTGACCAAAAGTTGCTCTAGACTAGGGGACGCCTTCCCGACTGTCAATCGCCGCGATCAAAAATCCGGATGAAGACATAACGTTGCGATCGCGGCCTGCGGCAGCCACCTTGCCGCCGCCGGTCCGCCCCGATAGATTCCCGCCTGCGCCTGCGGCCGCCCTTGCGCCGCGCGCCGGCGACAGCACGACGAACTGGAACGAAGCCATGAAAGCCCCCCCGCTGCAGCAACGCCGCCTGGCCGACGACATCGTCGACCGGATCGAGACCCTGATCCTGGAGGGCACGCTCAAGCCCGGCGAGCGCCTGCCCGCCGAGCGCACGCTGGCCGAGGAGTTCGGCGTGTCGCGCCCGTCGCTGCGCGAGGCATTGCAGAAGCTGGTGGCGCGCGGGCTGCTCACGAGCCGCCACGGCGGCGGTACCTTCGTCACCGAGACGCTCGGCTCGTCCTTCCGCGATCCGCTGCTGGAACTGCTGGCGAAGAACCCGGAGGCACACCGCGACCTGCTCGAGTTCCGCCACACGCTGGAAGGCTCATGCGCCTACTACGCGGCGCTGCGCGCCACCGCGCCGGATCGCGAACGCCTCACCGCCGCCTTCGACAAGCTCGCCGAATGCCATGCGCGCGAGGGCCGCGGCAGCCGTGCCGAGGAAGGCGTGGCCGACGCCCACTTTCACCTCGCCATCGCCGAGGCGAGCCACAACGCGGTGCTGCTGCACACGATCCGCAGCCTGTTCGAATTGCTCGAACGCAACGTCGTGACCAACATCGGCGGCATGTATCCGCACGGCAGCGAGGTGCGCGAGACGCTGATGGCGCAGCACCGCGACCTCTATCGCGCGATCATGGAAGGCCGCGCCGAGGACGCGCGCGCGATGTCGAGCCGGCACCTGCACTACGTCGAGGAGGTGCTGACCGAAGCGCAGGACGAGGTCCGCCGCGTCGAGCGCGCGCAGCGCCGGCGCACGCCGGCCTGAGGCATCGGGCCTGAGGTGGTTGGCCTGAGGTGCGCGGCGTCGGGACCGAAGCCGGCCGGCCGCGGGTTCAGTCCTGCCGCTGCGTGCGCAGGGCGGTGAGCGTCTTCTGCCCGGCACGGCCGTCAGGCTCGAGGCCGAGTTCGACCTGCACCGCCTTCAGCGCCTCGCGCGTGCGCGCTCCGATCATGCCGTCGGGCTCGCCGATGTCGTGGCCGCGGGCGATCAGCAGGTGCTGCAGTTCGCGCCGTTCGGCGCGCGACAGGCCAGGGTCGTCGGTCGGCCAGGCAGCGGCGAACGGCCCGCTGCCACGCAGGCGGTCGGCCAGGTGGGCGATTGCCAGCGCATAGCTTTCGGCCGCGTTGTAGGAATAGATCGCATCGAAATTGCGCGTCACGAGGAAGGCCGGTCCACCAGCGCCCGCCGGCAGCAGCAGGCCGGTGGCGGTGTCGTTGGCCGGCAGCGGGGAGCCATCGGTTCGCTTGACGCCGCGCGCCGCCCACTCCGCCAGCGGCCGGCGGTTGCGCCGCCCCGCGCCCGAGCTGTCGAAGGCGGCCGGCAGCGCGACTTCGAAACCCCACGGCAGCTCGGCGCGCCAGCCCGCGCGGGCAAGGAAGTTGGCGGTGGACGCGAGCGCGTCGGGCACGCTGTCGACCAGGTCGCGGCGGCCGTCACCGTCGAAATCCACCGCCAGGCGCATGAAGGTCGAGGGCATGAACTGGGTCTGGCCGAAGGCCCCCGCCCAGGAGCCGGTGAGGCGCTCGGGGGCGATGTGGCCATCCTCGATGATCTTCAGCGTAGTGAAGAACTCGCCGCGGAAATAAGCCTGGCGGCGACCGAAGCAGGACAGCGTCGACAGCGACGTGAGCAGCGGCCGACTGCCGAAATTGCGCCCGAAGTTGCTTTCGACGCCCCAGACGGCGACCACGGTCGCCGGGTCCACGCCGTACTCGGCCTCCACCTTGGCCAGCACCTCGGCCCAGCGCTCGAGCATGGCGCGGCCGTCGGCGATGCGTTCGTCGTCCACCAGGGCAGCCATGTAGTCCCAGATCGGGGTGACGAACTCTGGCTGGGCGTCGAGAAAGCCCACCACCGCCATGTCGGGCGTCAGGCTCGCGGTATGGGTGTCGAAGGTGGCGGCCGACACGCCCTTGCCCGCCGCCTCGCCGCGCAGCCCGCTCAGGCAGGCGGCAAACTCCGCTTCCGATGCGGCCGCCGGCGCGGCGAGATGGAACAGGGCTGCGCCGGCGAGCGCGGGCAGCAGGCGGGCGGGGAGACGGGGGCTGGGGCGCGTGTTCATGCCGGCATTTTACGCCGGCATGCCGTCCGCTCCGCCCGGTGCGACATTTCGAAACGAAGCGCGCCGCCGACGGCCCGCCCGCGAGCACGGTCGCTGCGCTCGGGGCGGCGCTCGGGGCGGCGCCCTAGCGACCGGCCGGAACGACCGCCACGGCGGTGCCCGGCGCCGGCCAGATGCCGCGCTCGACCACCCGCCCGCCATCGAGCACGAGCCAGCTCTGCCCGCCGTAATGCGGCAGGGGGCGGGCGAGTGCTGCGAGTGCCGCCGCATCCTGCACCGACACCACCGCGACCGGCGGCCCGGCGGTGCGCTGCACCGTCCACACCTGGGCACTGCCACGCCCGCCCAGCACCGCAGGGCGCGGCGGCAGGCCGGCCGACGCCAGTGCCGCATCGATCGCGGCGTGACGCCCCACCACCAGCACTGGTTCCGTACCCTGTGCCGTACCCTGTGCCAGAGCGGCTGGCGCCAGCGGCGTTGGGGCACGCTCGAAGAAACGCTGCGCGAGCACGCCCGCCGCCTCGGCGACAGCCTCATCGGCCAGGACCAGCCGCGGCGCGCGGGCGATCGTCCATTGACGCAGGATGGGCGGCAGCTGCGCTGCCTCGGGCCGGCGCCACACGCGCAGGTCGGGGTCCAGCCGCACCGCCCGCGGCGGCACATCGACCGCCAGCTCGACCTCGGTGCGCGCACCGTCGACCTCGATCCAGCGCAGCTCGCTGTGGTCCTCATGGACGAGTTCCAGCGGCAGACGCAGCGCATGGACGGCCTCCGGCTGGGCGACGGCAACCGTCAGCAGTGCGCCGTCGCTGGCCTGCCGCAGGCGCGCATTCTCGATACGCGGCGTCGGGCCGCCGGCACGCTGCAGCCACTGCGCGAAGAAGCCCTGCAGCGGACGACCGGCGGCGGCCTCGAAGGCGGCCTGCAGCTCGGCCCAGCCCGCGACCTTGAAGCGATGCTGCTGCCAGAACAGGCGGAGGCCTCGGGCAAAGGCCTCCTCGCCGAGCGCGTCGCGCAACATCACGAACACCATCGCCGCCTTGCCGTAGCCGACCGCGGCCGCGGCACCGTGCGTGCGCGAGCGGAAGGCCGCCAGCGGCCGATCCTGCCCCGCCGGCACCGCGGCGAAGTCGCGCAGCCAGCCGAGGCGCATCGCCCGCGCCGCCTCCGCCGATTCGTCTTCCTTGTAGGCGTAATCGGCCATGAAGGTGGTGAGCCCTTCCGACCAGTTGCCCTGCGCGTAATCCACCAGCACGCCATTGCCCCACCAGTTGTGCAGCACCTCGTGGCCGAGCGAGGTGGCGCGGATGAAGGGCAGCTTCAGCACCTGCTCGCCGAGATAGGTCAGCGTCGGCATGCCGAAACCGGTGGGCAGCGGGCCGGCGACGACCGAGAACTCGGTGAAGGGATAGGGGCCGATCTGCGCGGCGTAGCGCTCGATGTAGCGCCGGCTGTCGTCCAGGTAGCCGTCGGCGAGGCCGGGCATGGCATCGAGCGCGGCGCTGAAGTAGGTGCGCAGACGCAGCGGCTCGGCGTCGCCGCGAGCGACGACGCGTTCGCGCACCGTCCATGGGCCGGCCATCAGGTCGATGCCGTCGGCCGACGCGGGAAACTCGAAGTGCGCGCGGTAGCGGCCGCCCGCCTGCGGCGGCAGGCTTTCGTCCACCAACCGACCCGCCACCAGCGCGCGTTGCCCGTCCGGCACCGAGACCCTTACGCGGTAGCTGAACAGCGCTGCCGGTTGCGGATACCAGCCGCTTCCGGCAGCCAGAAAGCTGCCTTCCTCGGCCGCCATCGGCGGCAGGCCCTGCAGCACGCCACGATGATCCAGGCTGTGATCGAGCGCGGGCAGCGTGCCGCCGTAGGCCAGCCGCAACACGCCGCCGGCGGGCACCGCCACGCGCCAGGCGCGCAGCGCACCCTGCCGGCCCGCGGGCTGCAGCCGCACGCTGCGGCCGTCCACCGTGGCCGAACTCGGGGTGAGGGACTCGTGCAACGCGAACTCGAAGCCGGGTCCGGACGGTCTCAGCTCGGCCTGCACCTGAAGGCGGCGCGCGGCAGGATCGAGTTCCACGTCGAGCGCCAGCGGATGCGTCACCGCGGCCGCAGGCGATGCCGGTGCGGCCGCGAGGGGCACAAGCGCGGCAAGGACGAGCACGGCCGCCCGCGCGAGGCGGCGGAGGGGCACGGCGAGATCGAGCCTCATTGCTGGCTCGGAAACCGCACCACGAGTTCGACCGTCTCGCCACCGCGCTGCAAGGTCAGCGGCAGCCAGGTGCCGGCCGGCTGCTGGCGGATGAGGGAGACCAGCGCCGTCGACCGCTTCAGCGGCGCTCCTGCCGCCTCGACGATCACGTCGCCCACCCGCAGCCCGGTGCGCGCAGCCAGGCTACCCATCGCCACCTCGGCCACGCGCACGCCATCCCGGTGCTCTTCCAGGCTGACGCCGAGGCGAGGCGGCGGTGGCGTCGGGCGGGGCTGGGCCGGCACGGCGAACACCGCATCGGCCAGCCCGGCCGGCAGGCGGCCACAGTCGGCCGAGGCCGGAACGGGCAGCAGCAGGCCGATCCGGTCCACGCCGAGGTCGCGCAACTGGTGCGCGATGCCGTGGCCGTAGCGCACATGGCCGCTGCCGACGATGCCCACCAGCAGCGGCCCCGGCGCAGCGCCGTCGACGGGCACACCGCGCGCCAGGGCCTCGGCCATGGCGCGGTCCCAGTTCAGCTGTGAATCGACGAAGTTGCGGAACTCGGCATCGGTCTTCTGCACCGCCCCCCGCTTGTCGCCGCGCATGCTGGCGTGCTCGAGATGGATATCGAACAGAAAGTCGACGTAGGCTTCCGGCGGCGTCGCAGCTCGTCCCACGCCCTCGCGCTCCGCCTCGGGCACGGTATCCCAGCCGCCAGCGGCGATCGCCCGCGTGAGCTTCTGATCGACGTTGAGCGCGAGCATCGGGATGCGGTTGAGGCGGGCAAAGTGGAACAGCGGCATATAGAGCTCGGCGGGCATGCTCCAGACTCTGCCCCACTCCACCGCTTCGAGGAACTGCGCCTCGGTGAGCTCGCCCGCGACCCAGCGGTCGAGCACCGCTTGCACCCGGCGCGGGAACATCTCGAACCCGATCACCATGTCCCCGCGCTGCGCATACAGTGCCGCGAGCGTCTGCAACTGCCAGCGGTGGTGGTCGGCATCGTCGTGCTGTTCGCCGAGCAGCACGACCTCGCGCTGCGCCATGTCGGCGATGACCGACACCGCGTTGGCGGACAGTGGCGGCGCCACATCGACGCGCGCCCAGCCACCGGGCTGGAGGCACTGGCTGGCGGCCGGGGGCGGCGGTGCGGTGTCGTCGGCGCCGCCGGCGCTCGAAACGAAGAGGCCGCCCATGAGGACGGCCGCGGACAAGCTGAGTGTTTTAGCCATGATGGTTCACGCCGGAGGTGACAAGCGGGTAGAGCATGGCCGGCGACGCGAGTTCCGGCGAGATCCGGGCGAGCCCCCCGGCGAGCCGCTCACCGTTGCCCGTCCTGGGGCGGGAAGAGGTCCACACGGTCGGTGATGAGGCCATCGACGCCCAACCCGAGCAGGCGCTCAGCCTCCGCCGGCTCATTGACCGTATAGGCGAGCACGCGGAAACCAGCGTCGCGAGCGTCGCGCACGCTGCGTTCATTGCACAGCCGGTGCTCGCAGATCACCGCCACGCAGTCGAGACGGCGTGCACGCTGCAGCCAGCCGTCGACCAGGGCGTCGAGGAGCAGACCGCGAGGCAGCGCGGCCGCCGCGGCACGGGCGCCTTCGAGCGCGGCGGTGCTGAAAGAGCTCAGCAGCGGCGGCAGCGCGGCGGCGGTCCAGCTTTGCCGCAGCTGGCGCGCCACCACTTGACCAGTGCGGTATTCGGTGCCCGGCCCGGGCTTCAGTTCGACATTGAGCGCGCAGCCCTGCCCCAGGCAGAACTGCACGATGCGCTCCAGCGTCGGCAGAGGTTCGCCGGCATGGGCAGGCGAATGCCAGCGCCCGGCATCCAGTCCGGCGAGCTCGGCCCACCGCCGCGCTCCGGCAGGCCCGACTCCGTCCGTGGTGCGGTCGAGGCTGTCGTCGTGGAGCAGGAAGCTGGCCTCGTCCGCACTCAGGCGGACGTCGCACTCGAACATCCGGTAACCGAAGGATGCGCCCAGGCGAAATGCCGCGAGGGTGTTCTCCGGCGCCAGCCGCCCCGCGCCCCGATGGGCGATCCAGCGCGGATACGGCCAGTCGGGGCGAGCGTCGTGCGCCGCAGCGCCGGGGACGGTCATCGCGGAGGGTCGATGCAACACCGGCTGGGGCCGATCACTCGGTTTCGGCGGGCGGCTGGTCCTGCTTGCGCGGGCGACGGCTGCGCGGGGCGGCCTTCCGCTTCGGTTTGGCCACGGCTTCCTCGGGAACCGCAGTGGCGGGCACGATGCCTGCCACCTCGGCCACGGCCGGGGTTTCGAACTGAAGCTCGATCGGCTCGGCCACGGCAGCCGGCTCCGGCACAGCCAGCGCGACGCTCTCGTCCGCCTTCTTCCGCGTGGACTTGCGCGCGCCGTCGCTCTTGCGGCGCGCGCCGGTCTTCTTCGGCGCCGGCGCGGCCGCAGGGGGCGGTTCCACACCGGCCTTGTCCTCCACAGCCGGCGGGGGCGCATGCTCTGCGGCCGGTGGGGCGGCCGGGCGAACTGCTTCGACACCACGGGGCGCCTCGGCCTCCGCGCCCGCATGGCTGCTGCTGCGATAGACATAGGCGCCAGACTTCTCGTCGCGGCCGAACTCGAGCAGGCCGCGCGCCTGAGCCTCTTCGAGCAGGTTGCCGAAGGCGCGGAAACCGTAGTAGGTCTCGCTGAAGTCGGGCTTGCGGCGCTTGATCGCCTCCTTCAGCATCGACGCCCAGATCTTGCCGCTGTCACCGCGCTCGGACAGCAGCGCCTCGAAGGTCTCGACGGCGATATCGATCGCCTGGCGCCGGCGCGCTTCCAGCTCTTCCTTGCGCCGCTTTTCCTCTTCAGGCGAACGCTTCGCCGCCGGCTGCGCCTCGCGTGCGTCGCGCTTGGCCGCCGCGCGCTGGCTGTCGCGCACCAGGTCGTCGTAGAAGATGAACTCGTCGCAGTTGGCGATCAGCAGGTCCGAAGTCGACTGCTTGACGCCGACGCCGATCACCTGCTTCGCATTCTCGCGCAGCTTCGACACCAGCGGCGAGAAGTCGGAGTCGCCGCTGATGATGACGAAGGTATTGACGTGGGATTTCGTGTAGCACAGGTCGAGGGCATCGACCACAAGCCGGATGTCGGCGGAGTTCTTGCCCGATTGACGCACATGCGGAATCTCGATGAGCTCGAAGTTGGCTTCGTGCATCGCGGCCTTGAAGCTCTTGTAGCGATCCCAGTCGCAATACGCCTTCTTCACCACGATGCTGCCCTTGAGCAGCAGGCGTTCGAGCACGCGCTTGATGTCGAACTTCTCGTAATTCGCATCGCGCACGCCAAGGGCGACGTTCTCGAAATCGCAGAACAGCGCCATGCTGATGTTTTCCTGGGACGAAGCCATTGGCCCCTCCTTTCGGTTCGGCCCATTGGAGCGGACCGCATGAAGCGAAAAGCCCCAAGCACTTTCGCACTTGGGGCTTTTCGCTTTGTTTGGTTGCGGGGGCAGGATTTGAACCTGCGACCTTCGGGTTATGAGCCCGACGAGCTGCCAGACTGCTCCACCCCGCGTCGGAGAAACGAGACTATATACAGTAGCCGCACCGAGTGCAAGAAAAATATGCGACGTTCCCGGATTGGATACTCATCCTGCACAGCGGGTGGACAGGACGTCCGCCGCGCGGTCCATCCGGTCCGGATCCTCGTCAGTGCCGGCGATACAAGGCAAACGTCTTCGCATTGGGACAAAACCGCGCAGGATCGGTGCCGGTGTCCTGCCCATCCAGCCAGCGGACACAGGTGTCCGCCTTGGCGCAGCCGCGGCAGCGTCCGACTGCCGACCGGAAAGTCGTCCCAAGGTTGTCGCAGACGACCTTGACCGTATCCACCTCGAGGCGCTCGATCATGCGCTGCATCAATGTCATGCGCTGATAGTTGCCTTCGGTCCACCTCTGCATCAGTCCCATCGCTGCCTCCTGCTTCGTCCGCGTTCGTGGCACGAGATTAGAGAATACGGCGGACAGCGCATTGACAAAGGTCAAGCAGGCACGCGCATTTCCAGCGGGCGCGTCCCGAGCGGAAAAAGGGCCCGCATCGCTGCGAGCCGTCGGACGTTCTGGTGCCGGCAAGAGGAGTCGAACCCCCGACCTTCGCATTACAAGTGCGCTGCTCTACCAACTGAGCTATGCCGGCAGCGGGGGCGGATTATAGCGCATGCGCACCGCGCAGAGGCGCCTCGATGATTGCGTGAATAGCTGTATATGTTTACAGTCTCCCACACCACCACGACATGCTCGAGAGGACGCCATGGAATCGAAGATCAACCGCGTGATGATGGGGTTGGGTCTCGTTGCAGGCCTGATGATCGGCACCGGACACGCCGGCGGTGGCGTGGCGCTGGCCGTCGCGGCCGGTGCGGCGGCGTGGCTGACGCGGATCGATGCGTCATCCCGCGATCGTGCCTGACCGCGCCAGCCGGCGATCAGCGGCCGAACCGGGTCACCAGTTGTTGCAGCTTTTCCGCGCGCCGGCGTTCGGCTTCTTCCGCCTCGCGCTTCTCGCGCTGCTGTTTCGCCACCGCGGCGAAGCGCTCCTTGAGCGTGGTCGAAGCGTGTGCCCGCTGCTCCTCGGTCACTTCGCCGGCCGGGTTGCCATCGAGATCGAAGCGCTCGGTCGAGCGCTCCACCGCCTTCAGATAGCGCGTCGAGGCCGTATGCAGGCGCAGCGCGCTGCGCAAGGACTTGCGGTCGAGATCGGGGAAGCGTTCAAGGATGCTGGCGTCGATCTTCAGCGCCAGCGGCTTGCAGTCGCGAAAGGCGGGGGATTCAGCCTGCAGGCGCTGCAGCAGCGCGCGGGGCTCGATGCGCGGGCGGGGGGCGGCCTGGGCGGGGGTAGCGTCGGAAGCGGTGGCGTCGGTTGCGACGTCGGGATTCTCGGTGGTCATCGGTGGCAAGAACTCGCAGGAAGGGGCGCTGTCGACCAGCCCCGTTGAAGAACTACGCTTATTCTACTTCCACCCGCCCCACCCTTCCCAACCCGAAGACAGGACACGCCGATGCCCCCCGAACAAACCCGCGCCATCCTCGCCATCTGCCTCATGGCCGCGTTCGCCGACCAGCACAAGGACGATCGCGAACGCGAACACATCCGCCGCATCACCGAGTCCCTCGCGGCCGACGCCGGCATCGACTTGCTGAAGGTCTACCAGGACGTGCTGCTCGGCCGCATTCCGCTCGAGGCGGCCGTGGCCGCGCTCGACACGCCGGGGCTGCGACAACTCGCGTTCGAGATGGCAGTGGGCGTGGTCGATGCCGACGGCGTGCATAACGCGCAGGAGACCGCCTTCCTCGATCGCCTGCGCGCCGCGCTCGGCCTCAGCCTCGACGCCGCAGAAGACTACACGCGACAAGCAGACGAGATTGCCGAACTCCCGCTCGATGCCACCGCCGCGCCGGCCGCGGACGCCCGGGAAACGGCGGGCGCACGCCCCGCGACGGCAGCAGGAGAGTCCACCGGCCGCGCCGCCTCGCCGGACGACACCGAGCTGAACAAGGCCATCCTCAATGCCGCCATCCTGAATGGCGCCCTCGAGCTTCTGCCGCAGTCGCTCGCATCGATGGCGATCATCCCGCTGCAGACGCGGCTGGTATACCGGATCGGCAAGGCCCACGGCTACGAACTCGACCGCGGCCACATCACGGACTTTCTCGCCACCGTCGGCATCGGCCTGACGTCGCAGTACGTCGAGCAGTTCGGCCGCAAGCTCATCGGCGGCCTGCTCGGCAAGGTCCTGGGCAAGACCGGCAAGACCGTCGGCAGTGCCGCCACCGGCAGCGCGTTCTCCTTCGCCACCACTTACGCGCTCGGGCAGGTGGCGAAACGCTACTACGCCGGCGGACGCACGCTTGGCGGCGATGCGCTGAAGGCATCCTTCAGCGGGCTGCTCGGCGAGGCCCGCAGCCTGCAGCAGCGCTACACGCCGGAGATCGAGCAGCGTGCTCGCACCCTCGACGTCGGCAAGCTCATGCGCGAACTGCGCGCCTGAGCGGGGCAGCCGGTCCGCTCAGGCACTCCTGACGCAGCTCGCCGGTCCAACCAGCGCCAACCCCAGAGAGCATCAAAATCATGGAAAAGCGCTGGAAGCGATTGCCCGGTTCCCACACCGAGCCCGCAGGGATGGAACGCCAGGTCCTGCGCAAGCTCCCCTTCGTCACCCTGGCCGGAACCGCCGCCTGCGTGGCGGTTTCGCTCCTCGCCCGGCTCGTCTGGTGGGGCGATCACAGCGTCGAGACCGCGCGCGCGCTGCAGATGGTCGACATCTGGGTCATCGCCGCAGTGCTCCTGCACTGGGCGGTCGTCGCCACGGTGGCGATCTACTGCTTCATCGTCTTCGTCATGAAGGGACCTGCCTACGTGGCCGACGCCTACGAACTGCCCGACGAGAACGCGCCGCAGTGACCCTGCGGCGGGAGCTCCGGAGCCTCACACCAGGCCTCAGGTCTTGGGCCGTGCAGACGGGAGCGGGCTGCCCCCCTCCGCATCCTCCCAGCCGGTGATCATCGCCTTGAGGTGCGCGAGCGGCGTATGCCCCGTCGTCACCAGATAGACGTGAACGATAAGGAAGGCAAGCATCAGGAAGGCCCCGGCAGTATGTGCGATGGCGACCTGCTGCAGGCCGATTGCGGCCGGCAGCACACCTTCGCGTGCGCCCCAGAACAGATAGGCCAGCCCCGACAGCCAGATCAGCGGATTGATCAGCAGTTTTACCCCAAGATACGCCAAGCGCTGCAGTGGATTGTGCTTGCGCTCGAGCGTGACCTTGTACGGATGTGGCGCGCCGACGAAGATCCCGTAAGCGTAGTAGCGCACCATGCGGTCGACGTTCTGCATGGTGGGGATGTAATGCCGCCACTGGCCCGTGGTGAAATGCCAGAAAATGGCGAAGATCCACAGGCCGATCAGCAGCCAGGCGGCAAGCTCATGCACTTCGACCGCGCGGCGAAAGCCGATCAGCGTGTGACTGCCGTGGATGGCGAAGCCAGTGACCAGCAGGGTGATGATCAGGCCCGCCTGCGCCCAGTGCCAGAACCGCTCGAAGCGGGTAAAGAGGTACATGCGCTCGCCCATGTCAGTGCTCCTCGCCATGCCTGCGCCTTGCGCGTGTCAGGACGCGCAGACCACCGTGCCCCGCCACGCCCAGCAGCATCAAACCCGCCAGACCGAACCCGAGCGTGTCCAACAGTGCACTACGGTCGCGTCCTGGCAGCCACACACCGGGCACGCCTGCCAGCCGGCCGGGGTCGGCATGGCACTGCGCGCAGCCCAGTGCTGCCTCCTTCGGCGCTACCATATGCGTGATCGGCCACAGCATCGAGGTATCGACGAAGCCGAACTCACCGCTGTACGGCTGGCCGGTCGCCTCGGCTCCCGTCTTCAGCGCCTTGCCCCAGTCGAAGTTGTACCAGAAGGCGGTGTCGTCCGGCGTCGCCGTGTGCGGCACGAGCAGGGTCAGATGCTCCGTGTCGTAGGGCTGGCGGCCGTGGAAGAGTTTCACCGGCCAGATGCGGGCGTTCGGCGCCCGCGGCGTGCCGTGGAAGGTGTTGATCGGCACGCGGCGTGAAGGGTCGATCCGCGTCTCGGGCTGGGTGTAGCTCACCGTGCCGTCGAACCAGAGGTAGGTGGGCTGCACGTTCTCGCCCAGCACGAAATCGCCCTTCTTGCTGTCGTAGATCACCCTGCCCTTGTCGTCCTTCGTCTGGAAGGGCTTGCCCTCGGGCGTGAGCTTGCCGGCGGTGGACCAGTCCCAGGCCATCTTGGTCGGCACGCCGCCACGGGCAAATTCCGGGATGTGGCAGGTCTGGCAGGCCAGCGTGCGCGTGTGATCGTTCAGCCGATCCGCATGGCCGCCAGCGCCCTTGTGCGGCCGGTCGCCGTGGCAGGCCTGGCAGGCCGCCGGATTGCGGTCGGTGCGCTCCCCGCGCACGATCGCGCGCTGCGGGTCGGCCCCGGTCATGCTGATGCGACTGCCCGCCACCTTGTGCTTTTCGGTCTTGTGGCAACTCGCGCAGGTGAAGCCGGCGCCGTCGGCCGCCATGTGGACGTCCAGTCGCCGCGACGGCGCATTGAGCGAGGAGTCGAGGTCGCCATGCTTGACGCCGTCCCCGCCGCCGCCGAAGTAGTGGCAGGCGCCGCAGGTCCGGCGCGAGGTGGCGCCCACGTTCTGTGCCACGGCGGCGAGGTCGGTGGCCTCCACGAACTGGCCGGACCCGGCGGGGAACTCCATGCGCTCGTAGGGCGGATGGCCGGCAAGCCCGGCCAGCTTGCGGTAGGCGCCGGTGTTGTGGCAGGCGAGACAATCCACCTTGTGCTCGGCGCTGAAATCGAAGCTGGCATCCTTCCAGCCATAGCCGACGTGGCAGGCCTGGCAGAAGGGTTCGTTCGACCGGTTGCCGATGCAGAAGCCGTTGAGCATCGTCTTCTTGCCCAGCTTCTGGCCCGTGTCCGGGTTCTCGTACTCCCAACTCCAGTGGCGGGTTGCCATCACCTGCCTGGCCGCCTCGGTATGGCACGAGAGGCAGGCCGCGGTCACCTCCTCACCGCTCTTGAACGGCCCCTGCAGGATCTTGAACGTGGTGTGGTCGGCGGTGCTGCCAGCGGCCAGGGGCAAGGTGACTGCCAGCATCAGGCCAATGCAGCCAACGACGCGGGCCACGCCGGATGATCGATTGCACATGTCGCGCCTCCGCCGGTTCCAGCCTTGCACCAGCATAATCCGGGGCCGATCATCAGTTCTTGATCATTGTCCAATGTTCCGCTGTTCAACCGACGCGCCCTGCGCCCCCCGGCAACCCTGCAGCGGCAGCAAAGTACGGCCTATAATCCGCGTCTTTAAGCGTTCGCCATCGAGTCGCCCACGTTCATGTCCGTCCCGAGCAACCCGTCGGAGATCGCCCGCGAAACGCTGCGCCAGCTCGCCCTGCGCCGGGTCGCACCAACGCCGGACAACTACCGCCAGCTCTACCACGAGATCGGCGGCACCACGCCGGAGGCAGACATCCCCGCGCCCTTCCTGCGCCGGATCGCCGCCCGGCTGCCGCGCGACAGCGCCGAGCGCCAGCGCCTCGCCCGCGACCTCGACCAGGCACTCGCCAGCGACCCATTGTCCGCGCCGGCGGCGCTGGAGTGCTATCTCGACAACCTGAAGGACAGCGAAGCACCGGCCTGGAACGAGCTCATCGCCAACCTGCTGCGCCAGTGGGAGGGCCGCCAGCTCGGCTGGACCATGGCGCGCAAGCGGGAGGCACTCGAACGCGTGCTCAGCGCGTCCGACCCCTCGACCCTGCACGCACGGCTGCAGGGCCTGCTGCGCGGGTGGAGCCAGGCGCCGATCAACCCGGAGCTGCCCGCGCCCGAGTCACCGCCAGCCGCGCAGGCAACCTCGTCCGACGGCCATGCGGCTGCAGCCCCGACGAACGCCCCCATCCCTGCCCGCGGCGGCGCCACGGCGGGCCCCGAGCCCCTCGTCGAGACCCTGCGCGGCCTGCTGCTGCAGGCCTTGCGTGACGTGATCCCCGCCTTCCTCGGCGGCCATCCGGAGCTTGCCGACGACGCGCTGCTACTCGCGGCCGGCCTCGACCACGCGCTCGCGCCGGATGCGCTCGACCGCATCTCGGCCCAGCTGCGCCGCTTTGCCCACCGCCTCGAGATGACCGCGGCCGACGACGCCGAGATCCGCGACGGCCTGCTCGAACTGCTGCGCCTGCTGCTGCGCAACATCGACGAACTCGTGCTCGACGACAAATGGTTCAGCGGCCAGGTCGAAGCCTTGCGCGAGCTCCTGGTCACGCCGCCGAACCCCCGCCTGCTCGACGACGCCGGCCGTCGGCTGAAGGAGCTGATCTACAAGCAGAGCCAGCTCAAGCACAACATGGCCGAAACCCAGCGCCAGCTGCGGCAGATGCTTGCCGGCTTCGTCGATCACCTGGCGCGCTTTGCCGAAAGCACCGGCATCTATCACGACCGCATCGGCAGTTGCGCACAGCGCATCGCCCAGGCCGGCGACATCAACGACATCGCCCCGCTGCTCGCCGAGGTCATGAGCGAGACGCGCAGCATGCAGGACGAGACGCGGCGCTCGCGGGACGAGCTCGCCACGGCGCGCGCCCAGGCGCAGGCCGCGCAGGCACGCATCGAACAGCTGCAGCGCGAACTCGACGAGGCGAGCCGCCAGATGCGGCACGACCAGCTCACCGGCGCCCTCAACCGGCGCGGGCTGGAAGACATGTTCCGGGGCGAAGCGGCACGGGCGCAGCGCCGCGGCAGCGCCCTCGCAGTCGCCCTGCTCGACATCGACAACTTCAAGCGGATCAACGACGCCTACGGCCACAAGGCGGGTGACGACGCCCTCGTTCACCTCGCCGGCATCATCCGCCAGCACCTGCGCCCACAGGACGTGCTCGCCCGCTTCGGCGGCGAGGAGTTCGTCATCCTGCTGCCCGACACGGATCACAACGACGCCTGCCAGACGCTGGTCCGGCTGCAGCGCGAACTGACACGCAACTTCTTCATGGCCGATCAGCAGAAGGTGGTCATCACCTTCAGCGCCGGCCTCACGCCGCTGGCCGCCGGCGAAAGCCTCGAGACCACCCTGAAGCGGGCCGACGCCGCCATGTACGACGCCAAGCGGGCTGGCCGCAACCGGGTGGTGGTGGCGCCCCTGCCGCGCTGACCGACCGCCCCGTGGGCCGCGATGCCGAGATGGCATCGCCACCTGGCGTGCGGCCGGCGCCCGCCCCGCCGCTTTACCGATGCTGTCGAAAAACCTTACACCAGGCCCGGCGCTCGCCGGCAGCCAGGCGCAGCGCATCACCATAAATATTCAATAAATCATCAGCTTGACCTAAAGGACCGCATACCCGGAGCGATTCTTGCTGATCCATTTGCATGGCAGCGTCCCCACATTGCATAGCTGGAGGGACTGGAACATGCGAGCCGATCGAGCCCCCGATGCGCCTGACAGGGTCTCGCCGATCGCGCCTGGATCGCACGAACGTGCCCTCGCCATCGACCCGACGACCGCACGCGACGCTGGTTTCGCGTCGCCCCCAGGCGGCCCCTCGCATCACCGCCGGCGGCGAATCGCAGCCGCGCTGCTCGTCGTCACCGCCTTCGTCGCCGGTTGCGCCCTCGCGCCTCCCACCCCGTTCACCGTGGGTGAGATCGTCGCCCCCCCCGCCGGCTGTCAAAAAGCAAGGGAGAGAGGCCATGACTGCTGAACTTCCGCTCCTCGTTTCGCTTCATGCGCAGGCACTCGCCGCCTTTCAGTATGCGATGGACCTGCTCAGCTACGGCGAACTCGACTACTGGGCGAGCAAGGACGAACTGCTGCTGCAGCTGGGCAGCATCGGCGTCTTCAAGGGTGACTGCGACGACTTCGCCGCCTATGTCATGCACCTCTGCCGCGAGGCGGAGCTGCCCGCGCGCTACGTGCTGTGCCGCACCGAGGACGGGGTCCAGCATCTCGTCGTCGAGGTGCAGGGCTGGATCTTCGACTGCCGTCGTGCGAGCCCGGTGGCGCGCGACCTCCTGCCCTATCAGTGGATCAGCATTTCGGGCTTCAACCCGGGCGAGCCCTGGCGCGCCCTCAGCTGACAGGCCTGGCGGCGCCCTTCGCGCCGGAGTGCCGCGGGGCCATGGGCGACAAGTTCGCCCGCGGTCGCGGGGCATGACGCAGCGCATTCCGTTCGGGTAGCCCGGACCCTTCTTGAAATACGCGCGTTACATCTTCCCGCTACCATGCGCACCCGCTGTTCCCGATCCGAGGCCCCATGAAGAGTCACCCTGCCGACAATGCGCTGCCGGCCAAGCTGCGTTTCCATCTGCTCAAGGACGACGGTCTCCACCACCCGATCCAGTTCACCTTCGTGAGCGAGCAGATGCATCGGGACATCCTGGACGAGCGCCAGGCCATCCTCGATGCATTGCCGCAGGCGCTGCGCGCCCAGCAGATGAAGCTCTTCTCGCACTATGATCCGCAGGCGCAGGCGAAGGCCTTCCAGGACCTCCTGCGCGTGTTCGGCACCGCCTCGCACGCCTGAGCGGCCCCGCCTGCACCCGGCGCGCACGAATCCGGCGCGACGGCGCCCTCGGCCCGCGAGTTCAGCCCTGCGCGCCGTCGCATTGCGCCGCAATCCACCGTGCATCGGTTTCCATCTGCATGTCGCCGCGCGCCGACTTCAGGTTGATGCGCGTAGTGAAGTGCTCGGGACCGTCGAGCCGTGCCGCGAAGTCGCCACTCGCTTGCGGCTCGGTGCAGCTCAAGCGCCCCGTCACCGTGTTGCCGGACTTGACGACGTCGCCCAGCGTGCAGTTGCCCTCGACCTTGCCGGAGTAGATGTTGTCCTGCCGCGCCTGCTCGGGCGTGATGCAACTGCGCACCGTGCCGTCGCTGCCCAGGCGCACACCACGCCCGGCCATCTCCTGCTCGATCAGGCGGCGGGTGTCGGGCGGCAGGTTCTTCAGGTGGTGCTGCATCTGCGCCATCTGCGACGACATATCGGGCAGGCCGGCGATGCGCAGCTGCGTCGAGCGAAACTCCCACAGCCCGGGGCGGATATCGGCTGCGTGCCCGGCGGCGGACACCGACAGCAACGCCATCCCCAGACTCAGCGATCGGGCAAATCTCATGACCAAGCCTCGTTACGGGTTCTCAGAGGGGCACATCTTGCCATGCTGCGCTGCCAGGCGAAAACCGCGCGCCAGCTGAGCGATAATCGACCCATCTTCCTGCACGAGCCTTCCGTCATGACCGTCCGCACCGTGCTGCGCATGGGTGATCCACGTCTGCTGCAACACGCCGCCCCCGTCACGGAGTTCGGCACGCCGGCACTGGCCGAACTGATCGCCGACCTGTTCGACACCATGGTTGCGGCCGGCGGCGTCGGCATCGCCGCGCCCCAGATCGGCGTCGGCCTGCAGGTGGTGATCTTCGGCTTCGACCGCAGCGAGCGCTACCCGGACGCGCCGCCCGTACCGACCACGATCCTGCTGAACCCGGTCATCACTCCCATCGGCGACGAGCTCGAGGACGGATGGGAGGGCTGCCTCTCGGTCCCCGGCCTGCGCGGCATGGTGCCGCGCCATCGCCGCATCCGCTACCAGGGCTTCGACCCGCAGGGCCGAGCCATCGACCGCAGCGTCAACGGCTTTCACGCGCGCGTCGTGCAGCACGAGTGCGACCACCTCGTCGGCACGCTCTACCCGATGCGGGTGCGTGACTTCAGCCGCTTCGGCTTCACCGACGTGCTGTTTCCAGAACTCGCAACGAAGGCGGCCTGACCGGCCCCCGCCGTCACAAGCCCGGCCGTCGGGCGCATGCGGCAGCCCGACGGCCGGGCCGTGCACATGCCTGGAGCGTACCTCCCCCCGCCTGGCGCGCACATAGGCCCTTACAAAATCGCTCCCGCTTTTGCGCACGCCAGCCCTTGCAACGGCAGCCCTCAGCCCTCATCATTGCGGCATGGTTGTAATCCCGGCAATCTGGCGGCGTTCTGGACAGGGGTTCGATTCCCCTCACCTCCACCTAAGCGCATCGGGATGTGTTTAGGTGGGGGTGACCTGGCTTCGACAGGGCGGACAAAGGTGAGCAGGCAACCCGAGAGGCGACGGACGTAATCCGCGCAAATCCATAAACGCCAACGATGAGCGTTTCGCACTGGCCGCCTAAGGTCAGCGCCGGGGCCGCTGAAGCCTTGTAACCCAAGACAGCCGGTGGGGACTTCGGTCCCCACCGTCACGTTCACGCCTCCCCCTCTCGATCGTCTGCGCGCCCCGACCGGCACACCGGGTACCAGTCCATCGGTCACGGACGAAAGTACGGCCGCCGCGCGGGAGCCTGCCAGGCGGGCAGCGCCCGGCAGGCCCGCCGCCCGCATGCGGCGCGGCAGCTCAGTTCGGGTGCAACTTGCCGTAGGCGGCGAGCAGGCGCTGGTGCATGTCGCAACCGGCGAGGTGCAGGCCGGGCGAGGGCTGGCCGAAGAAGCGCAGTTCGCCCTCGAGCAAGGCACTGGCCTGGCGTAGCGTCACGGCCCCGAAAAGGCCTTCCAGCGCCGCATGGAAGCCACCTTCGTAGTCGAGCTTCATCAGGCATTCGATGCAGCGGTACACGCGGCGGCGGTCCGCGCTGATCTGTTCGAAGTGGCGCACCCATTCGCAGCCCTCCGCGATCGCCTCGTCGTCACCCGCCGCCAGCGCCAGCAGGGTCTTCAGTTCGCCCACGCGCAGGTCCTGCCAGAACAGGTCGTCGCCCGGCGCCAGCCCGATTAGCGCCGCGACCAGCCGCTCGTCGGCCACGCCGCTGTCGTT
Source organism: Thauera sp. (assembly GCA_024710965.1). Taxonomy (GTDB): domain Bacteria; phylum Pseudomonadota; class Gammaproteobacteria; order Burkholderiales; family Rhodocyclaceae; genus Thauera. Next base: position 6,164 of record JANJTU010000131.1, on the reverse strand, counting down.
CAAGGTCTCGAGCAGGTCGCCGCACTCGTCGTCATCGAGATCGGCCAGATGCAGGATCGCCTCGCGGATGTCATTGGCGACGCTGTTGTTCTCGAACTCCAGCTCGTCGATCGGGTAGATCTCCGACATGCCCGGCACCAGGATGCGGCAGGCGTAGACGCCCAGGTGGGTGAAGTCGGCCACGTAGATGTCGTGGCCCGCGGCATGGATACGCTCGACCAGCCAGGCGTAGTCCTCGGCCGTCGTCGTGCTGAAGTTCCAGTCGTGGAAGGCGAAGTCCGGCTGTACGCCAAGGAAATTCCAGCTGATGATGCCGCTCGAGTCGACGAAGTGGATCTCGAGGTTCGGCGCACTGGCAACCTCGTCCAGGTCGAAACCGGGCTCGGGAAAGCCCTCGAGTGCGTCCAGCGCCCGCCCCTGCAGCAGCTCGGTGAGCGCCCGCTCGAGCGCGATCTCCAAGCGCGGGTGTGCGCCGAAGCTCGCGAAGCAGCCTTGGTCCTGCGGATGCAGCAGGGTCACGTTCATCACCGGATACTGCCCGCCGAGCGAAGCGTCTTTGACAAAGATGCCGAAACCCGCGGCGCGCAGCCCGGCGATACCCGCCGCGATGCGCGGAAAGCGGGCGATGACCGCTTCCGGCACATCCGGCAGACACAGGCCCTCGGCGATCACGCGGAACTTGACGTGGCGCTCGAGGATCTCCGACAGCGCCTGCGCCCGCGCTTCGGCCGGCGTGTTGCCGGCAGACATGCCGTTGCTGACGTAGAGGTTGCCGACGATGTTGACCGGAAAATGCACGACGGCCTCGTCGCGCAGGCGGACGTAGGGGATCGCGCAGATGCCGCGCTCGGCATTGCCGGAGTTGAAATCGATGAGGGCGTCGGCATGGATGGCGCCCTTCGGATTGTAGAACTGCTGCAGCTCGCGGCTCAGCAGCCCTTCCGGCCACGCCCCGTCCGCGCCGGGCTGGAACCAGCGCTCCTGCGGGTAATGCACGAAGCTGCGCCCGGCCGCCCCTTCGGCGTACTGCGCGCCGAGGTAGTAATGGTTCCAGAAGTAGTTGCACGACAGGCGCTCGAAATACTCACCCAGCGCGCTGGCGCGTGCCGCCAGCTTCGAGGCGCCCTTGCCGTTGGTGAACATCAACGGGCATTCGCGGTCGCGCACATGCACCGACCAGATGCCGTCGACCGGGTTGAGCCACGACCGCTCCTCGACGTGAAAGCCGAGCGCTTCCAGCCTGGACTGCATGGTGCTGATCGAGGATTCGAGCGAGGCGTCCTTGCCCGCAATGAAGCATTCCATGTTCATGGGTAGATCCCGCTGATGTGGCGTGAAGGAGACAAACGGTCGCAGCACCCGGCCGCAATGAGGAGAAGCAGCCCATCGACCGCCGCCAGCGGTCACGCCGGGACCCGATCGGAACGGCCGTGGCGCCCCCCTGCGCGGCGCGTCCTTTCGCACGAAGCGCTTGAGCCCGGGTCGTGACTGGAATTCGGGGCGGGCATGAAAAAGGCCAGAGCGAACTCTGGCCTCTGCAAACGGGGGATACCGGGTTGACATGTGAGCTGGCGCGCAGGGTACCCCGAAGCACCGCCGCGTGTCCATGACGCGCCGTCGTCACGATGCGCCGCGGCGCCGCGGCCGGAGACCCGACGCCCGGCGCAACGGGGCCGCCGACACGCGCTCGGCGGCGTGCAGCTCGAGACCGGAAGGCTAGAAGCGATAGGCCGCGGTCACCTGCAGCGTGCGCGGTGCGCCGGGCTGGTTCAGGCCGTTGACGCTGCCGTGCGCGCTCGCCCAATACTCGCGGTCGAGCGCATTCCTGAGGTTGAAGCTCAGGTCGTACTCGCGGCTGCGGTAGAGCAGCGCCGCATCGAGCACGGCAAAGCCCGGCAGGCGCACGAGATTGTCGGGCGCGGCGTACTGTGACGATTGCGCCCGCATGCCGCCGCCCAGGCTCCAGCCCCGGCCGAGCTCGCGCGTCAGCCACAGCGACGCGCTGTGGCGCGGCGTCAGCGCCGCCTCCTTGCCTTCGAACGGCGCCCTCAGCTGCGTGGTGCCGAAGTTGGCGACGCCGCTGGCGGTCGAGTCGACGATCTCGGAGTCGAGGAAGGCGTAGCCGGCGTGAATCTGCCAGCCGCGCGCCGGGCGCCCGGTGACGGACAGCTCCAGGCCGTCGGTGCGCTGCTCGCCGGCGTTGATCGTCTGGCGCGACACCGGTTCGGTGATCTTCATGTCGCTGCGCACGAGGCGGAAGATCGACGCGCCGGCCGACAGCACGCCGCCGAGAAAGTCCCACTTCGCACCGATCTCGTAGTTGGTCGAGATCTCCGGCTCGTTGTCGACGTTCGCGGCGCTGAGCTGGAACTGCTCGGCCGACGGCTGGAAGGAGCGCGACACCGAGGCATAGTAGGACTGCACCGCATCCGGCTGCCACACCAGGCCGGCGCGCGGGCTCCACTCGCGGTCGGTGCGCTCGAGTTCCGCCTTGCCCGGCTCGCGCGTCTGCTGGCGGTAGACGTCGTAGCGGGCGCCCACGAGCGCCTTCCACTGCGCACCAAAGGCGATCTGGTCCTGCAGGTAGAAGGCGGCGCTGTCCTGCGTGGTGACGTTGTCGATGGTGCGCGAGTTCGGCGCAAGCCCGGCATAGGGCGGGATCGCGCCGCCGGGGTTGAAGAGCGGCACCGTGTCGATGCCGATCCAGTTGTCGATGTCGAGCGCCTTGTCCTGGCTGCCGACCTCGACGCCGTAGAGCAGCGCGTGGCGGCTGGCGCCGAGGCCGAACTGCTGCGTCAGCTCGAACTGGTTGAACCAGCCCTGCTCATCGCGCACCACATGGCCGTGGGTGCGCTGCATGCGCAGCTCGCCATCGACCAGCGTGTAGGGGCTGTTCGAGCGGTACAGGGTGTTGTTGCGGTCGAGGCGGAAATCGTAGTAGCGCAGCACGTTGCGCAGCGACCAGTCGGCATTGATGCGGTGCGACAGGGTCGCCGTCGCGGTGTCCATCGTGCTCGTCGTCTGGTCGTCGCGCTCGGCGTCGCCCGAGCCGTAGTAGGTGGCGTGATCGACGTCGAGCGGGCGGCCGTTGTTGTCCGGGATGCCGAAGTCGGTCGGGCGGCGGTCGCGGTTGTGCGACAGCTGCAGCAACAGGCGTGTGTCGTCGCCCAGCGCGAGGTCGAGCGAGGGCGCGATCGCCTCGCGCTTCAGGAAGGACTCGTCGCGAAAGCCGCTCGAGTCCTCCACCGCACCGGTGAGGCGGAAACTGTGCCCCGCCTCGCCAAGTGCGCCGCCGAGGTCGAAGCTGGCGCGCTTCTCGCCTTCGGTGTCGAGCTGCAGGGCGATCTCGCGGATCGTCCGCGTCGTCGGCAGCTTGCTGACCCGGTTGATGATGCCGCCCGAGGAGCCGCGCCCGTACAGCACCGCCGCCGGGCCCTTGATGACCTCGATGCGCTCGGTGTTCGACAGGTCGCGGAAGTACAGCGCATCGTCGCGCACGCCGTCGAGAAAGACGTCGCCGATCGCGGTGAAGCCGCGGATCGCGAACTGGTCGCGCTGGCCGTCGCCCATGTTGAGCGTGACGCCGGGCACGTTGGCGAGGGCGTCGGCGAGCGAGCGCGCGCCCTGGTCGGCCATCAGCTCGGGGCCGACGACGTTGACCGTCTGCGGGATGTCGCGCAACGGCGCGACCCCCTTGGTTGCCGACGACGAGGCCAGCGGGTTGTAGCCCGCGCCGCTATCGGCCTGGTCGGCGGTAACGGTGACGGCAGGCAGGGTGGATTGGGCGATTGCGGCTGCCGGCAAGGCGGCCGCAACCGCCACGCACAGGGTGCGAAGACGCATCGAAGCTCCAGAGGGAAAGATTGCTGGCTGGCTTTCCGCCCGGAGAAGGCGCGATGGCTGGCTGAGGCGGCGGATTGTATCGCAATGTAGAAATGCGAACCAGTCGCAACAACAAGACCGAAGCCGCGTCGGTCCGCGCTCGGCCCGGCTGCAACCCGCGAGGCTGCCGCACCCGCCCTAACCCGCCGATCGATCCCGAAAGGCGCCCACCTCGATGCCGTAGCGGGCGATCTTGTCGTACAGCGTCTTGCGCGGCAGGCTCAGCGCCATGGCCGCCGCGGCGACGTCGCCGGCGCTCGTGCGCAGCGCGCTCTCGATCAGGTAGAGCTCGAAGGCCGCGACGCGGCGCGCCATGCCCTCGCCTTCGCCCCCCGCGCCTTCGCCCAGCTCGGCCGCCGGCCGCCATACGCCGAGCACGTAGCGCTCGGCCGCGTGCTGCAGCTCGCGCACGTTGCCCGGCCAGTCCTGCGTCATCAGCCAGTCGTACACCGCCGGCGGCGTCTCCGGCACGGCGCGACGGTAGCGCTCGGCCGCCTGCAGGCAGAAGGCGGTGAACAGCGGCGGGATGTCCTCGCGCCGGGCACGCAGCGTCGGCAGCGCGATCGACACGACGTTGAGGCGGTAGTAGAGATCGGCGCGGAAGCGCCCGGCGTCGGCCTCGGCCTTGAGGTCGAGCTTGGTCGCGGCGACGACGCGGCAGTCGACCGGGATCAGCCGGTTCGAGCCCAGGCGCTCGACCACCCGCTCCTGCAGCACGCGCAACAACTTCGCCTGCAGCGCCAGCGCCATGCCCTCGATCTCGTCGAGGAACAGCGTGCCGCCGTCGGCGTGCTCGATCTTGCCGGCGCGGCTGCGCGTGGCGCCGGTGAAGGCGCCCGGCTCGACGCCGAACATCTCGCTCTCGAACACGCTCTCGGGCAGCGCCGCACAGTTGATCGCGACGAAGTGGCCGCCGCGCCGCCGCCCGGCATCGTGCAGCGCGCGCGCGACGCGCTCCTTGCCGGTGCCGGTCTCGCCCTCGATCAGGATGTCGACGTCGGTGTCGGCGAGCTCCGCGATCAGGCCGCGCACGCGCTGCATCGCCGGGCTGTCGCCGAGCAGGCCGCCAAGCCCGGCCGACTGCGCCAGGCTGGCCTTGAGCGCGCGGTTCTCGAGCACGAGGCGGCGTTTTTCCATCGCGCGGCGCACCACTTCCACCAGGCGCTCGGGGGCGAAGGGCTTCTCGATGAAGTCGTAGGCGCCGAGCCGCATCGCCTCCACCGCCATGCCGACGTCACCGTGGCCGGTGACGAGGATCACCGGCAGGTCGGCATCGACTGCGAGCGCCGCCCTCAGCAGCGCCATGCCGTCCATGCCCGGCAGGCGCACGTCGGTCACCACCACCACCGGCCGCGCGGCGTCGAGCCGGGCGAGCGCCGGCTCGGCGCGGGCGAAGTCCTCGACCTCGATATCCGCGAGGGCGAAGGTCTGACAGCCCGCCGCGCGCACCGGATCGTCGTCTTCCACATAGATCACGCCGACCGTCTGTTCACTCACTGAATCCCCCTCCTGTCGCTGCGCGACAAACTCCCGCCGAGCGGATGAGCACCCGCTGCGGGCGGCCAGGCGGCGGCACTCATGCAGCCCTCCCCGACTCCACGTCGCCGTTCGCTGCCAGCGGCCAGCTCGCCCGCATGACCGTGCCGCCGCCCGCGCGCGGCGCAATCTCGAGCCGCCCGCCCGCGCCCTCGATCAGGTCGCTGACGATCGACAGCCCCAGCCCGAGCCCCTGGCCAAGCGGCTTGGTGGAAAAGAAGGGCTGGGTGATGCGCTCGCGCAGCTCGGGCGGGATGCCCGGCCCATTATCGGCCACCTCGAGCCACAGGCGGCCGCCTTCGCCTTCATCCCGGCCGGCACGCAGCACGATGCAACCGTCCGCCCGCCCGCCGAGCGCGTCGAGCGCATTGCCGACGAGGTTGGAGAGCACCTGCTCGAGCGCCTGCAACTGCAGCGGCAGCGCCTCGTCGCCCGGCTCGATGCGCAGCGCCACGCCGGCCGCCTGCAGGCGTTCGCGGAACCAGCCCGCCACCACCTGCATCGCCTGCGCCGCCGACGACCGCGCGGCGTCGACGGGCCCACCGTTGCCCTTCTGCTGGCGCGAGGCAAACACCTTCAGCTGCGAGGTCAGGCGGGCCATGCGTTCGATCAGGCCGATGATCTGGTTCAGGTTGTCGCGCAGCGGCTCGAGCCGGCCGCGATCGAGAAAGGTGAGGCTGTTGCCGGCGAAGCTGCGCAGCGCAGCGAGCGGCTGGTTCAGCTCGTGGGCGACGCCGGCGGCCATC
>JANJTU010000087.1 GCA_024710965.1 Thauera sp. | reverse complement strand
CGCTTCACCAGCGCCAAGATGAGCAAGCGCAACAACTTCACCACCGGCCAGATCTACGAGTCGGTGTTGAAGAAGGAGCGCCGCGGCGAGTACCTCGGCAAGACCGTGCAGGTCATCCCGCACATCACCGACGAGATCAAGGCCTACGTCAAGCGCGGCGCCGAGGGCGCCGACGTGGCGATCGTCGAGGTCGGCGGCACGGTGGGCGACATCGAATCGCTGCCCTTCCTCGAGGCGATCCGCCAGATGGGCATCGAGGAGGGCCGCACCGGCACCTGCTTCATCCACCTGACGCTGCTGCCCTACATCCCGACCGCGGGCGAGCTGAAGACCAAGCCGACCCAGCATTCGGTCAAGGAGCTGCGTGAGATCGGCATCCAGCCCGACATCCTGCTGTGCCGCGCCGACCGCTCGATCCCGGCCGACGAGCGGCGCAAGATCGCGCTGTTCTGCAACGTGATGCCGGAAGCCGTCATCGAGTGCCTCGATGCCGACTCGATCTACAAGATCCCCGGCCAGCTGCACGACCAGATGCTGGACCAGATCGTCTGCCACAAGCTCGACATCCTCGCCCGCGCGGCCGACCTGTCGGTGTGGGAAAAGCTCATTCACGCCCTGGAGAATCCGAAGCAGACCGTCAACATCGGCTTCGTCGGCAAGTACGTCGACCTCACCGAGTCCTACAAGTCGCTGATCGAGGCGCTCAACCACGCCGGCATGCACACCGAGTCGAAGGTGAAGATCCACTACATCGACTCCGAAGACATCGAGCGCGACGGCTGCGGCGTGCTCGAGCCGATGGACGCGATCCTGGTGCCGGGCGGCTTCGGCAAGCGCGGCACCGAAGGCAAGATCGCCGCGATCCGCTATGCGCGCGAGCACAAGGTGCCCTATCTCGGCATCTGCCTCGGCATGCAGCTCGCGGTGGTCGAATTCGCGCGCGACGTCGCCGGCATGGACGGCGCGCACTCGACCGAGTTCGAGCGCGACACCCGATTCCCGGTGATCGGCCTGATCACCGAATGGAAGGACCGCAGCGGCAAGCTCGAGAAGCGCAGCGAGGCGTCCGACCTCGGTGGCACGATGCGCCTCGGCGGTCAGATCTGCCAGCTCAAGGACGGCTCGCTCGCGCGCCAGATCTATGGCGCGGCCGAGATCATGGAGCGTCACCGTCATCGCTACGAGGTCAACAATTCGCTGCTGTCGCAGCTCGAGGAGAAGGGCCTCATCGTCTCCGGCCGCGCGCCGGTCACCGATCTGTGCGAGATGGTTGAGCTTCCGGCCGATGTGCACCCGTGGTTCGTCGGCTGCCAGTTCCATCCCGAATTCACTTCCAATCCGCGCAAGGGCCATCCGCTGTTCACCGCTTACGTCAAGGCGGCGATCGTGCGCAAGCAGGCTCAGGCGTAAAGGGAGGGGCGCATGAAGCTGTGTGACTTCGAAGTCGGCCTCGACAAGCCGCTGTTCCTGATCGCCGGGCCTTGCGTTGCCGAGTCCGAGCAGATGTGTCTCGACATTGCCGGACAGCTGAAGGAAATCTGCACCGGGCTGGGCATTCCCTACGTCTTCAAGGCCTCCTACGACAAGGCCAACCGCAGCTCGGGCAAGAGTTTCCGCGGCCACGGCATGGACGCCGGGCTGAAGATGCTCGAGGCGGTGAAGAAGCAGCTCGGCCTGCCGGTGCTGACCGACGTCCATACGGTCGAGGAGATCCCGCTCGTGGCCTCCGTCGTCGACGTGCTGCAGACGCCGGCCTTCCTGTGCCGCCAGACCGACTTCATCCACGCCGTGGCGGCCTCCGGCAAGCCGGTGAACATCAAGAAGGGCCAGTTCCTCGCGCCGGGCGACATGAAGAACGTCGCCGACAAGGCCAAGGAAGCCAACGGCGGCGCGGACACGATCATGGTGTGCGAGCGCGGCGCATCCTTCGGTTACAACAATCTCGTCTCCGACATGCGCAGTCTTGCGATCATGCGCGACACCGGCTGTCCGGTCGTGTTCGACGCCACCCACTCGGTGCAGTTGCCGGGCGGGCAGGGCACGGCCTCCGGCGGCCAGCGCGAGTTCGTGCCGGTGCTGGCGCGCGCCGCGGTGGCCGTGGGTGTGGCCGGTCTCTTCATGGAGACGCATCCCGACCCGGCGAAGGCGCTGTCCGACGGCCCCAACGCCTGGCCGCTGCCGAAGATGAAGGCGCTGCTCACGACGCTGAAGGACATCGATGCGCTCGTGAAGCGCCACGGTTTCCTCGAGACATCGCTCTGAACGCGGCGCCCGCGTCCGGGCGCCGCTGACGCTTTTTCATTCCCCTCCCCAACACAGGAAAACTCATGAGTGCCATCGGTGATGTGATCGCCCGCGAAATCCTCGACTCCCGCGGCAATCCCACCGTCGAAGCCGACGTGCTGCTCGAATCCGGCGTGATGGGTCGCGCCGCGGTGCCGTCGGGCGCCTCGACCGGCTCGCGCGAAGCGATCGAACTGCGCGACGGCGACACCGCCCGCTACCTCGGCAAGGGCGTGCTGCGCGCGGTGGAGAACGTCAACACCGAGATCTCGGAGGCGATCATCGGGCTGGACGCCGAGGAGCAGTCCTTCATCGACCGCACCCTGATCGAGCTCGACGGCACCGAGAACAAGTCGCGCCTGGGCGCCAATGCCACGCTGGCGGTGTCGATGGCGGTGGCCAAGGCCGCTGCCGAGGAAGCCGGCCTGCCGCTCTACCGCTACTTCGGCGGCTCCAGCCCGATGGTGATGCCGGTGCCGATGATGAACGTCATCAACGGCGGCGAACACGCCAACAACAGCCTCGACATCCAGGAATGCATGATCATGCCGGTGAGCATGGGCAGCTTCCGCGAGGCGCTGCGCTGCGGCGCCGAGATCTTCCACCAGCTGAAGAAGATCACCGACAAGAAGGGCTTCCCGACCACGGTCGGTGACGAGGGCGGCTTCGCCCCCAACGTCTCCGGCACCGAGGAAGCGCTGAACCTGATCCAGGAGGCGATCTCCGCCGCCGGCTACGAGCCGGGCCGCGACGTGCTGCTCGCGCTCGACTGCGCCGCCTCCGAGTTCTACAAGGACGGCAAGTACGAACTGAAGGGCGAAGGCCTGAGCCTCACCGCCGAAGGCTTCACCGACTATCTCGCCACGCTCGCCGACAAGTTCCCGATCGTCTCGATCGAGGACGGCATGGCCGAGGGCGACTGGGCGGGCTGGAAGCTGCTGACCGAGCGCCTGGGCAAGAAGATCCAGCTTGTCGGCGACGATCTCTTCGTCACCAACACCAAGATCCTCGAGCAGGGCATCGAGCAGGGCGTGGCCAACTCGATCCTGATCAAGATCAACCAGATCGGCAC
>JANJTU010000069.1 GCA_024710965.1 Thauera sp. | reverse complement strand
CGCGACCTGCCCTGGGGCGAGCAGGCGGGCAACTACTGGAGCAACTACCTGGGCTGGGACCGCGACGGCGACGGCGCCGGCGACGTGCCCTACGAGGCCAACGACCTCGTCGACCGCCTGTCCTGGCGCCACCCGATGATGAAGCTGCTGCTCGCCAGCCCCGCGGTGCAGACGCTGCGCCTGGTGGGCCAGCAGTTCCCCCTGCTGCGCGCGCCGAGCATCGTCGATCCGAAGCCGCGCATGCAGCCGCACAACCCTGACTGGAGCCAATGGCGTGGCAGACACTTCCCCCGTCCCCAATGAGGCCGGCGCGCCCGTGATCGCCGTGCGCGGGGTGCGCAAGCACTACGGGGCCATCCACGCGGTCGACGGCGTCGACCTCGACATCCGCCGCGGCGAGCTGTATGGCCTGATCGGCCACAACGGCGCGGGCAAGAGCACCCTGTTCAAGATGATGCTCGGCCTGATCCCGCCCAGCGCGGGCGAGATCCGCATCGACGGCGCGCGCGTGGGCGGCGGCGACTTTCGTGCGGTGCGGCGCAAGATCGGCTACCTGCCCGAGAACGTCGTCCTCTACGACAACCTCACCGGCCTGGAGACGCTGCACTTCTTCGCCCGCCTGAAGGGCGTGCCCTCGGCGCACAACGGCGAAGTGCTCGAGCGCGTGGGGCTCGGCCACGCGGCGCGCCGGCGCGTCCGCGAGTATTCGAAAGGCATGCGCCAGCGCCTCGGTTTCGCGCAGGCCCTGCTCGGCCGCCCGCAGCTCCTGTTCCTCGACGAGCCCACCACCGGCCTCGACCCCGAGGCGATCCGCGGCTTCTACGCCATCCTGCGGCAGTTGAAGAGCGAGGGCGTCACCACCGTCATCACCTCGCACATCCTCGCCGAGATCCAGGAGCGCGTCGACCGCCTGGCGATCATGGCCGCGGGCCAGGTGCAGGCCACTGGCACGGTGCAGGCGCTGCGCGAGCAGATGGACCTGCCGCTGTGGTTCTCGGTGCGCGTGGCGCCGGCCGACTTCGAGGCGGTGCGCGACGCGCTGTGCCACCTGCCGGTGGGCGCCGTGGAGGCGCGCGACGACCATGTCGCGGTGCAGTGCCAGCGCGAGAGCAAGATGGCGGTGATCGAGGCGCTCGCCGGGCTGGGCGGCACAGTGCTCGACCTGACCGTGCACGAACCGTCGCTCGAAGACGTGTTCTTCGGCTTTTCCGACTAGAGGGCGCGCGCATGGAATTCGCACAAGTTGCCACCATCGCCGGCAAGGAGTTCTGGGACCGCATCCGCAACCGCTGGGTGCTCGCGGTGGCGCTGGTGTTTACCGCCTTCGCGCTGTCGATCGCCTATTTCGGCGCGGCGCAGCAGGGCACGGTGGGCTTTCGTTCGATCGAGGTCACGATCGCCAGCCTGGTGAGCCTGGTGATCTACCTGATCCCGCTCATCGCGCTGCTGCTGGGGTTCGATGCCATCGTCGGCGAGCGCGAGCGCGGCTCGCTCGACCTCCTGCTGTCGATGCCGATCACCCGCGTCGAGCTGCTGCTGGGCAAGTACCTCGGGCTGGCCGCGGCGCTCGCCTTCTCCACCGTGGCGGGCTTCGGCCTCGTCGGCCTGGTGCTCTCCGCCCAGCTCGACCTGGCCGCGCTGTTTCACTACTTCGGCTTCATGGCGAGCTCGGTGCTGCTCGGCTGCGCCTTCCTGAGCCTGGCGGTGATGCTGTCGGTGTTCGCCGCCGAGCGCACGCGCGCCTCGGGCCTGGCGATCGCGCTGTGGTTCTTCTTCGTGCTCGTGTTCGACCTGCTGCTGCTCGGCGCGCTCGTGCTCGGCGGCGGCGAGGCCGGCGGCGGATGGGGCGGCGCGGCCCTGCCCTACCTGCTGCTGCTCAACCCGGCCGACGTCTTCCGCATCCTCAACATCTTCAGCCTCGAGGACGTGCGCACCCTCTACGGCCTGGCCACCGTGTTCCCGCCCGCGCTCGCGCAGCCCTGGCTGCTCGGCGCGGTGATGGCGGCCTGGATCGTCGCCCCGCTCGCGCTCGCCGCCTGGCGCTTCCGCCGCTGAGCGCGCCCCCCCACAAGAAACGGAGAACCCCCTTCATGTGCACGCATCACCGCTGCCTCTCCCGCCGCCGCTTCCTGCTCGCGGCCGCGGCCTCCGGGCTGCTGGCCGCCTGCGGCCAGGGCGCAGGCGGCAAGGCCTCGGTCGTCGCGCTCGAGATCGATGCCGCCACCAGCTGCGCGCTCGACGGCATGCTGCTCGCCGACTATCCCGGCCCCAAGGCGCAGATCCACTACCGCGACGTCGCCGAGCCGGACTGGTTCTGCGACACCATCGAGATGTTCAGCATCTATCTGAACCCCGAGCAGGCGCGCGCCGTCAGCGCCGTCTTCGTCCAGGACATGGGCAAGGCGGACTGGGACGCGCCGCGCGGCCACTGGATCGACGCCCGGAGCGCCTTCTACGTCTTCGGCTCGAAGCGGCTCGGCTCGATGGGGCCGACCGCCGCCGCCTTCGCCCGCGAGGCCGACGCCAAGGCCTTCGCCGCCGAGCACGGCGGCACCGTCCTGCGCTTCGACGAGGTCACCCCCGAGCGGGTGAGCCTCGACGGCGGCGCCCTCCACGACCAAAGGATGTAAC
>JANJTU010000051.1 GCA_024710965.1 Thauera sp. | reverse complement strand
ATCAGGCAACAAAAAACCCGCCGAAGCGGGTTAAGTGCTTGAATTGCTTGGAGGCGCGACTCGGAATCGAACCGGGGTACACGGCTTTGCAGGCCGCTGCATAACCACTCTGCCATCGCGCCGTGACCGTTTCGGCCCGGCATCCTCGTTACTGGAGCCATGGAGTCAGACGGAGAATCTGACCCGGAAAGACTTGGAGCGGGAAACGAGTCTCGAACTCGCGACCTCAACCTTGGCAAGGTTGCGCTCTACCAACTGAGCTATTCCCGCTCGGGAAAGACCGGCATTATAGCCGGCGATCAAAACCTGTCAACCATTCGTCTGCAGAACAGCCCGCCACCCGCCTACTTCTCGTCGTGCCGTGCCAGCAGCGGCAATGCACGGTGCAGATAGTAGCCCATGGACCACAGCGTCAGCGCCGCCGCCACGTAGATCAGCGCGCTGCCAACACCGCGCAGGTCGATCGACAGCAGCGGCGCATTGTAGAGCAGCAGCGGTATGGCCGCCATCTGCGCGGCGGTCTTGAGCTTGCCGACGTAGGCCACCGCGACGCTCGCCGACTCCCCCACCCGCGCCATCCACTCGCGCAGGGCGGAGATCGTGATCTCGCGGCCAATGATGACGACCGCGATGATCGCGTCGACGCGCGCCAGTTGCACCAGCAGGATCAGCGCCGCCGCCACCATCAGCTTGTCGGCGACCGGATCGAGGAAGGCGCCGAAGGCGGAGGTCTGGCCGAGGGCGCGCGCCAGATAGCCGTCGAACCAGTCGGTGACCGCGGCGGTGATGAAGATCAGCGTGGCGACGAGGTTCTTGTGCCCGGCCGCCAACCACCCGTCGGGCAGGTAGAAGACGCCGACGAAGATCGGGATCAGGGCGATGCGCGCCCAGGTCAGGGTGTTGGGGATATTCAATGGCATGCCGGGCGGCGCGGTATGTTGTCCTTGGTACGCGCTGAGTATATCAGCGGGCCAATGTGCCGATTGCCCGACTTCATCCATCGCAACCGCCCCGCCCCGCCGCCCGCGGCAGCGCCCTGCCCCGCCTACGATGCCGCGAGAAAGCGGATGAAGCCACGCACCACGCCGTTGGTCCAGCCGAAGCCGTCCTGCACCGGATACTCGCCGCCGCCAGCGGCTTGTGCGGGGTCGCACACGTCGTACTTCTCCATCATCTTGCCGGTGCGCCGCCAGACGTCCTCGGCCAGATCCACGAAGCGCGCCGCGATCTCGCGTGCGAGCCGCTCGTGGCCATAGCGGCGCAGCCCCTCCACCGCCACCCATTGCAGCGGCGCCCAGCCGTTGGGCGCGTCCCACTGCTGGCCCGATTCCGCCAGCGTCGTGACCAGACCGCCCGGGCGCAGGAAGCGCTGCTCGATCACCGCGGCCATGCGCGCGGCCTGGCCAGCATCGACCATGCCGCAGTAGAGCGGAAAGGCGCCCGCCAGCGTCCACGCCGCGCTGCGCTGCGCGCTCGGCCAGTGGTGGTCGAAGAACCAGCCCGCCGCCTCGTCCCAGCAGCGCCCCAACAGCGCCGTGCGACGGACCTCGGCCGCGCGCGCATAGTCGGCGGCCCGAGCCTCGCCGAGACCGCCGAGCCAGTGCGCGAGCCGGGTCTCGACCTGCCACAGCAAGGCGTTGAGGTCGACCGGCAGCAGTTCGGTGGTGCGGATCGACTCCAGGCCGCCGGCCGGGCCAAACCAGCGGCTGCTGAAGTCCCAGCCCGATTCGGCGCCGGCGCGGATGTTGCGGTACAGCCCGGCGCGCTGCTCCGGCGCGGCACGCGCGTGCGTGTCGACGTCCTCGAGGAAGGATTCCGGGCGCGGCGTGTCGTGCTCGTCCCAGTAGCGGTTCAGCACCGCCCCGTCGCCGAGCGCGACGAGGTGGCGCCGGGCCGGCCCATGGCCGTCGGCGGCGCGGCCCTCGGCCCCCATCCAGAACTGGTACTCGCGCTCGAGCCGGGCGATGAAGGGGCGCACCGCGTCGAAACCGCGGCTGCGCTCGAGGAGTTCCAGCATGGCGCAGAACATCGGAGGCTGGGAGCGGCCGAGGTAATAGCTGCGGTTGCCGTTGGGCACGTAGCCGCAGGCGTCGATCAGCGCGGCAAAGTTGCCCACCATGTGCTCGACGAGGTCGAGCCGGCCCGACGCCGCCAGCCCCTCGGCGGTGAAGTAGCTGTCCCAGTAATAGATCTCGCGGAAGCGCCCGCCCGGCACCACGTAGGGCAGCGGCAGCGGCAGCCGCGAGCCCTGATCGCCCGGTGGATCGGGCATGCGCGTCAGCAGCGGCCACAGGCGGTCGATGTGCTCGGCGAGCGAGGCCGCCGGCGGCAGCTCGGGCGTCTCCTCCGCAACCGGCAGAGCGAAATGCTGCGCGACGAAGTCGGCCACGAGCGTGCGGAAGGCCTCTTCGATGACGGCCGGCGCCGCCTTCGGCGTGCAGTCGGGAAAGGTCTTCGAGTCCGGGAACACGCGCACCCGTTGCACGGCCTCGAAGAGCGCGCCGGCGGTCTGCAGGCTGTCAGCGCTCATCGCGCGCCCCGCAGCCGATCATGTGCACTGATGGCACAAACACAATTACTCATTTGTTGCATTGCATCAATTCCCATAGGATTCGCCTGTCAGCGCCAAAAGCGCTTTGACTTCAGCGCAACACCGTTCAAGGAGCACGACATGCACACCTTCGCCAACCTGCACCCCACCGTCTTCCCGCCGACCAGCGCCGCCGCCCGTGCAGCGCTCGCCGATATGATCCGCGCCTTGTTCACCCGGCGCTCCACGCCGTCGCACCCGCCGCTCGCGCATCGCGACAACGAGATCGCGGGCGCCGCGCTGCGTGCCGCCGCCCTGACGGCGCTGGGCCGTCCCTGACCGCCCGCCCTCGCCGCCGAGCGCCGCCCTGCCGCGGGCAGGCGTCGGCAGCGTGCTGCATTCGCGGCGGCGGGCATGCACCACCTGCGCCAGCTCATGGCGCCGACGCGTCGGCCGGCGCGACCGCAACGGCCTTGCCGACCGCCGCCTCGCGCAAGGCCCGCGCATGCCAGGCCATGACCAGGCATATGGCTGACAGCACGGCCATCACCGCGCCGAACGACACCATCTTGGCGATCTGGCCCAGCACCGGTGGCCCGAGCAGGCCGCCGACGGCGTTGAAGCTCGCCACCAGGGCCAGCGTCTGCCCGCCCATGCGCCCTGCGGCCGAGAAGATGATCGGCGCTGCCGCCGCCAGCCCCAGCCCGCTGACGGCGAGACCGGCCATGGCCACCGGCAGTGCGCCGAGCGCCGCCGAAGTACCGAGGGCGACGCCGCAGGCCAGTGCGCCGGCCGCGATCACGCGCGCCGGACCGAAGCGCAACACCATGCCGTCGGTCAGGAAGCGGCCGACCGCCATCGCCCCGGAGAACACCGCCAGGCCCAGGCCCGCCGCGCTTTCCGTGGCCTGCAGGCCCTGGTGCAGGTAGATCGCCGACCAGCCCATGATGCCGCTCTCGATGATGCCGTGACAGGCGGCGAGCAGCGCGAGCGCCTGCCAGGCGCCGGGCGGGATCGGGCTCAACGTGCCGCCGCCGGCGGGGAGGAGGTCGGGCGGCAGCTGGCGCGCGGTCCAGCAGTGCAGCAGCGCCGCAATCAGACCCACCACCGCCATGTGCAGCCACAGCGCCAGGCCAATCGCCGCCAGTGCGCTGCTGACGAAGGCCGACAGCATGCTGCCGACGTAGAAGGTGGCATGCAGCCTGCCCATCATGCGCGTGCTGTTGCGCAGCTCCCACTCCGCCGCCTGCTGGTTCACCGCGACGCTGACGCCGCTGTAGATCATGCCCTGCAGGAAGAGCCCCAGCAGCAGCCCGGGCAGGCCCGGCAGCCACGGGATCAGCGCCATCGTCACGCCGCCGGCGATGCCGAAGCGGCTGATCATGCCGCGGCTGCCGAGGCGGGCGAGGAACCAGCGGTTGATCGGATAGGCGAGCACGCCGCCGAGCCCGCCGGCGAACAGCGCCCAGCCCCACTCGCCCGCGTCCAGCGCCCAGCGCGCCTGGAACTCGGGCTGGCGGGTCATCAGCACGCTGGTGACGATGCCGAGGGTGACGAAGCCGGCGGCGAGCGCGCTCAGGGAGCGCAGGAAAGGCGTCATGATGGCGGGTACGCGATGGCAGTCGGGTCAGGCGTCGTGGAGCAGCCGGGCGGGCGCGCTCGGGCTACGGTCGATGGCGGAGGCAACGAGGCGGCGCACCTGCCCCAATCCCCTTGCGCCCGGCGGCAGGGGCCGCTGCAAAGCCGCCCCTGCTCGCCCTCAGAACCACACCTCCATCTGCGCGCCCACGAGCCACTTGCTCGAGCCGGTGAAGGTGGTGTTGCCGAAGCCTTCGCGCTCGGTGGCGTCGTAGCTGAAGCCGTTCAGCTCCTTGTCCCACGCCAGGTAGGTGCCGAACAGGCGCAGCTCGGGACGGGCGAAGAAGCCGGCGCCGGTGTCGAGCTTGAAGGTCGGCGCCACCGTCAGCTTGTAGAAGTTCCCTTTCGCGCTGGAGAAGGTGCTGTCCAGATCCATGTACTGGTAGCTCGCCTCGTACTGCATGGCGAAGTTCTTGTTGATCGCGTTGCTCAGGCGGACGTTGGCCGAGGCCCACTTGTAGTCATCGCCCTTGTTGAAGCGGTCCTTGCTGACCTCGGCAATGAAGGCCGGCGAGATCTTCCAGTCGGGGGCGAGGTCGGTCACCCCGAAGCTCATCACCCGCAGCGCCTGGGCGTCGTCGAGCAGGTTGCCGACTGCACCGAGGCGCTTGACCTCCGCACCCAGTCCGTGGCCATAGAGGACGCCAGTCTTGGCGAAACCCGGGGCCATGCCGTAAAAGCTCGGTGCATGGTAGGCGACCAGACCGTGATAACCGGCGGTGGCGCGATCGCCACCGGCGCCGTTCTGCTTCGCGTGCATGCCGTTCACCATGAACTGCCATTTGCCGACGTAGTTGTTGCTGGTGAAGACATAGCTCTTGACACTGTCATCGTCTTCGTTGAGGAAGTCGCGGCCGTAGACGGACAGGTTGGTTTGCCAGTCCGGCGTCAGCTGGACATCGTAGACGCCGGCGCCGGTGCCGGAGAGGAAGACGAAGTCGGTGTCGAAGAAATGGATGTCGAAGTTCTTCTTGTCGAAGCGCTTGCCCGCCCAGATCGATGCGTTCTCCAGCACGGTGCCCTTGAAGGTGGGGAGATTGCCCATCTCGACGAAGGCCCAGCGCACGTTGATGCCGTTCTCGCCCCCGGTCCAGTCGTTGTTGCTGCTGACGCCGTCGGCCACCATGAAGTTGTAGCTCGCCCAGCTCCCGTCATCACCGCGGAAGTTCTTGATCAACTTGGCTTCGGCATAGGTATCGGTTTCGAGTCCGAGCCGCCCGACCGTCCCGCCGAGGTTGCCGGCCGGGGTGATGTTCGGGCCGCCCCCCTTGACCGTAAATTGATCGCTGCTGGAGACCGTGCCTGAACGGGCATAACCGTGGAATTCGAAGGATGAAGCCGTCTCGCCGGCCGCCTTGGTCAGCGGCGCCTGCGTCGCGCTCGCCTCCCGGGCCGCGGCGGCGGCGGTGTCGGCCTTCTGCGCCGCCTCGCTCGCCTGCTGCGCGCTGCTGCTCGCCTGCTGCGCCATCGACGTCACCGCGTTGAGCTGCGCCTCCAGGCGCGCGATG
>JANJTU010000025.1 GCA_024710965.1 Thauera sp. | reverse complement strand
CTCAACGACGCCACTGAAGTCGACGTCGATGCGCTGTCCGACGGCCAGCAGGTCATGATCGGCGGCATCATGGAGCACATCGAGCAGGCCGGCGTGCATTCGGGCGACTCTGCCTGCTCGCTGCCGCCCTACACACTCTCCGCCAGGCTGCAGGATGAGCTGCGCCGCCAGACCGAAGCGATGGCGCGCGCGCTCAACGTCGTCGGCCTGATGAACGTGCAGTTCGCGATCCAGGGCGAGGGCGACAACGCCGTGGTCTACGTGCTCGAAGTGAACCCGCGCGCCTCGCGTACCGTGCCCTTCGTCTCCAAGGCCTGCTCGCTGCCGCTCGCCAAGATTGCTGCGCGCTGCATGGCGGGTCAGAGCCTGGCCAGCCAGGGCGTCACCGGCGAGGTCGTGCCGCCGTACTACTCGGTGAAGGAGGCGGTGTTCCCGTTCGTCAAGTTCCCCGGTGTGGACACCATCCTCGGGCCGGAGATGAAGTCGACCGGCGAGGTCATGGGCGTTGGCCGCAGCTTTGCCGAGGCCTTCGTCAAGAGTCAGATCGGCGCCGGCGTGAAGCTGCCGACCGGCGGCGCCGCCTTCATCAGCGTGAAGATGTCCGATCGGCCGGCCGCCATCGAGGTGGCGCGCGAGCTGCACGACCTGGGCTTCGCCCTCGTCGCCACGCGGGGCACGGCTTCGGTGATCGAGGGCGCCGGCCTGCCGGTGACCGTCGTGAACAAGGTCAATGAGGGCCGTCCGCACATCGTCGACATGATCAAGAACGACGAGATCGCGCTCGTGATCAACACCGTCGAGGAGAAGCGCCAGGCGATCACCGACTCGCGCTCGATTCGCACCAGCGCGCTCGCCGCCAAGCTGACGATCTTCACCACCATCGAGGGCGCGCGCGCCGCGTGCATGGGCATGCGCCACCTCGCCGGCGGTCTCGAGGTTTACTCCGTGCAGGGCCTGCACGCCGAACTGAATCAAGTCGCATGAACAAGACCCCGCTTACCGTAGCCGGCGCAGAGAAGCTGCGCACCGAGCTCCACCGCCTGAAGACCGTCGAGCGCCCGAACGTGATCGCCGCCATCGCCGAGGCGCGCTCGCACGGCGACCTGTCCGAGAATGCCGAGTACGAGGCTGCCAAGGACCGTCAGGGCTTCATCGAAGGCCGCATCATGGAGGTCGAGGGCAAGCTTGCGAACGCGCAGATCATCGACCCGACGCTGCTCGATGCCGATGGCCGCTGCGTGTTCGGCGCCACGGTCGAGCTCGAGGACATGGACTCGGGCCAGGTCGTGACCTACCAGATCGTCGGCGAGGACGAGGCCGACATCAAGGACGGCAAGATCTCGGTCAGCTCGCCGACCGCGCGCGCGCTGATCGGCAAGTACGCCGGCGATATCGCCGAGGTGCAGGCGCCGGGGGGGATCCGCGAATACGAGGTGATCGACGTCCGCTACGTCTGATTCCGCGCCCTGCGGCGGAATGGGAAGAGGGGCGGCGCAAGCGCCGCCCCTCTTGTTTCCGCTGCCGTTTCGGTCAGCGCCCGCGCGTGCCGCTGCCGGGGCCGCGACTGCGGCTGGCGGGTGCGCGCGCCGGGGAGCGGCGCGACTCGGCGCTCGCCTTGGCCAGCGCGGCGCGACGGGCGGCGGCGGCAAAGGCGGCGGCCGATTTGGCGGTGGCCGCCTTTGCCGCGGGCTTTTGCGTCGCCGGGGCGCTCGGCTTGGCTTCTTCGCGGCGTTCGCGCCACACGACGAGGATGTTGC
Organism: Thauera sp.; assembly: GCA_024710965.1. GTDB lineage: Bacteria > Pseudomonadota > Gammaproteobacteria > Burkholderiales > Rhodocyclaceae > Thauera. Next base: position 16,092 of record JANJTU010000025.1, on the reverse strand, counting down.
CGATATGCTGCACGGGCGCAGCGCCGAGCGTGGCGCACAGTTCCTGCATCAGGGCGTCGCGCTGCTCGCGCTCGGCGCCCTGCACGCGCACCTTGATCAGTTCATGCGCCTGCAGCGAGCGCTCGATCTCGGCCACGACCGCGGGCGCAAGCCCGTTGCCGGCAATCGTGACGACGGGGTTGAGGTGGTGGGCGCGGGCGCGCAGGTCGCGGCGCTGTGCCGGGGTAAGCTCGATCATTGATGTTTCTCTGGGTGCCTGACTTCCTTGGGGCACGGATTCTACTCCGAATACTTCACTCGATACTTCATATAAGTCGATGAAAAAGAACAAAACCAGCCGTGCCTGGGTACATGATCACGTGAACGACCCCTATGTGCAGCGCGCCCAGGCCGAAGGCTATCGGGCGCGTGCCGCCTACAAGCTGCTCGAGATCGATGAACGCGACCGCCTGCTGAAGCCCGGCGCCGTCGTCGTCGATCTTGGCGCGGCGCCGGGTTCATGGTGCCAGGTCGCGGTGAAGCGTTGCGGGCCGTCGGGGCGCGTGTTCGCCCTCGATCTGCTGCCGATGGAGGCGGTCGCCGGCGTGGATTTCCTGCAGGGCGACTTCACCGAGGACGCCGTGCTGGACGAACTGGAATCGCGCCTCGGCGGCGCGCGGGTCGATGTCGTGCTGTCGGACATGGCGCCCAACCTCTCCGGTGTGTCGGCGGTGGATCAGGCGCGCTCGATTCATCTTTGCGAACTGGCGCTGGATTTCGCCGTCCGTCACCTGAAGCCGGGCGGCCAGTTCGTGGTCAAGGTGTTCCAGGGCGAAGGCTTCATGGACTTCCGCAAGCAGATGGAGGCCGGCTTCGCCTCGGTGCAGGTGCGCAAGCCCAAGGCGTCGCGCGATCGCAGTGCCGAGGTCTACCTGCTGGGCAAGGGGCCGCGACCGGGTTGAGCGGCGCGGCCCGATTGAGTCGATCAATCGTCCCTATTGGTTTGCCGCCGGGAACGTTCACCTCTAGAATGGGTCAGTCGTGCAGTTGGCCAAAAGGCATTCGGGGTACAGTACGTTGAACAATCTCTTCAAGAATCTCGCGATCTGGATGGTCATCGGCGTCGTGCTGATGACCGTATTCAACCAGTTCAACACGCGGCAGGTTGCGCCCAACACCATGGAGTACTCCCAGTTCCTGGAGGAGGCCAAGGCCGGGCGCATCACCAAGGCGACGATCGACGGCCGGGTGTTGAAGGCGACGACGCAGGAAGGCCGCTCGATCACCGTCTATACCCCGGGTGTGCAGGACATCTGGATGGTGTCCGACCTGATGCGTTACGGTGTCCAGATCAACGCCAGCAAACCCGAGGAGGAGCAGTCCTTCCTCGCCAGCATCTTCGTGTCGTGGTTCCCGATGCTGCTCCTGATCGGCGTGTGGATCTTCTTCATGCGCCAGATGCAGGGTGGCGGCAAGGGCGGGGCGTTCTCGTTCGGCAAGAGCAAGGCGCGCATGCTCGACGAATCGGCGAACTCGATCACCTTCGCCGACGTCGCGGGCTGCGACGAGGCCAAGGAAGAGGTGTTCGAGCTGGTCGAGTTCCTGCGCGACCCGTCCAAGTTCCAGAAGCTCGGCGGCCGCATCCCGAAGGGTGTGCTGATGGTCGGCTCGCCCGGCACCGGCAAGACCCTGCTCGCGAAGGCGATTGCCGGCGAGGCGAAGGTGCCGTTCTTCTCGATCTCGGGTTCCGACTTCGTCGAGATGTTCGTCGGCGTCGGCGCGGCCCGTGTGCGCGACATGTTCGAGCAGGCGAAAAAGCACGCGCCCTGCATCATCTTCATCGACGAGATCGACGCGGTCGGCCGCCAGCGCGGTGCCGGCCTCGGCGGTGGCAACGACGAGCGCGAGCAGACGCTGAACCAGCTCCTCGTCGAGATGGATGGCTTCGAGGGGCAGACCGGCGTGATCGTCATCGCCGCCACCAACCGCCCCGACGTGCTCGACCCGGCGCTGCTGCGCCCCGGCCGTTTCGACCGCCAGGTGGTGGTGTCGCTGCCCGACATCCGCGGCCGCGAGCAGATCCTGAAGGTGCACATGCGCAAGGTGCCGATCGCGCCCGATGTCGATCCGCAGGTGCTGGCGCGGGGCACGCCGGGCTTTGCCGGAGCCGACCTCGCCAACCTGGTCAATGAGGCGGCGCTGTTTGCCGCGCGCGGCAACAAGCGCGTGGTGGACATGGAGGACTTCGAGCGCGCCAAGGACAAGATCATGATGGGCGCCGAGCGCCGCTCGGTGGTGATGCCTGAGGAAGAGCGCCGCAACACCGCCTACCATGAGTCCGGCCATGCGGTAGTGGCCCGCCTGCTCGACAAGACCGACCCCGTGCACAAGGTCACGATCATCCCCCGCGGCCGTGCGCTGGGCGTGACCATGCAGCTGCCGACCGAGGACCGCTACAGCCAGGACCGCGACCGCCTGCTGCAGACGATCACGGTGCTGTTCGGCGGCCGCATCGCCGAAGAAATCTTCATGAAGCAGATGACCACCGGCGCCTCGAACGACTTCCAGCGCGCCACCGACCTCGCGCGCCGCATGGTGACGCAGTGGGGCATGTCCGACACCCTCGGGCCGATGGTGTATGGCGAAGAGGAAGGCGAGATCTTCCTCGGTCGTCAGGTCACGACCCACCGCAACGTGTCCGAAGCGACGATGCAGAAGGTCGACGCCGAGATCCGCCGCATCATCGATCAGCAGTACGCACTGGCGCGCCGCCTGCTGGAAGAGAACAGCGACAAGGTCGAGGCGATGACCAAGGCCTTGCTGGAGTGGGAAACGATCGACGCCGACCAGGTGAACGACATCATGGCGGGTCGCCCGCCGCGCCCGCCCAAACCGGCAAGTGCGCCGACGCCGCGGCCGAAGGACGATGCGCCCGGTGCGGCGCCGAACGTCGCGGCCCCGGCAGCCTGAGCCGGCGCGCTCGACCCCAATCCCATCCCGTAACGCGACGGGCCGGCAACCCCGGCCCGTTTTCATTGGTGCAGCTACCCATGTCCATTCTGCAATGCGGCCGTTTCCGCCTCGACCTGACGCAGCCGAAGGTGATGGCGATCATCAACCTGACCGACGACTCCTTCACCGGTGACGGCCTCCACGGCGACCTCTCCGCCGCGCTGCGGCGGGCGGAGCGGGCGGTGGAAGAAGGCGCCGACATGCTCGACATCGGCGCCGAATCGTCGCGACCCGGCGCCGCACCGGTTGCCGAGACGCAGGAACTGGAGCGTGTCGTCGGCTTCATCGAGCGCACACGCGACTGGAACGTGCCGCTGTCGATCGATACCCTCAAGCCTGCGGTGATGCGTGCCGCCGTTGCCGCCGGTGCCGACATGATCAACGACATCAATGCCTTTCGTACGCCGGGCGCGCTCGAGGCGGTGGCCGACAGCGCGCTGGGCCTGTGCGTGATGCACATGCAGGGCGAGCCACGCACGATGCAGGACGATCCACGCTACGAGGACGTCGTCGGCGAGGTTGCAGCCTTCCTCGAGGAACGCGTGCAGGCCTTGGTGGCGGGCGGCGTCGCGCGTGAGCGCATCGTGCTCGACCCCGGCTTCGGCTTCGGCAAGCGCACGGTGCACAACTACGCCCTGCTGCGCGACCTGGCCAGCTTCGGCGAGGGCGGTCTGGCGGTGCTCGCCGGCTTGTCGCGCAAGTCGATGCTGGGGGCGGTGACCGGCAAACCGGTCGAAGAGCGCATGCCGGCGAGCGTCGCCGCGGCGCTGATCGCGGTCCAGCGCGGCGCGGCCATCGTCCGGGTGCACGACGTGGCGGCCACCTGCGACGCGCTCAAGGTGTGGCAGGCAGTGTCATAATCCCGCCTTTTGGGTAGAGGCGGAGGCAGGATGGGACGCAGGTATTTCGGCACCGATGGCGTGCGCGGCAGGGTGGGGGAGGCGCCGATCACGCCCGAATTCGTCTTGCGCCTCGGTTACGCCGCAGGCGTGACGCTGGTGGCGCGCGAGAACTTGCCCGCCGGCGAGCATCCGGCGGTGCTCATCGGCAAGGACACGCGCATCTCCGGCTACATGCTCGAAGCGGCGCTGCAGGCCGGCTTTGCCGCGGCCGGCGTCGACGTCATGCTCGCCGGGCCGATTCCGACGCCGGCGGTGGCCTACCTCACCCGTGCGCTGCGGCTGCAGGCCGGGGTCGTGATCTCCGCGTCGCACAATCCGTTCTACGACAACGGGATCAAGTTCTTCTCCGCCGGGGGCACGAAGCTGCCCGATGCCGTGGAGGCCGAGATCGAGGCGCGGCTGGACGAGCCGGTCGGCTGCATGGAGTCGGCCCGTCTTGGCAAGGCGCGCCGGATCAGCGACGCTGCCGGGCGCTACATCGAGTTCTGCAAGAGCACCTTCCCCAACGAGCTCGACCTGCGCGGCCTGCGCATCGCGCTCGATTGCGCCCACGGCGCGGCCTACCACATCGCGCCGAGCGTGTTTCACGAACTGGGTGCCGAAGTGCTGCCGGTGGGGGTGGAGCCGGACGGCCTCAACATCAACGCCGGTGTCGGCGCGACGCGGCCCGAGCACCTGCGCCAGGCGGTGCTCGCGCACGGGGCCGATCTCGGTATCGCGCTCGACGGCGATGCGGACCGGCTGATCATGGTCGATCACCGCGGCGAGATCTACGACGGCGACAAGCTGCTGTACGTGATCGCGGTCGCCCGCCAGGCCGAAGGGCGGCTCGATGGTGTGGTCGGCACGCAGATGAGCAACCTCGGTTTCGAGCACGCGATCGCCCGCCTGGGCGCGCCGTTCGCCCGCGCCAAGGTCGGCGACCGCTACGTGCTCGAGTTGCTGCACGAGCGCGGCTGGAAGCTCGGCGGCGAGAATTCGGGCCACATCATCTGTCTCGACCGCCACAGCACCGGCGACGGCATCGTCTCGGCGCTGCAGGTGCTCGCCGCGCTGAAGCAGGGCGGACTGACACTCGCCCAGGCCTGTGCCGATCTCGTCTTCTACCCGCAGCGGTTGATCAACGTGCGTCTGCCCGACGGCTTCGACTGGCGCGCCGACGCGGCGATTGCGGCGGCGCAGGCGCAGGCCGAGTCCAGTCTTGGCGACAGCGGTCGCGTGCTGCTGCGCCCGTCGGGCACCGAGCCGCTGCTGCGCGTCATGGTGGAAGGCCGTGACGGCGAACAGGTCGAACGGCTCGCGCGCGCGATCGCCGCGGCGGTGGAGGCGGCGGTCGCCTGAGTCACGGGGGCCGCGCCACGACCAGCGTGATGCGTTGCATCTTGCAGTAATGCGACGTGTCACGTTCATGTAACACAGTATTCATACACTCTCGTCCGTCCGAACCGATGTCCAACTGACGGAGTGTGTCTCATGAAGGTTTTCAAGTTCGCCGCTGCTGCCGTTGCTGTTGCTGGTGCCTTCGTTTCCGGCAGCGCCGCTGCCCAGGCGCTGGTGAAGATTGACGGTTCCTCGACCGTGTTCCCGGTCACCGAAGCCGTGGCGGAGGAATTCCAGGCGGCGAAGAAGGGCAGCGTGCGCGTGACGGTCGGCGTGTCCGGCACCGGCGGCGGCTTCAAGAAATTCTGCCGCGGCGAGATCGACATCGCCGATGCCTCGCGGCCGATCACCAAGAAAGAGATCGAGGCCTGCAAGGCCGCCGGCGTCGAGTTCGTCGAGCTGCCGATCGCCTTCGATGCGCTCACCGTGGTGCTGAACCCGAAGAACGACTGGGCGGACAAGGGCATCACCGTGGCCCAGCTGAAGGCCATGTGGGAGCCGGCCGCGCAGGGTAAGGTCACGAAGTGGAACCAGGTCAACCCCGCCTGGCCCGATCGCGAGCTGAAGCTCTACGGCGCCGGCGCTGATTCGGGCACCTTCGACTACTTCACCGAAGCCGTCACCGGCAAGTCGAAGTCCAGCCGTGGCGACTTCACCGCCTCCGAAGACGACAACGTGCTCGTGCAGGGCGTGTCGCGCGACGTCAATGCGCTCGGCTTCTTCGGCTTCGCCTACTACGAAGAGAACAAGGACAAGCTCAAGGCGGCGAAGATCATCGCCGAAGACGGCAAGCCCGCGGTCGGTCCGTCGATGGAAACCGTGCTCGACGGCACCTACACGCCGCTGTCGCGTCCGATCTTCATCTACGTGAACGCCAAGTCGCTCGAGAAGGCCGAGGTCAAGGAGTTCGTCGAGTTCTACAACAAGGAAGGTGCGGCGCTGGCGGCCGAGGTGAAGTACGTGCCGCTGCCGAAGAAGGCCTATGACTACAACATCGAGCAGGTCGCCAAGGTTACCAAGGGCACCAAGTTCGGTGGCGAGAACAAGGTCGGCATCACGATCGAAGAGCTGATGTCGCTCGAAGCCAAGTAATCCGTCCGACCGGAACAGCCCCGGGGCGAGCTCCGGGGCTTTTGTCCGTTCCGGGAGCATCAATGCCAGACAAGGACTCACCCATGACGACCAGCATCGCTGCGGCGCCCGCCGCGGGTGCGCTGCCCGTGACCAGCGAGCGTCTCCGCAAGAAGCGCACGCGCCACGTCAAGGAACAGGTGATCGAAGCACTGCTGTTCTTCGCCGCCTTCATTTCCGTATTCACGACCGCTGCGATCCTCTACGTCCTCATTTCCGAATCGGTGCTGTTCTTCCAGCAGGTGTCGATTCTCGACTTCCTGACGGATACGCAGTGGACGCCGCTCTTCGCCGATCCGCACTACGGCATCCTGCCGCTGCTCTCGGGAACCATCACGGTCGCCGGTGTCGGCCTGCTGCTGGCGATTCCGGTCGGCACCATCATCGCCGTGTATCTGTCCGAGTTCGCATCGGTCACGGTGCGGGAAACAGTGAAGCCCATCCTCGAGATGCTCGCCGGCGTGCCGACCATCGTCTTCGGCTATTTCGCGCTGCTGTTCGTCACCCCGTTGCTGCAGAAGATCTTCCCCGAGCTGCCCGGTTTCAACATGCTGTCGGCCGGGCTGGTGGTCGGCATCATGATCGTGCCCTACATCAGTTCGCTCGCCGAGGATGCGATGCGCTCGGTGCCCATGAGCCTGCGTGAGGGCTCCTACGCGATGGGGGCGACCCGTTTCCAGACCGCGATCAAGGTGGTGGCGCCGGCGGCAATGTCCGGTATTGCCGCCGCGTGCATCCTCGGCGTGTCGCGCGCGGTCGGTGAAACGATGGTGGTGGCGGTTGCCGCCGGGATGCAGCCGAACTTCACCTTCAACCCGATGGAGGGGGCCGGCACGATCACCGCCTACCTCGTGCAGGTGGCGCTGGGTGATCTGCCGCACGGCGAGCTTGCCTATCAGACCATCTTCGCTGCCGGGCTCACGCTGGTGCTGTTGACCCTGGTGTTCAACATCCTCGGCTACTGGCTGCGTCGCAAGTTCCGCGAGACCTACTGACCATGACAGACAATCACGAGCAACGCCTGCAGGGGATCCGCACCCTGATCCAGCGCCACAAGCGCTGGGACATGATTTTCGGCCTGGTCGGCCTGTCGGCGATGATGATCTGCGTGCTGACGCTGTTTGCACTGTTCGCGCAGATGACGATCGACGGCCTGCCGCGCCTGAGCTGGGAGTTCCTGACCAGCTTCCCGTCCCGCAAGGCCGGGCAGGCGGGCATCCTGTCGGCCTGGGTGGGCACCACGCTGGTCATGCTGGTGACGCTCGCCGCTGCGGTGCCGATCGGCGTGGCCGCGGGGGTCTATCTCGAGGAGTACGCGCCGAAGAACTGGATCACCGACATCATCGAGATCAACGTCACCAACCTCGCTGGGGTGCCGTCGATCATCTATGGGCTGCTTGCGCTCGGCATCTTCGTCCACGCCTTCGGCTTCGGCCAGAGCATCCTCTCCGCGGGCCTGACGCTCGGCCTGCTGATCCTGCCCGTGGTGATCGTCGCCACGCGCGAGGCCATCCGCGCCATCCCCCAGGCCGTGCGCGAGGCGGCCTACGCCTGCGGCTGCACGACCTGGCAGCTGGTGCGCGACCACATCGTGCCCTACTCCGGCGCCGGCATCCTCACCGGCGTCATCATCGGCCTCGCGCGCGCGATCGGCGAGACGGCGCCGATCATCACCATCGGCGCGCTCACCTTCATCGCCTTCCTGCCGCCGGCACCGTTCGCGGGCGAGCCGCCGGCGGGCCTGTTCGACTGGTTGTTCGCGCCCTTCACCGTGATGCCGATCCAGATGTTCAACTGGGTGTCGCGTCCCGACCCGAACTTCCACTACAACGCGGCCGCCGCCGGCTTCATCCTCGTCTTCATGACGCTGGCCATGAACGGGCTGGCGATCTGGCTGCGCTACCGCCTGCGCCGCAACATCAAGTGGTGAGCACGGCGGCGACCGACACGCGCGCCGCCGGCGCGCCCAGGACATCCGGATTCTTTCGAGAGCAAAGCATGACAACACCTGCGACCCCGCTGGCGCTGAAGTCCGAAGTGCGCGACTTCAACTTCCACTACGGCCAGTTCCACGCCCTGAAGGGCATCTCCTTCCCGGTCTACGACAAGAAGGTCACCGCGCTGATCGGCCCCTCCGGCTGCGGCAAGTCGACGCTGCTGCGCTCCTTCAACCGCATGCACGACCTCTACCCGGGCAACCGCTACGCGGGCGAGATCCGCCTCTACCCGGACAACACCAACCTGCTCGCCGCCGACGTCGATCCGATCGAGGTGCGCATGCGCATCAGCATGGTGTTCCAGAAGCCCAACCCCTTCCCGAAGTCGATCTACGAGAACGTCGCCTACGGCCTGCGGGTGCGCGGCGAGAAGAACCGTTCGGTGATCGACGACAAGGTCGAGCAGGCGCTCAAGAGCGCGGCGCTGTGGGACGAGGTCAAGCACCGCCTCAACGAGCTCGGCGCCAACCTCTCCGGCGGCCAGCAGCAGCGCCTGTGCATCGCGCGCGCGCTCGCCACCGACCCGGAGATCATCCTGTTCGACGAGCCGACCTCGGCGCTCGACCCGATCGCCACCGCGAGCATCGAGGAACTGGTGACCGAGCTCAAGGACAAGGTCACGATCCTGATCGTGACCCACAACATGCAGCAGGCGGCGCGCATCTCGGACTTCACCGCCTACATGTACCTGGGCGAGCTGGTCGAGTTCGGCGTCACCGACGAGCTGTTCCTGAAGCCGAAGAAGAAGGAAACCGAGGACTACATCACCGGCCGCTTCGGCTGAGCCCCGCCCCGTGCATCCCGCCGGCCCGTCGCGGCCGGCTTTTTTTCGCCCTGGCACGGCGGCCGCGGCCGGCCTTCACTCCTGGGCACGGAGGCCGAGGCGGCGCAGCTTCTCCCACAGCGTCTTGCGCGTGATGCCGAGCGCGGCGGCGGCGTGGGTCATGTGGCCGCCGTGCTGCTCGAGCACCATGCGCAGGTAGTCGCGCTCGCACTCCATCAGGTAATCCGCGAGCGAGGGCGAGGCGCTGCGGGCGTCGGCGCCGGCCTCCAGGCCTTCGCCGAAGAAGGCTTCCGCCCCCAGCACCGGGCCGGGGGCGAGGATGCAGGCGCGCTCGACCGCGTGCCTGAGCTCTCGGATGTTGCCCGGCCAGGGGTAGTGCACCAGCGCCTGTTCGGTGCGCGGGTCGATGCGGCGCCTCTCCTCGGGGTGGGCGCGGTTGAAGGCCTCGACGAAGTGGTGCACGAACCAGCGGATGTCTTCCGGGCGCTCGCGCAGCGGCGGACTGCGCAGGTGGATGACGTGGATGCGGTAGTAGAGGTCCTCGCGGAAGCTGCCGGCCTCGACCATCTCGCGCAGATCGCGGTGGGTGGCGCAGACGAGGCGGAAGTCCACCGCGACCGGCGCTTCGCCGCCGAGGCGCTGCAGCCTGTGCTCCTGCAGCACGCGCAGCAGCTTCACCTGCATCGCCGGCGGCATCTCGCCGATCTCGTCGAGGAACAGCGTGCCGCCCGCGGCCTGCTCGAAGTAGCCGCGCTTGGCCTTCACCGCGCCGGTGAAGGCGCCTTTCTCGTGGCCGAAGAGTTCGGCCTCGAGCAGGGTTTCCGGGATCGCCGCGCAGTTGACGGTGACGAAGGGGGCGCCGGCCGGCGCCGCGTGGTGGTGGAAGAGCTGGGCCACGTGCTCCTTGCCGACCCCGGATTCGCCGGTGATGAGGAGCGTCCCGGCGTGGCGTGCGAGCCGCGGCAGCGACTCGGCGATGCGCCGCATCGCCGGCGAGACCCCGAGCGCGTCGGTTACCGCCTCGGTGCCGCCGCTGCCGTAGCCTTCGGCCAGGGCGCGCACCTTGGCGACCAGGGTGTCCGCGTCGAAGGGCTTGGTGACGTAATCCGCGGCGCCGGCCTTCAGCAGCTCCACGGCGCGGTCGATCGTGCCGTAGGCGGTCATGAACAGGAAGGGCGGCAGCATCGGCGCCTTTGCGACCGACTCCAGGAACAGCTCGCCGCCGTTGCAGTCGGGCAGGCGGATGTCGCTCACCACCACGGCGTAGCGCTGGCGGCCGAGCGCGGCGCGGGCCTCGGCGCCGCTGCGCCACCAGTCGACGGTGAAGCCCTCGAGGCGGAAGCGGTCCGCGAGCGACTCGCCCATGATCTCGTCGTCCTCGATCAGGCACAGCCGCGGCAGCGACTCAGGCGGGTTGGCCATGCGGAATCTCCACGGTAAAGGTTGTCGCCTCCGGCGCGCTTTCCACCGCGATGTCGCCACCGAGCTGGCGCGTGATCTGGTACACGATCCACAGCCCGAGCCCGTGGCCGCTCGCCCGCGAGGTGGAGAAGGGCTCGAACAGATAGGGTAGCTCGTCCTCGGCGATGTGTTCGCCGTCATTGTGCACCGCCAGTGTGAGCCGCTCGTCCGCGTCATGCACGCGCAGGCGCACGCTGCCGCCTTCGCCGGCGGCGGCGACGGCGTTGAGCAGCAGGTTGAGCACGATCTGGCGCAGCAGCGTCGCCGGCAGCGGGAGCGGGGCGGCAATGTTCTCGTCGACGATCACGCCCACGCCGCGTGCATGCGCCTCGGCCTCGACCAGCAGCAGCAGGTCACCGACGTCCTGTGGCGCGAAGGGCCGATCCTCGACCTTGGTCTCCACCAGCAGCGCCGCCACCGTGTTGCGGATCTGGGTGAGGCCGCGCTGCAGCAGCGACAGCGTGCGCGCGGCGACCGGGTCGTCGCCGCCGTGGCGCTGGTAGGTGTTGATCGCGGTCAGCATGCCGCCGAGCGGGTTGTTGATCTCGTGCGCGATGCCCGCGCTCAGGCGGCCGATGGCGGCCAGGCGCTCGGACACCAGCATCTGCCGCTCGAGCTCGGCCTTGTTGCGCAGTTCGCCGACCATGCGGCGGAAGGCCTCGCCGAGCTGGCCGATCTCGTCGCCGCTGCGCGGCAGATCGGCCAGGCGGGCGGCCTCGAGCTCGAGCGGGATCTGCTTCATCGCCTCGGCCAGGCGCAGCAGCGGGCGTGCCGTGCGCCGCGCCCACACCCAGGACACCGGCACGATGAGGGCGAGCACGAGCAGGGTGACGAGGGTCGCGCGCCCGACGATGCCGAGAAAGCGCGGCAGGAAGGGCGTGCGCGCATAGCCGAGGATGACGTGGCCGAGCGCGACGCCGTCGGCGATCAGCGGCGTCATGACGAAGTAGAGCGGGGCGTCGCCGGCCTCGAGCACGCGCTGCTCGCCCGGCGCGCCGCGCGACAGCTCCGCGCGCAGCAGGCCGTAGGCGCCGCCGCGCGCCGCCGCGCTGGTGCCGATCGGAAACTCGCGCGGCCGGGTCGACACGAACACCCGGTAGTCGGCGTCGGTCACCAGCACCACCTGCGCCTGCAGTTCGGGCGCGGCCGGGTTCGGTTCGTGCGCCGACTGCAGGATCTCGTAGGCGCGCCAGATGTCGTCGTGCAGCACCGGCATCACCAGCGTGTGGGCGAGCACCCGCCCCATGCTCGCCGCATGGCCCTCGAGGTTCTGGCGCAGGCTCTCGTATTCGCGCGTGAGCAGCGCGGCGGTGACGGCGACGGCGGTGCCGATCACCGCGAGCATGACGCGCAGCGGGATCTTCCAGCGCAGCGAGAGGTCGGCCAGCCGGCTCACGGCAGCTGCACCCGTTCGGCCATGCGCGCGATGTCGTCGAACAGCGCCGGCTCGCCCGCGGTGAAGCCGTCCAGATGCAGGCGCTGCAGCAGCGCGGCGCCCTTCGGGTCGGCCGCCATGCCGAGCAGCACGGCGCGAAACTGCTCCAGCTCGGCCGTGCCGATGTCGCCGCGGGCAACGAAGGGCGGATGCCCGAGCGCGGGCGAGCGCTCGATGATGCGGGTGGCGCGGGTCAGGCCGGGGTGGAGCTCGGCCAGCGTTTCCCACACGTAGCCATCGACCGCGCCACCGTCGGCCAGCCCGACCGCGACCGCCTCGACCACCTTGCGGTGCGCCCAGGTAAAGAAGCTGCGGGAAAAGAAGTCGGTGGCGTTCTCGCCGCGGGTGACGAGCAGGTAGCGCGGGTAGAGGTAGCCCGAGTTGGAGTCCGGGTCGGAGTAGGCGAACACCTTGCCGCGCAGGTCGAGCAGCGAGCTGCTGCGGGTGTCGTCGGCGGGCACGATCAGGTAGGAGTGGTACCAGGGGCCGCCGCGCCACAGCGGCACTGCGACCAGCTTCAGCTCATGCCGGTAGCGCACGTAGGGGTAGCCGCAGATCCAGGCGAAGTCGAGCTTGCCGCTGCGCACCAGGTCGACGATCTCGCGGTAGTTGGCGCGCTGCACGAACACCACGCCCCGCCCCAGCCGCGTCTCCAGCCAGCTGCGCCACTGGGTCAGGAAGCTCATCTGGTCGTCGAGGAAGACCGGCGTCAGGCCGATGCGCAGCGCCGGAGCGGCGGCCCGCAGCGGCAGCGCGGGCAGGGCGGCGAGCCACAGCGCGCGTCGCAGGAACGCACGCCGTTGCGCTGCGGTGGGCTTGCGGGCTCCGGCTTCCATCGTCGGGATGATAAGCGCCTGTCTCCCCGGCTGTCAGCCCGGCCGTGATGGGCCCTGCGGCGGGCGCTACGCCGGCGTAGCAGCTTGCATTGCAGCAATCGAGCCCGCTGTTACGCGCACGTAACCACCGGCGCGTGTCGGGACGCCTCGGTGCCTCGACAAGACCCTTGTGCCGAAAGGGTTTGATGCGAAATCCCCTGCTCGTGGCCCGGTTATTGCGAGGGAAGGCGTGCAGCAAGGGCCTCAGGCGCTGGTGCCGATGAGAGGCGGACCGGCCGCTGCGGCCCCGTCCGGACGACACGTCGCTGCATTCAAAGGAGGTAAGCGAATGAGTGAAGACCTCAGGGTCTCGTCGATCGAGACCAGGGAAGTGCCCGGCCGGCGCCGCTTCGCGATGGTGGTCGACACCCGCCGCTGCATCGGCTGCATGGCCTGTCAGGTGGCGTGCAAGGCGGAGTACGACACGCCGCTCGGCGTCAACCGCACCTGGGTGCCGTACAAGGTCGTCGGCAAGTATCCCAACGTCAGGAAGCAGTTCCTGCCCAGGCTGTGCAACCACTGCGACGATCCCCCGTGCGTGCGCAACTGCCCGGTCGAAGCCACGTTCAAGGTCGAGGACGGCGGCTTCGTGCTGCAGCGCTACGAGCGCTGCATCGGCTGCCGCAGCTGCATGGCAGCCTGTCCGTACAACGCCCGCTTCATGCTGCCCTCGCACCGCAGCTACACGCCGATCACCAACGTCGTGGACAAGTGCACCTTCTGCTTCCACCGCGTGACGCAGAACCTGGTGCCGGCCTGCGTGCAGACCTGCATCGGCCGCGCGCGCGTGTTCGGCGACCTCAACGACCCGACGAGCGAGGTTTCCTACCTGGTGGCGACGAACCCGACCCAGGTGCTGCGCCCGGAGGAGGGCACCAAGCCGCACGTGTTCTACATCGGGGCCGACCGCAACCAGACCGAGTTCGGGCGCGACGCCTACCGCAAGCCCGAGGTGATGGAGCTCGACCGCGCGGCGTTCAAGCGCCACTTCAACATCTGAGGAGACAACCATGGGTGATTACGTCTGGTTCCACGATGTGTCGTGGCATGCGACCTACGCCATCTACTTCTTCGTCATCGGCCTCTGCGCGGGCCTGGCCTTCCTGTCCTACGGGTCGTGGGTCACCGAGGAGCTGCGTCCGCTGCGGATGAAATCGGCGCTCGTGTCCTTCGTGCTGCTCGGCGTCGGCGGCCTGCTGCTGATCGCCGACCTGTCGCAGCCGCTGCGCTTTCTCAACATCCTCAACCCGGCCTATCTGAACTTCTCCTCGCCGCTCGCCTGGGGGGCGGTGAACATCGTCGCCTTCGGCATCGCCTCGGTGTTCTACCTGCTGGAACTGAAGAAGGGCGAGGCGGGCGACGCCATGCGCGGCAAGCTGCTCGCCACGGTCACCGCGCTGCTCGCGCTGGGGCTGCCGATCTACACCGGCTACGACCTCACGGTGCACCAGTCGCGCCCGGTGTGGAACACCCCGGTGATCCCGGTGCTGTTCGTCGCCATGGCGATCGCCTCGGGGGCGGCTGCCGGCGCGCTGCTGGCCGGCGCCAACGAGGGCGCACAGCGCATCCTGCGGCAATACCTGATGTGGTCCTGCGGCGCGGTGGGCGTGATCCTGATCTCCATCCTCGGCACCACCAGCTACGGCGGCTCGGCGCAGGAGCTGACCTTCCTGATCCTCACCACCGGCACCATGGGCCTGATCTTCGTCGGCATCGGCATCCTCGCCGGCACCGCGGCGCCGATCGCGCTGCTGCTCGCCCCCTTCGGCCGCCAGCAGCTCGGCGTGGCGCTGGCCGCGGTGCTGGTGCTCGCCGGCGGTGCCGCCCTGCGCTACGCCCTGCTGATGGGGCCGCAGCAACTGCAGACTCTGTACTGACGGACACGGAAGGAGACGACAGATCATGGAATTCCCGAAAGTCACGCGCCGCACCTTCCTCAAGCTCAGTGCGGGCACCACTGCGGCGGCGGCCACCGCGCCGCGCCTGCTGCATGCGATGGAAAACGAGCTCGGCGGCAAGGATTTCAGCCCCGTCACCGCGGCCGAGCGCAAGGCCATCCCGATCAACTGCCACGTGTGCAACATCCAGGACGGCGCCATCGCCTACGTCGAGAACGAGCGCGTGGTGAAGCTCGAGGGCAACCCCGAGCATGTCTCCACCCGCGGCCGGCTGTGCGCCAAGGGCAACTCCGGCATGTGGTACAGCTACGACCCGGACCGCATCCTGTATCCGCTCAAGCGTGTCGGCGCGCGCGGCGAGGGCAAGTGGAAGCGCATCAGCTGGGACGAAGCGCTCGCCGAGCTGGCGGCCAAGCTCGACGCCGCGCTCGCCGAAGACCCCAACACGATCATGCTCAAGTACGGGCGCAACCGCACCGGCGGCACGCTCGACCGCTTCATGCGGACGCTGGGCTCGGCCACCATCCTCAACCACACCTCGGTGTGCGAATCGTCGAAGAAGGTCGGCATGGAGCCGACCTGGGGGCCGGACATCGAGACGCCGGACTTCGCCAACGCCAAGTTCGTGCTCAACTTCGGCTCCAACGTGCTGGAAGCGTCCTACTTCCACAACCCGCTGTCGCAGCGGGTCACCGAAGGCCGGGTCGACAACCACATGAAGATCGTCACCTTCGACGTGCGCCTGTCGAACACCGCCGGCTTCTCCGACGAGTGGATCCCGGTGTTCCCGGCCACCGACGGCGCGGTGGCGCTCGCGCTCGGCCATGTCATCCTGCGCGAGAACCTGCAGGACAGCGACTTCATCGAGACCTGGACCAACGTCACGGTCGATGAACTGAAGGCGCACTACGCGCAATACACGCCGGAGTGGGCGGCCAAGATCTCCGGTGTGCCGGTGGACACCATCGAGCGCATCGCGCGCGAGTTCGCCACGACGAAGCCCGCCACGCTGTTCACCTACCGCGGCCCGGCCAAGCACCTGTACGGCTCGTACAACGAGAAGGCGTGCATGATGCTGCCGATCATGACCGGCAACGTCGAGCGCCGCGGCGGCTACTGCCTGCCGCGCGGCATGGGCTGGCCGCAGCCGAGCCCGGCACCGGGCAAGCCGAAGAAGGATTCGGTGCTGGCCCATCCGCCGGAGTATCCCTGGCCGGCCACAAGGTCAGCCACCTGGT
>JANJTU010000040.1 GCA_024710965.1 Thauera sp. | reverse complement strand
AGCTGGCCGAGGGACTGGGGGTGGAGTTCCGCTTCAACGTGAACATCCAGGGTCTCGAGCACCGCAACGGGCGCATCGAGGGCGTGCGCACCGACGCCGGCCGACTCAGCGCCGACAAGTACGTGATGGCGCTGGGCAGCTACTCGCCCCAGCTCCTCGCTCCGCTCGGTATCGACATCCCGGTCTATCCGGTGAAGGGCTACTCGATCACGGTGCCGATCACCGACGCCGCCAGGGCGCCCGAGTCCACCATCATGGACGAGACCCACAAGGTCGCGGTGACGCGCCTGGGCGACCGCATCCGGGTCGGCGGCACGGCGCAGCTCTCCGGCTTCGACCTGACGCTCGACGCCAAGCGGCGCGCCACCCTCGAGTTCGTGGTCAAGGACCTCTTCCCGAAGGGCGGCGACGTGCGCAAGGCCGAGTTCTGGACCGGGCTCCGACCCATGACGCCGGACGGCACCCCCATTGTCGGCGGCACCCGCTGTCCCAACCTCTACCTCAGCACCGGCCACGGCACCCTGGGCTGGACCATGGCGGCCGGCACCGGCCGGGTGATGGCCGACCTGGTGAGCGGCCGCAAACCCGACATCGAAGTGGACGACCTCGCGGTCTCCCGTTACGCCTGAAGCCCACCGACAACGACAATCCCAAGGAGCACTCCCAATGCAGATCGTTTCTACCTCGCAGGCGCCCAAGGCAATCGGCCCCTACGCCCAGGCCATCGTCATCGACGGCTGGATCCACACTTCGGGACAGATCCCGCTCACCGCGAGCGGCGAGAAGGTTTCCGGCGACATCGCGGCCCAGACCGAGCAGGTCCTCGACAACCTCGAGGCGGTGCTCGCCGGCGGCGGCAGTGCGCTCGCCAAGGTCGTCTCGGTGACGGTCTACATGACCGATCTCGGCGAGTTCGCGCAGATGAACGAGGTCTTCGCCCGCCGCTTCGGCGCGCATCGCCCCGCCCGCTCCACCGTGCAGGTCGCGGCCCTGCCCACCGGCGCACGGGTCGAGATCGCGGCGATCGCCCGCATCGAGCGCTGACCATGAGCGCACGCCAGCCCCTGCATCCGGGCGCCCTCCTCACCATCGACCTCGGGGCCATCTGTGACAACTGGCGGACGCTGAAGGCGCGTCTCGCCGGAGCCGACTGTGCCGCCGTCGTCAAGGCCGACGCCTACGGCCTGGGCGCCCTCAAGGTGGCCCCGGCACTGTACCGGGCCGGGTGCCGCCACTTCTTCGTCGCCCATGTGGACGAGGCGATCGCGCTGCGCCCTGCCCTGCATCCGGACGCGACCGTCTACGTGCTGCACGGCCCGCTGCCCGGCGCCGAGCCCGAGTTCGTAGTCCACGACCTGGTGCCCGTGCTGAACAGCCTGCCGCAATTGACTGCCTGGCGCGAGCTCGCCTGCAAGCTCGACCGGCCGCTGCCCGCGATCCTGCAGGTGGACACCGGGATGGCCCGCCTGGGCCTTTCCCCGCAGGAGCTGGAGCTCGTCGCGGACGATCGGGAGCAGCTGCGCGGCCTCGACCTGCGCTTCGTCATGAGCCACCTGGCGAGCGCGGAAGACCAGGCCAATCCGGCCAATCGTGCCCAGCTCGAGCGCTTCCGCGCCGCGCTCGCCCGCCTGCCTGCGACCCGGGCGAGCCTGGCCAACTCCTCGGGCATCTTCCTCGGCGCCGACTACCACTTCGACCTGGTGCGCCCGGGCGCGGCGCTCTACGGGGTCGCCCCGGTCGCCGGTGCGCCCAACCCGATGCGCCCGGTGATCCGTCTGCAGGGCCGGGTCATCCAGACGCGCACCATCGAGGCAGGCACGCCGGTGGGCTACGGCCACAGCTGGACCGCGACGCGGCGCGCGCGCATCGCCACCGTCGCCGTGGGCTACGCCGACGGCTACCTGCGCAGCCTCAGCAACCGGGGCTACGTGCAGTTCGACGTCACCCGGCTGCCGGTCGTGGGCAAGGTCTCGATGGACACGATCCTCGTCGACGTCACCGCGCTCGGCGACGACACGATCCGGGAAGGCTCGCTGATCGACATCGCCGGCCCCGAGCTCGGCGTCGACGAGCTCGCCGTCCACGCCGCGACGATCGGCTACGAGATCCTCACCAGCCTCGGCAACCGCTACGCCCGCGCCTACCTGGGCGAATGACGGGACGCGGACGAGGAGGCACGACAACCATGACAACGACACACGCCCCAACACGCGAGTCGGGCACCCGCGGCCGCCGGCATCCTGCGCCCCACCGCATCGTCATCGTCGGCGGCGGCGCCGGCGGGCTCGAGCTCGCCACCCGGCTGGGCCGCCGCCACGGCGGCGCGGGCCGCTTCCAGGTCACCCTGGTCGACCGCACCCGCACCCACATGTGGAAGCCGCTGCTGCACGCGGTGGCCGCCGGCAGCCTCAACATCCACGCCGAGCAGGCGGACTATCTCGACCAGGCGCGCTGGAACCGCTTCGAGTACTGCCGCGGCCCGATCACCGGCCTGGACCGCGCCGCCCGCGAGCTCGTGGTGGCGCGGTGCGCGGCGGCGACGGCGCGCTGGGCAGCCTGATGGGCTTCGTGCGCGGCAAGGGCATCCGCATCCAGGGCTTCGTCGCCAGCCTCATGTACGGGTCGCTCTATCGCAGCCACCGCATGGCCCTGCACGGCTTCTGGAAGACCGCGCTCGACACCCTCACCGGCTGGCTGCGCCGGCAGACCGATCCGGGCGTCAAGCTGCATTGAGTGGTGGGGCCGCGCTCGCGAAGCGCGATCCCACCCGGCCCTCGCCTCAGGGCGTCGGTGTCTCGTAACCTTTTCGGGGGCAAGGGTCTAAGCTGAACGAAGTACGAGCTGACGCACCACGGGGCCACGAGGGACGCGGGCATGAGCGGGCAGAAGCGGGGACGGGTCATCGACGAGGGACCGCCGCGGCGGGACAAGGGGCTTGCCGTGCTGCGGTCCGTGACCTCGCTGCTCGCCGCCGCGCGCGACGAGGAATCGCTGCTGCAACAGGTGTGCAAGGCCGTCGTCGAGGCGGGCGGCTATCGCGGCGCCTGGGTCGGCTACCTCGAGGAGGGGGAGGCAAGGCTGCGGCCCGCGGCCGCCTGGGGCACGGGCCGGCTCGCCGACGCTCGCTTGAGCGTCATCGCCGAAGGCGGCGCCGCGCCCTCCCCTGCACCGCCGACATCGCGGGCGCAGGCTTCGCGCCCGGAGCCGGTGCGCCTTCCGGCGCTCGATGCGTCGGCGCCGTGTACCTGGCTGGCGGGCCCCGACGGCGAGGGGCTCGCGGTGACGCCGCTGTGCAGCGATTCGAAAGTTCTGGGCGTGCTGCTGGTTCAGGAAGCCGGCGTTCCCGCGGTCGACGAGGCGGAGCTCGCCCTGCTGCACGAGGCCGGACGCATCCTCGCGTATGGCATCACCGCCTTGCGCTCGACCGCCGAGTTAGCCCGGGTTGACCGGGCCCGGCGCACCCTGAGCGCGGTCAACCGTGCCCTGGTCCGCGCCACCGCGGAGCAGGCGCTCCTCGATGAAATCTGCCGCATCAGCGTCGAAGAGGGCGGCTATCGGCACGCCTGGGTGGCCTACCTTTGCCACGACCGGCAGAAGAGCGTGGATGTGATGGCGCACTTCGGGATCGAGCGGGCCTACCTGGACGACCTGCACTGCAGCTGGGGGCCGGGCAAGCACGGCCGAGGAGCCGTGGGGGTGGCGGTGCGCACCGGACGGCCCAGCATTGGTCGCGACATTGCGCTCGATCCGGACATGGCACCCTGGCGCGAGGAGGCCCTGCGCCGCGGCATCGCCGCGGTCAGCGCCTTTCCGCTGCGCGTGGGCGGAGTGATCGTCGGCACCCTGGGGCTGGGCGCGAGGGAAGCGGAGGCGTTCGACGCGGCCGAGGAGGAGTTGCTGAGCGAACTCGCGGACGACCTCGCCTTCGGCATCGAGACCCTGCGCATGCGTGAGCGCTCGCGCGAGGCCGAGGCCGCGATCAAGCGCCTGGCCGAGCAGGACGCGCTGACGGGGCTGCCCAACCGCTGGCGCCTGCGCAAGCGACTGGAAGACGAGATTGCAGTGGCCAGGAGCGAACATCGCCCGCTGGCGCTGCTGATGGTGGGAATCGACCAGTTTCAGGAGGTGAACGAGACCCTGGGCTACGCCCAGGGTGACAGCGTGCTGTCCGAGATCGCCGCGCGCCTGCTGCGGGTCGAAGGCAATTGCGCGAACATCGCGCGCATGGGCGAGGCCGAGTTCGCCGTCCTGCTGCCGGAGGGCGATGCGGCGAGCGCCTCGCGGACCGCGCGGCGGATCCTCACCGCCTTGCTCGAACCGGTGGAGGTCGGCGAGGTCTCGCTCGATGCCGGCGGCAGCATCGGCATCGCCGTCTTTCCCGGCCACGGCACGGAGCCGGACGCGCTGATCCGGCGCGCCAACGTGGCCATGCACCAGGCACGCCTGCAGGGCCACGGGATCGCGCTCTACACCGGAGGGCGGGACCAGGAGTGCGCACGGCGCCTGGCGCTCATCGGCGACCTGCATCGGGCCATCGAAAAGAATGAGCTCGAGCTCTACTGTCAGCCGAAGGTGCGCATCGCGGGTGGGGAAACCTGCGGCGCCGAGGCGCTGGTACGCTGGAACCACCCGCGCCTGGGGCTGATCCGGCCCAGCGAGTTCATCGCGCTGGCCGAGCGCACCGGCCTCATCAGTCCGCTCACCGACTGGATCATGCGGGCGGCCTTCCGCCAGGGCTACATGTGGCGCGACGCGGGGGTGAGCGTGCCGCTGGCAGTGAACCTTTCGGCCCGCGACCTGCGCGACCCACGGCTGGTCGAGCGCGTCAGCCACCTGATGGCCACCTGGGGCGGCGAGCCCGCCGAGGTGCAGTTCGAGCTCACCGAGAGCGCGCTGATGCACGATCCGCAGGGCTGCCTGGAGAGCATGCGCCGCCTCAAGGATCTCGGCATCAAGCTCTTCATCGACGATTTCGGCACCGGTTATTCCTCACTCGCTTACCTGCAGAAGTTCCCGGTCGATGCCATCAAGATCGACCAGAGCTTCGTGCGCGGCATGCTCGCGGACTCCGACTCGGCGGTGATCGTGCGTTCCACGATCGACCTCGCCCACGACCTCGACCTGGAAGTCGTGGCCGAAGGCGTCGAGGACCGCCAGAGCTGGGACCGTCTGGCGGAACAAGGCTGCGATGTCGCGCAGGGCTATTTCGTCAGCGAGCCCTTCCCCGCCGACGCCTACCTCGCCTGGCGGGCCAATGCGGCGGCGCCTGGCGTACCGGGGTAAGGAGTCGGCCGGCCGCCGCCGTGCACCGCCGGCCCCCGGTGCCAGGGGCCACTCCCCAGATCGCGGACGAAGCGCCGCGGCGGCGGTAGCCGCCCTCGCGGGCGCGCCTGCCGGCACGTTCTCCTTGTCGATGTGGCACACCGCGAAGGTCGCGCCGAGGCGCCTGTAATTTGAGCGCCTTCAAGGCGCCAATCCTCAGCAAACACGCGGCCTTGAACCGGCGTGCAGCGTATCCCCCATGACGCGGCGACTCCAGGCGCCGGTTCGCGGCGCTCCTCGAATGGATGTGCCGGGCCCGGCGCGCGTCCGGCCCTCAATACGTCGTGCCGATCCGCGCCATCACAACGCGATTCCGTGCGCGCCCGGCAGGGCAGTTCGACAGAAGCTGCTGTCGGCGATCCCGACAATTGATGGCGTGGGAGTCGCACGCAACTCCCCATTGGAGGAGACAGAAAATGACAAGGTATTTCAGGAACACATGGGGCCTGACGCAGGGACAGTACATCAGTCGCCAGCGCAGCGCCCTGGTCGCCGCGGACTCCAGCCGTGAACGGGAGGCCGTATGAGACTCGCTTACAAATGGCACGGCCGCCTCGGCTGGATCCTCGCACCGCTGCTCGCGATTCAGGCCTTGGGCGGCGCAATCCTGTTGTGGATGCAACCACTGCCGGGGCCGCAGGAGAGCCCCGCGCCGGTTCAGGCCTGGGCCCAGGCGGTCGACCAGGGCCTGGCGGAACTGGCGCAGCGGTATCCGACGGCCAAGTTCGAGTACGTGAACCTGCCAGGTAGAGTGGGGGCACCCGTGAGCGTGCGTCTGCTTGCCTCGGAATCCAACGAGAGCGGCTGGGTCGACGTCGATCCTGTGAATGGCACGGCCGGCGTGCTGAAGCCGGACAGCAGTCAGGCGAAGACCGTCCTGTACGGCCTGCACGAACGCTTGCTGCTCGGGGACACAGGAATCTGGGTGCTGCGCACTGTCGCGGTGATCGCATTGGTGCTGGTCCTCATGGGCTTGCGCGTGTGGCTGCGCCTGCATCACCAGCCGGCGAGCACGCCATTGCGGCGCCTGCATCGGCTGATCGGACCGGTGGCCATCCTGCCGGT
Source organism: Thauera sp. (assembly GCA_024710965.1). Lineage (GTDB taxonomy): Bacteria > Pseudomonadota > Gammaproteobacteria > Burkholderiales > Rhodocyclaceae > Thauera. The sequence continues at coordinate 1,236 of JANJTU010000040.1, read as the reverse complement.
GGCGGTGATGCTGTTCACCGGCTTCGTGCTGCGATCGCCGGAATGGACGAGCGCGGCCTTGTCGGCATGGTCGAGCCCGGCGCCCGCCAAACCCGCCGTTGCTGCGCCGCCGCCCCCCAGCGGGCCCGAGACGGCGACCCTCGGCCAGGCCCTCGCCGCCGCTGCGACAGCGCTCCCGGAAGTGCGCCCCATTCGCCTCTACCCGCCCCGTAACGGCCAGGTGCGCGTACGGATGCGCGGTGACGAGTGGCACCCCATCGGCCTGAACAACGTCTTCGTGAGCGCCGTCGATGCTTCCGTGCTGCGCATGGTCCGCGCCGCCGAGCAGCCCCTGAGCGTGCGCTATCTCAACGTCGTTTATCCGTTGCACATCGGCGTGATGCCGGACGGCGCGGGTCTGCCGGGCGCACTCCTGGCGCGGGTGCTGTGGACGCTGCTCGCCCTCGCACTCACGGGGCTGGCCGTGACGGGCACCGTGCAGCACTTCCGCAACAGAGCGAAAAAGCCCACGACCGCTCGGAGACCGGTCGAATGCCAGGAAGGACAACCGCAATGAAAGCAATCCTTGACCGGAACAGTGCAGCACTTCCGCAACAAGGCGAAAACACCAATAACTACTAGGAGACAGGTCGAATGTCAGCAAAACAATGCGCAATCAAGGCAATCGTGCCCGCCGCGCTCGCGGCTTCGCTCGGCGGGACCGCTTTCGCTCAATCCAACGTGACCGTGTTCGGCGTCGTGGACCTGGCGGTGGCACATGGTTCCGGCAGCATTTCGAACCAGACCCAGATGGCCAGCGGGCACCTTGCCGCCTCCAGGCTCGCGTTCAAGGGTTCCGAGGACCTTGGCAGCGGCCTCAAGGCTGGATTCTGGCTGGAGATGGGCATCAACGCCGACACCGGAACTGGCCAAGGAAGCAATACCAACAACCAGACCACCGGCTTTGTTAAGAATGGCGGCTTGACCTTCAACCGCCGTTCGCATCTCAGCCTGGGCGGCAACTGGGGTGAGATTCGCCTCGGCCGCGACTTCGTGCCGCAATACTGGAATATCGCCCACTACGACCCATTGGATCTAAGTGGTGTCGGAACCAGCCAGGTACTGAACTCCTCCATCGGCGGCCCCACCCTGGTGCGCGCCTCCAACAGCATCTCGTACCTTTACGGTCATGGCTTCAATGCCGCCGCAATCGGATACGGGCCTGGGGGATTCAGTGGCTCCGGCTTCCAGTTCCAG
>JANJTU010000345.1 GCA_024710965.1 Thauera sp. | reverse complement strand
TGGCGCAGGGCGTCACGCAGGCGGTTTTCGACCTCGCGCTGGTTCTTCGCCGACTCCATGTCGATGAAGTCGATGACGATGAGGCCGCCCAGGTCGCGCAGGCGCAGCTGGCGGGCGATCTCGTCGGCGGCCTCGCAGTTGGTACGGAAGGCGGTTTCCTCGATGTCCGAGCCCTTGGTGGCGCGGCCGGAGTTGACGTCGATCGATACCAGGGCTTCGGTGTGGTCGATGACCACTGCGCCGCCCGAGGGCAGATTGACCTGGCGAGAGTAGGCCGACTCGATCTGATGTTCGATCTGGAAGCGCGAGAACAGCGGCACGTCGTCGCTGTAGCGCTTCACGCGGGCGACATTGCCCGGCATCACATGGGCCATGAACTGCGTGGCCTGTTCGTAGATGTCGTCGGTGTCGATCAGGATCTCGCCGATGTCGGGCTGGAAGTAGTCGCGGATGGCGCGGATGACGAGGCTGCCTTCCTGATAGATCAGGAAAGCGCCGGCCTGGCCCTGGGCCGCACCCTCGATGGCGCGCCACAGTTGCAGCAGGTAGTTGAGGTCCCACTGCAGCTCTTCGGCACTACGGCCGATGGCTGCGGTGCGGGCGATCAGGCTCATGCCGCCGGGCACTTCCAGCTGGTCCATGTTCTCGCGCAGTTCGGCACGCTCGTCGCCCTCGACGCGACGCGACACGCCGCCGCCGCGCGGGTTGTTGGGCATGAGCACCAGATAGCGGCCGGCCAGCGAGATGTAGGTGGTCAGCGCTGCACCCTTGTTGCCGCGCTCGTCCTTTTCGACCTGGACGATGAGTTCCTGGCCTTCGCGCAGCGCCTCCTTGATCGAGGCCTTGCCGGCATCTACGCCGGGCTGGAAGTAGGCGCGGGAAATTTCCTTGAAGGGCAGAAAGCCGTGGCGTTCGGCGCCGTAATCGACGAAGGCGGCTTCGAGGCTGGGCTCGATGCGCGTGATGACGGCCTTGTAGATGTTGCTCTTGCGTTCTTCCTTGGCGGCCGATTCGATATCGAGGTCGATCAGTTTCTGACCGTCCACGATTGCGACGCGCAGTTCCTCGGCCTGCGTCGCATTGAAAAGCATGCGCTTCATTTTGGTCGTTCTCCCGCGCAATGCACACGGGCAGGACGAACGGCGCGCACCATCGCGCTTTCCGGGATCAGGAGCGATTGGGTAGTACTGCTGCTTTCATCCGGTGGGTTTGTCGGGCTGTGATGGGTCGGCTGGTCGATGCTCTCTTGTTCCCGCCGGGTGTGCCGGGTGGGCCGCCGGGCCGGAACATTAGATCCTGCGAGTGCGTTTGCGCCTCAAAATCCAACCCGGGGGCTGGATGGGTGTGTCGAAGTGGGTCGATTGCGTTACCATCGGCGCCTTTTTCGGCCTTGGATGGCGAGCAACGGTCAAGCCGGGAGCGCTCTTCAGGGCTCATTGCCAGCAGTCTGCGCGCGTCCCGATGCAGATGTTTCGACCTGCAAGGTTTGTCGACGCGCCGCACTTGGTTGGCAGCGACCGGGTTAACCGCCCGAAAGTATATTTCATGACGACGATTGAAGGCAAAGCGATCGCGGTCCGGCACGAGCGCATCGACGAGGCGGCAGCCGGCCAGCGCATCGACAATTTCCTCTTGCGCATCGCCAAGGGCGTGCCCAAGAGCCATGTCTATCGCATCCTGCGCAGCGGCGAGGTGCGGGTCAATGGGCGCCGCGTGCAGCAGACCTATCGCCTCGCCGAAGGCGACGAAGTCCGCATTCCGCCGATCCGCATCGCCGAACCGACGCGCAGCGCACCGGCGCCGGCGGGTAAGGCGCTGCCGGTGGTGTACGAGGACGACGCGCTGCTCGTCATCGACAAGCCATCGGGCAAGGCCGTGCATGGCGGCAGCGGCGTCAGCTACGGCGTGATCGAGCAGCTGCGCGTGCAGCGGCCCGAGCTGCGCATGCTGGAGCTCGCCCACCGCCTCGATCGTGAAACGTCGGGCCTGCTGATCGTGGCGAAGAAGCGTTCGGCGCTGACCGCGTTGCACGACATGCTGCGCGACGGCAAGGTCGAGAAGCGCTATCTGACGCTGGTGCCGGGGCGCTGGGCGAATCCGTTGCAGCATGTGAAGGCGCCGCTGTTCAAGTACCTGACGGCGGAGGGCGAGCGCCGTGTGCGTGTCAGCGACGAGGGCAAACCGGCGCACAGCGTGATGCGCCTGGTCAGGCGCTGGCGCGACTTCAGCCTGCTCGAGGTGGAGCTCAAGACCGGCCGTACCCACCAGATCCGCGTCCATCTGGCGCATCTGGGTTTCCCGCTATGCGGCGACGACAAGTATGGCGACTTTGCGCTCAACAAGCGGCTGGAGGGCGAGGGCCTGAAGCGCATGTTCCTGCATGCGGCGAAGCTGCGCTTCGCCCATCCGCTGACCGGTGAAGTGCTGGCTTTCGAGGCGCCGTTGCCGCCTGATCTGCAATCATTCGTCGACAGGCTCGGCGCCAGCGAGCGAGGTGACCATGGCTGAGGGTTTCGATCTGATCGTGTTCGACTGGGACGGCACGCTGATGGATTCGGCCGCGGCGATCGTGCGTGCGATCCAGGCGGCGTGCCGTGATCTCGGACTGCCGGAGCCGACCGACGAGCGCGCGCGCTACGTGATCGGGCTCGGCCTGGGCGATGCGCTGCGCCACGCGGTGCCCGAGCTGGCGGAGGCCGACTACCCGCGCATGGTGGAGCGCTATCGCCATCACTTCCTCTCGAGCGACCGCGAACTGACGCTGTTTCCGGGCGTGCCGGAGACGCTCGCCCATCTCGCCGACAAGGGGCGGATGCTGGGCGTGGCCACGGGCAAGAGCCGGGTCGGGCTCAACCGTGCGCTCGGTCACACCGGGCTGGCGGCCTACTTCCACAGCACGCGCTGCGCCGACGAGTGTTTCTCGAAGCCGCATCCGGCGATGCTGGAGGAGATCATGGACGAGCTCGGCGTGGCGCCGGCGCGCACGCTGATGGTGGGGGACACCACGCACGACCTGCAGATGGCGCGCAACGCCGGCGTGGCCGGGCTGGCGGTCAGCTTCGGCGCGCATCCGGTGCCGGCGCTGCAGGCGGAGTCGCCGCTCGCCTGCGTGGACACGCCGGCCGAGTTTGCGCAGTGGCTGCGCGCGCACGGCTGAGCGCCGTCGGGCGGTTCAGGCGAGCAGCAGGAAGAGGGTGGGGCGCTTCGCCAGCGCCGGGCGTGCCGCCTTGCGCCAGTCGCGGATGCTGCGCGTCAGCAGCAGTTCGGCCGGTGTGCTGAGGTCGCAGGCGACGCACAGCCGCGTCTCGGCGCGGCACTGCTTCAGCAGCGCGTCGAACAGGCGCTCGTTGCGGTACGGCGTCTCGATGCAGATCTGGGTGCGGCCGAGCCGGCGCGATTCGTCTTCCAGTGCGCGCAGCGTCGCGTCGCGCTCCGCTTCGGCCACCGGCAGATAGCCGTGGAAGGCGAAGCTCTGGCCGTTGAGGCCGGAGCCCATCAGGCCGAGCAGGATCGACGACGGCCCCACCAGCGGCACGACGCGGATCCCCAATGCGTGGGCGCGGGCGACCAGCCGCGCCCCCGGGTCGGCGACGGCGGGGCAGCCGGCATCGGACATCAGGCCCACGTCGTTGCCGGCGAGGGCGGGGGCGAGCAGCGCGTCGAGTGCCGCATGGTGCGTCTGTGCCGGGTCGGCAGGTAGCTCGCGGATGTCGGTTTCGCGCAGCGGGTGCGGGTAGTCGAGCTGCTTCAGATGGGCACGTGCGGCGCGTGCGGTCTCGACGATGAAATGGTGCAGGCCGGCGGTGATCGCCTGCGCCTGGGCGGGCAGGAAGCGGGTCCAGGGTACGTCGCCGAGGGCGACCGGGACGAGGTAGAGCGTGCCCGGCGTGCGCGCGGGCGAGGATGTGACCTCTCCGTTCATGGCAGCTCGAGGCCCTCGGCGCGCAGCATGCGCGAGAGCGCGATCAGCGGCAGGCCGATAAGCGCGGTCGGGTCCTCGCCCGGCATCGCTTCCAGCAGCGCGATGCCGAGGCCCTCGGACTTGGCGCTGCCGGCGCAGTCGAGCGGGCGCTCCTTCGCCACGTAGCGGCGGATCTCGGCGTCGCTCAGGTCGCGAAAGCGCACCTGGGTCGGCACCCCCTCGACCTGGAGGTGGCCGCTACGGGTGTTCAGCAGGGCGAGTGCGGTGTGGAACACCACCGTCTGCCCGCGCATGCGCTGCAACTGGGCGATGGCGCGCGCCTCGGTGCCCGGCTTGCCGAAGACCTCGTCGCCCAGATAGGCGACCTGGTCGCTGCCGATGATCAGCGCATCGGGCCAGGCGTGGGCGACCGCGCGTGCCTTTTCCGCGGCGAGCCGCTCGGCGGTGGCGGCGGGATGCTCGCCGGGCAGCGGGGATTCGTCGGTGTCCGGGCGGGCGGTTTCGAACGGGATCTGCAGTCGTTCGAGCAGGCTCTTGCGATAGGCGGAGGTGGAGGCGAGGACGAGCTTCATGCTTGCGGGAGAGGTGATGGCCCGGGGTCGGCGGCGCGGAGGGGCGACGTCGGGGCGCTGTTGGCGGGCTTTGACACAAAGTCCAAAAAAATAATATCATGCGCGGCTTATGTCGCAACAAGGCGTACCGTCAAGGCTCATGGCCGATCCGTTCCGGTTTGCCGCAGAGGGCCGCCATGTGGAAGGCGTGCTTGCTGTGGCCGATCTGGCGCGTCTGGTCGATGTGCTGGCGGACGGCGACGGGCAGGTCGTCTACCGCATCGATGGTTCGATCGACGAGAATCGTCGGCCGCTGCTGGTGCTGAAGGCACGGGGTTCGCTGAACCTGCGCTGCCAGCGCTGCCTGGGCGCGCTGGCCTGGCCGTTGGCAATCGAAACCGCGCTGCAGCCGGTGCGTGTCGGACAGCCGATCCCGGACGAAGAACTCGAGGACGACACGGTCGATGCGATCGAGATCGAAGGCGAGCTCGACGTCGTGGCGCTGGTCGAGGACGAGATCCTGCTGGCGTTGCCGATTGCGCCGCGACACGAAAATTGTGAGCCGCCCCGTCCCGACGACGGAGCGAAAAAAGAATCGCCTTTCGCCGCGCTGGCGTCGCTGCGAGGCAGTCACGGCGCTGAATAAGCGCGCAAACCAGCGCAACAACAGGCGCAATTTGTTTTAGGAGCATCTTTCATGGCCGTTCAGCAGAACAAGAAATCCCCGTCCAAGCGTGGCATGCACCGTGCCCACGACTTCCTCACCGGTCCGGCGCTGGCGGTCGAGCCGACCACCGGCGAGGTTCACCTGCGCCACCACATCAGCCCGAGCGGCTTCTACCGCGGCAAGAAGGTCGTCAAGGCCAAGGGCGAATAATCTCGCTGCCTGAATCCAAGGGCGGCGCAGTGCGCATGGCGCCTGCGCCGCTTTTTTTCCGACTTTTTACCTGAATCACGCGAGATGCCGATGGGTGTCACCATTGCAATCGACTGCATGGGTGGCGATCACGGCCCGGTCGTGACCGTGCCTGCTGCGCTGTCCTTCCTGCGCAGTCATCCCGATGCGAATGCGATTCTGGTCGGGCGAGAAGAGGCTCTGCAGGCCTTTCTCGGCTCCGCCCCGTCCGAGTTCGGTGCGCGCCTGAGGCTGCATCCGGCATCGGAAGTCGTCACCATGGACGATCCGCCTGCGATCGCGATGCGGACGAAGAAGGACTCGTCGATGCGCGTCGCCATCGACCTGGTCAAGTCGGGTGCCGCCTCGGCCGCGGTGTCGGCCGGCAATACCGGGGCCCTGATGGCCATTTCCCGCTTCGTGCTGAAGACCCTGCCGGGCATCGACCGGCCGGCGATCGCGAGCGTGCTGCCCTCGATGAAGGGGCACACCTACGTGCTCGATCTCGGTGCCAACGTCGATTGCTCGGCCGAGCATCTGCTCCAGTTCGGCATCATGGGGGCGATGCTCGTTGCCGCGGTCGAGCACGAGGAGCGACCGCGGGTCGGCCTGCTCAATATCGGCGAGGAGGCGATCAAGGGCAACGAGGTGGTCAAGGAGGCCGCCGAGTTGCTGCGCAACAGCGGGCTGAACTTCTGCGGCAACGTCGAGGGGGACGACATCTACAAGGGCAGCGCCGACGTCGTCGTGTGCGACGGTTTCGTCGGCAACGTGGCGCTGAAGACTTCCGAAGGCCTGGCGCAGATGCTGGGCGCCTTCCTGCGCCAGGAGTTCAGCCGCTCGTGGCTGACGAAGCTGATGGCGCTGGTGGCGTTGCCGGTGCTGAAGCGCTTCAAGCGCCGGGTCGATCATCGCCTGTACAACGGTGCGCCGCTGCTCGGCCTGCGCGGCGTGGTGCTGAAGAGTCACGGCTCGGCCGACGCGATGGCGTTCGAGAACGCGCTGGCGCGCGCGGCAGAGGCCGCATCCAACCGCCTGATCGAACGCATCGGCGAACGCATGGCGAGCATGAAGGAGGTGAACGCATGATCTACGCACGGATCGCCGGCACCGGCAGTTACCTGCCTGGTGAGCCGGTCAGCAACGACGATCTCGTCGCCCGCGGCATCGACACCTCCGACGAGTGGATCGTCACCCGCTCGGGCATCCGCAGCCGCCATCTGGCGGCGGCCGACGTCGGCGCCAGCGATCTCGCCCGCATCGCCGCCGAGCGCGCGATCGAGGCGGCCGGCTGCGAGGCCGAGGACATCGACCTCATCATCGTCGCCACCTCCACGCCCGACTACATCTTTCCCAGCACCGCGGCGCTGGTGCAGTCCAAGCTCGGTATCCGCAACGGCGGTGCGGCGTTCGACGTGCAGGCCGTGTGCAGTGGCTTCATCTACGCGCTGACGGTGGCGGAGAAGTTCATCCGCTCCGGCAGCCACAGCCGTGCGCTGGTGATCGGCGCCGAGGTCTTCTCGCGCATCCTCGACTGGTCCGATCGCGCCACCTGCGTGCTGTTCGGCGACGGTGCCGGCGCGGTGGTGCTGGAAGCCTCGGAGCGCCCCGGCATCCGCAGCTCGGCGCTGCACGCCGACGGCAGCCACCACCCGATCCTGTGCGTGCCCGGCGGCGTCGCCTCGGGTCAGGTGATCGGCGACCCCTTCCTGCGCATGGACGGGCAGGCGGTGTTCAAGTTTGCGGTGAAGGTGCTGGGCGACGTCGCCCACGAGGTGCTGGAGCGGGCCGGCGTCGGTGCCGACAGCGTCGATTGGCTCATTCCGCACCAGGCCAACATCCGCATCATCCAGGCCACCGCGAAGCGGCTCGGGCTGTCGATGGACAGGGTCATCACCACGCTGGATCACCACGGCAACACCTCGGCGGCCTCGATCCCGCTCGCACTCGACGAGGCGGTGCGGACCGGGCACGTCCGTGCCGGCCAGCGCGTCATCGTCGAGGGCGTTGGCGGCGGCTTCACCTGGGGCGCGGCCCTGATCGACTTCTGATCCATTTTTCCAATTTCTGACAAGCGGAGAGCAGGCATGGCGTTTGCGCTCGTTTTTCCCGGGCAGGGTTCCCAGGCCGTCGGCATGATGGCCGCCTACGGCGAATCGGCCGTGATTCGCGACACCTTCGCCGAGGCGTCGGCTGCGCTGGGCGAGGACCTGTGGGCGATGGTCAATGACGGTCCGGCCGAGCGCCTGGCGCTCACGGTCAACACCCAGCCGCTGATGCTGACGGCGGGGGTGGCGACCTATCGCGCCTGGCTCGCCGCCGGCGGACCGAAGCCTGCGCTGGTGGCCGGGCACAGTCTGGGCGAGTATTCCGCGCTCGTGGCCGCCGGCGCGATGGCCTTTGCCGACGCGGTGCCGCTGGTGCGCTTCCGCGCCCAGGCGATGCAGGAGGCGGTGCCGGCCGGCGAGGGGGCGATGGCGGCGCTGCTCGGGCTCGAGGTCGACGCGGTGCGCGAGGCCTGTGCCGAGGCGGCGCAGGGCGAGGTCGTCGAGGCGGCCAATCTGAACGCGCCGGGCCAGATCGTCATTGCCGGTGCGCGCGCGGCGGTGGAGCGCGCGGTGGAGGCCGCCAAGTCGAAAGGGGCCAAGCGTGCCGTGCTGCTGCCGGTGTCCGCGCCCTTCCATTGCGCGCTGATGCGGCCCGCGGCCGAGCGCCTGGCCGAGCGCCTGGCGGGGGTGGCGATTGCGAAGCCCCAGGTCGACGTCCTGAACAACGTCGATGTCGCCGTCTATGATGACGCGGAGAAGATTCGCGACGCGCTCGTGCGCCAGGCGTTCTCGCCGGTGCGCTGGATCGAGCTCGTGCAGGAGATGGCCCGGCGCGGCATGAGCCACGTCATCGAATGCGGCCCGGGCAAGGTGCTCGCCGGCATGACCAAGCGCATCGCCAGGGAAGTGGAGGGCGGCGCCGCGCATGACGCCGCCAGTCTGGAACAGTCGATTGCGGCAGTGAGGGAGCAGGCATGAGTTTTTCGCTGGAAGGGCAGGTGGCGCTCGTCACCGGTGCGTCGCGCGGCATCGGTCGGGCTGTGGCGCTGGAGTTGGCGCGCCTCGGCGCAACGGTGGTCGGCACCGCCACGTCGGCGGCCGGCGCGGCCGACATCGAGGCGGCGATCGGCGCCGCAGGCTTGAATGGTGCCGGACTGGCATTGAACGTCACCGACGCGGCCGCCTGCGAGGCGCTCGTCGCCGAGGTCGAGAAGCGCTTCGGCCCGATCGGGATCCTGGTCAACAACGCCGGCATCACGCGCGACAACCTGGCGATGCGGATGAAGGACGAGGAGTGGGATGCGGTGCTCGACACCAACCTGCGCGCGGTCTTCCGCATGAGCAAGCTCGTCATGCGCGGCATGATGAAGGCGCGCAGCGGCCGCATCATCAACATCACCTCGGTGGTGGCCAGCGCCGGCAACCCGGGGCAGGCCAATTACGCCGCCGCCAAGGCCGGCGTCGCCGGCATGAGCCGGGCGCTGGCGCGTGAGCTGGGCAGCCGCAACATCACCGTCAACTGCGTCGCCCCCGGCTTCATCGACACCGACATGACGCGCGCGCTGCCGGAAGCCGCGCGCGATGCGTTGCTCGGCAACATCGCCCTCGGCCGTCTCGGCCGCCCCGAAGAAATCGCCGGCGCGGTGGCCTTCCTCGCCTCGCCGGCCGCCGCCTACGTGACGGGAACCACCCTGCATGTCAATGGCGGCATGTACATGTCCTGATCGCCGGCCAGGATAGCGGTTCCTGACCTTTTTGGTAGAATACGCCGGCTTTTTTCAATACACCCGTTACCCTCAGGGAAGGAGTTGGTTCATGGAGAACATCGAACAGCGCGTCAAGAAGATCGTCGCTGAGCAACTTGGCGTGAACGAATCGGAGATCAAGATCGAATCTTCGTTCGTGGATGATCTGGGCGCGGATTCGCTGGACACCGTGGAACTCGTCATGGCGCTCGAAGAAGAATTCGAGTGCGAGATTCCGGACGAAGAGGCCGAGAAGATCACCACCGTCCAGCAGGCGATCGACTACGTCAACGCCCACCTCAAGAAGTAAGCGCAGTCCGCTTCCTTGCTACCCTCTTTCCGGATTCTGCTGCTGCGGAGTCCGGGAAGATCCCGAATTTCCGCATTGATTCCCTACGGAGTTGCCCGTGTCGCGTCGTAGAGTCGTCGTCACCGGTCTGGGCCTCGTCTCGCCGGTCGGCAATACTGTTCCCGAAGCCTGGGAGAACCTGCTTGCCGGCAAGAGCGGCATCGGTCCGATCACCCGTTTCGACGCGAGTGCCTTTGCTTCCCGTATCGCCGGCGAGGTCAAGGGCTTCGACGTCTCCACCTACCTGTCGGCGAAGGAGGCGCGCCGGATGGATGTCTTCATCCATTACGGCATGGCCGCCGGGATCCAGGCGATCCGCGACTCGGGCATCGAAGTCAACGAGGCCAACGCCGACCGCATCGGGGTCAATATCGGTTCCGGCATCGGCGGCCTGCCGATGATCGAGGACACGCACAACGACTATCTTGGCGGTGGTCCGCGCAAGATCTCGCCCTTCTTCATTCCCGGCACGATCATCAACATGATCTCCGGCAACCTGTCGATCATGTTCGGCATGAAGGGCCCCAACCTCGCCGTGGTGACCGCGTGCACCACCGGTCTTCACGCGATCGGCATGAGTGCGCGCATGATCGGCTACGGCGACGCTGATGTCATGGTGTGCGGCGGCGCCGAATCCACGGTGACCTCGCTCGCGATCGGCGGCTTCGCCTCCGCCAAGGCCCTGTCGACCCGCAACGACGACCCCGCGACCGCGAGCCGGCCGTGGGACACCGGGCGCGACGGTTTCGTCCTCGGCGAGGGCGCGGGCGTGGTGGTGCTCGAGGAGTATGAGCACGCAGTGAAGCGCGGCGCGCGCATCTACGCGGAAGTCGCCGGCTTCGGCATGAGCGGCGACGCCTACCACATGACCGCACCGGACACCGACGGTCCGCGCCGCAGCATGGCCAATGCCATGAAGGATGCTGGCGTGAACGTGGACGAGGTCCAGTACCTCAACGCCCACGGCACCTCGACCCCGCTCGGCGACAAGAACGAGACCGACGCGATCAAGCTCGCCTTTGGCGTGGATGCGGCGAAGAAGCTCATCGTCAACTCGACCAAGTCGATGACGGGGCACCTGCTCGGCGGCGCCGGCGGCCTCGAGTCGGTGTTCACCGTGCTCGCGATCCATAACCAGGTTTCCCCGCCGACGATCAACATCTTCGAGCAGGACCCGGAGTGCGATCTCGACTATTGCGCCAACGTTGCCCGGCCGATGAAGATCGATGTTGCGCTGAAGAACAACTTCGGCTTCGGCGGTACCAACGGCACGCTGGTTTTCCGTCGCGTGTAAGGGGGGCGTGCATGGTGCGGCCATGCATTTCCCGCTGACCCTAGCGCTGCGCCCCGCAGGGGGCGTGCTGGCGCCAGTGCTGGTCGCGCATGTGGCGGCCGGGCTGGCGCTTTTTCATGCCGGAGCGTTTCCGCCGCCGGCGAGCGCCGGCGTGGCGGGGGGCTGGTTGGCGGCGGGGGGCGCGGCGGGCTCGCTGCTGATCGCGTGGTCATTGGCGGAGGGCTTCCGCGGCGAGTTTGCCAAGCGTGGGATGGTCCTGGTGCTGCGGGAGGACGGGGCGCTCGCGGTGGAGCATCGCGGCCGCGTCGAGGTGTTCCGTGTCGCCGATGGCGCCGTCGATTTCGGCTGGGCGGCCTGGCTCCCGCTTTACCGTGACGTGGTGCCGCCGGGGCGCGTGTCGAGGCGGCTCATGCTCATCTCCGCGAACCTGCCGCCCGGCCGGTGGCGGGCGTTCAGGATCTGGTTGCGGCACAAGGCCCGGCGAAAAGCTGGCGACTGATCAGTGCCCGACGATCTTGCGCGGTGGGCGCAGGATGGTTTCGCGGCGTCGGGGCAGGGTGTCGGGGTAGTCGCGGGAGTGGTGCAGGCCGCGGCTTTCCTTGCGACGCAAGGCGCAACTGACGATCAGGTCGGCGGTGACGACGAGGTTGCGCAGTTCGATCAGGTCGTTGGTGACGCGGAAGTTCGAGTAGAACTCGTGGATCTCCCGTGCCAGCAGGCGGATGCGGTGCTGGGCACGCTTCAGGCGCTTGGTCGTGCGCACGATGCCGACGTAGTCCCACATCGCGCGCCGCAGCTCCGCCCAGTTGTGCGAGATCACCACCTCCTCGTCGGCGTCGGTGACGCGGCTCTCGTCCCAGTCGGGAAGGGCCGGCAGCGCCAGGCGGGGCTTGGCCAGGATGTCCTGCGCCGCCGCCTCGCCGTACACGAGGCATTCGAGCAGCGAGTTGCTCGCCAGGCGGTTGGCGCCATGCAGGCCGGTGAAGGCGGATTCGCCGACCGCGTAGAGGCCGGGAACATCGGTGCGTGCGGCGAGGTCGGTGACGATGCCGCCGCAGGAGTAGTGCGCGGCGGGTACGACCGGGATCGGCTCACGCGTGATGTCGATCCCCAGTTCCAGGCAGCGCGCGTGAATGTTGGGGAAGTGCTCGCGCAGCCAGGCCGCGGGCTTGTGGCTGATGTCGAGGTAGACGCAGTCGATGCCGCGCTTCTTCATCTCGAAGTCGATCGCGCGCGCCACGACGTCGCGTGGCGCGAGTTCCTCGCGCGGGTCGTGCTCGGGCATGAAGCGGGTGCCGTCGGGCAGTTTGAGCAGGCCGCCTTCGCCGCGCACCGCCTCCGAGATCAGGAAGGACTTCGCCTGCGGGTGGTACAGGCAGGTGGGGTGGAACTGGATGAACTCCATGTTGCCGACCCGGCAGCCCGCGCGCCAGGCCATGGCGACCCCATCGCCGGTGGCGACGTCGGGGTTGGTCGTGTACAGATACACCTTGCCGGTGCCGCCGGTGGCGAGCACGGTGTGGCGGGCGCCGAAGGTGACGACCTTGTCGGTCTCGATGTCGAGCACGTAGGCGCCGAGGCAGCCCGCACCCGGCTGGCCCACCTTGTCGCCGAGGACGAGATCGATGGCGATGTGGTGCTCATAGATGTCGATATTCGGATGGGCGCGCACCTGGGCGCCCAGCGTCGCCTGCACCGCGGCGCCGGTGGCGTCGGCGGCGTGGATGATGCGGCGATGGGAATGGCCGCCTTCGCGCGTGAGGTGGTAGCCGAGTTCGGAGTGGTCCTCGCGCGTGAACGGCACGCCGCGCTCGATCAGCCATTCGATCGCGCGCTTGCCGTTCTCGACCACGAAGCGTGTCGCCACCGGGTCGCACAGGCCTGCGCCGGCAGTGTAGGTGTCCTGGATATGCGCTTCGATGCTGTCGGCGGTGTCGAGCACGGCGGCGATGCCGCCCTGGGCCCAGTTGCTGGCGCTGTCCGCGAGTTCGCGCTTGGTGACGAGGGCGACGCGCAGGGTATCGGCGAGTCTGAGGGCGATCGACTGGCCTGCCGTGCCGCTGCCAAGAATGAGTACGTCGTACTGTTTCAGCAAGATGTCGCCCAGGCTCGTGAAAGGGCCGAAAATATAGCACGTGCCGTTGGTGCGGTGCGCCCGCGCATCGCCGCGCCGGTGGCCGCTCGTCGCCACCGGCGCGGGCGCCTGAGCCCCCTCCGCCCATGAACTAATTGCTGGTGCCTGTGTCTTTGCCTGTAGCTTCGACTTTTGGTGAGAGTGCAATCGGTCGCTTATAATCCGGTGGTTTTGTCATTCGAATATCCGGAAAGAACGACCACCCCATGAGCGATCGTGAAATCGATCAGCAGCTTGTCGAACGCGTCCAGCGTGGCGACAAACAGGCCTTCGGCTTGTTGGTATCCAAGTACCAGCGCAAGCTGAACCGGCTGCTATCCCGGCTGATCCGCGATCCTGCCGAAGTCGAGGACGTGGCGCAGGAGACCTTCATCAAGGCCTACCGTGCGCTGGGTTCATTCCGCGGAGACAGTGCGTTCTACACCTGGTTGTACCGGATCGGTATCAACACGGCGAAGAACTATCTCGTTTCCCAGGGACGCAGGGCGCCGACTTCGACCAGTTTCGATTCGGAAGAGGCGGAGACTTTCGAGGACGGCGATCAGTTGCGCGACATCAACACGCCCGAGCGGCTGATGATGACGCGCCAGATCGGCGAAACGGTCGATGCGGCGATGGCCGCCCTGCCCGAAGAGTTGAGAACCGCCATCATGTTGCGCGAACTGGAGGGGCTGAGCTACGAGGAGATCGCCAACATCATGGAATGCCCGATAGGGACGGTGCGCTCGCGGATCTTCCGTGCGCGCGAAGCGATTGCAGAACGCCTGCGGCCGTTGCTCGATACGGCCCCGGACAAACGTTGGTAGGTGGTAGGCATGAAGGATAGATTGTCGGCACTGCTCGATGGTGACCTTGACGAACACGCGATGCACCCCGTCCTGGATGGATTGCGCCGCGATCCCAAGCTCAGGAAAGACTGGGATGCCTACTGCCTGATCGGCGATCTGATACGTGGTGAACGCCCGGCCTCGTCCGGCTTTGTCGGCCGCGTGATGGCCGAACTCGATGCCGAACCGACGCTGCTCGCGCCGGCCCCCACGGCGGACGGCGCCCTGCAACAGCGGGCCTGGCAGTCCGTGATGCCGATCGCGGCGTCGGTGATGGGGGTCGCCGCGGTGGGCCTGGTCGCGGCCACGCTCTATTCGCAGGATGCGACCGTGGCGCCGAAAGTGGCGATGCAACGCGTCGCCACCGCCTCCGTCGTGGCCAGCCCCGCGCTCGTGCAGGTCGATCGCGGTGCGCTGCAGGTCGTCGGCGATGACCCCTATCGCGAATACGTATTCGCGCACCAGGGCGTCAGCGCCGGCGGGCCGATGCCGGCTGCCGTGCAGTATGTACGTACCGTATCCGATCAGCGCGAGGGTGCGGGTCGATGAGGTTTTTCCTAGCGGTCATCGGGTTGTGTTCGCTGCTTGTACCTGCGCCGGCGTTCGCCGAGACACCGTCCGATCCGCTGTCGTGGTTGGGGCGCATCGCCTCCGCCGGGCAGCGCCTGAACTACGTCGGCACCTTCATCTATCAGTCCGGCGGTCACGTCGAAACCTCCCGCATCGCCCATCGTGTCGATGCGGGCGGCGAGTATGAACGCCTTGAAGTGCTGGACGGCAGCCCGCGCGAGGTCGTCCGCAACGGCAGCGAGGTGCGCTGCGTGCTTCCCGAGCAGAAGACGGTCATCATCGACGAGGCCGGGGGGCGGCGTGCCTTCCCCGCCCGGTTGCCGGCCTCGCTCGTCGGTCTGGCCGAGAGCTATCGGATCCGCAAGGGCGAGGCCGGGCGTGTCGCCGGGCTCGAGGCCCAGGCCTTGGTGCTGGAGCCGCGTGACGACCTGCGCTACGGCTACACCTTGTGGGCCGAGGTGCAGTCGGGCCTGCTGCTCAAGTCGCGGATGGTCGATGAGCGCGGTGGCGTCATCGAGCAGTTCACCTTCAGCGACGTCCGCATCGGCGGCGAGGTCGATGGCGAGCTGTTGAAATCCCGTTTCGATACCGGCGACGGCTGGCGCGTGGTCAATGCGCGTGGCAGCGCAATGCCGAAGTCCGAGAGTGGGTGGCAACTGCTCGAGCCCCTGCCGGGGTATGCGCTGATTTCGGTGATGCGCCGCCCGCTCGGGCGCGACCGCGGGCAGGCGCTGCACATGGTGTTCAGCGACGGTCTGGCGGCGATCTCGGTGTTCATCGAGCCGGTCGGCGACGGTTCGGCGATCGGGCTCGGCCCGGTGGCGAGCGGCGCGATCAACATCTACAAACGCACCGTCGACGGCCATCTGATCACCGTGCTGGGTGAAGTGCCCGAGCGTGCGGTGCGTCGCATCGGCGACGGCATTCAACCGGCAGCGCAGTAATGCAGGCGTTTGCAACGGTGCTGCGCGTGGGGCAGGGGCGTGCGTGGCTGAAGGTGACGGACGCCGGCGGCGGCTGCGGCCGCTGCGACGAGCCGGGCGGCTGTCGGTCGGTGCAGATCACCCAGGCGTTCGGCCTGCCGCGTGGCGAGTTTGCGCTGCCGCTCGTGGCCGGCATCGATGCCGGCGATCGCGTCGTCATCACCATTCCCGATGGCGCGCCGTTGCAGGCGGCGCTGGCGAGTTACGGCCTTGGCGTGGTGTTGCTGCTCGGTGGCGCGGCGGTCGGCTCCTTCAGCACCAGCGGCACGGACCTCGCGGCCGCTGTCGGTGCCGTCGCCGGGCTCGGGCTGGCCGTCCTGATCAATCGTCTGCTCGCGCGCAGTCGCCACTGGCGGGCACGCCTGCGGGTGGAGCTGGCGCCCGAAGCGGCGTGTTTGCATTCGCTGCAGGAATCCTGATGCACTGTTCCATCATGCGGCGCTTCTTCCTGGCGCTGACGGTGTCGATGCTGGCCTTTTCCGCGCCCGCGGCGACGGTGACCCTGCCCGACTTCTCGGTGCTGGTGGAGCGCCAGGGCGCGGCGGTGGTCAATATCAGCACCACTCAGGCGCGTGCGGACAAACCCCAGGTGCCGTTCCCCGGGATCGACGAGTCGGACCCGATGTTCGACTTCTTCCGCAAGTTCATCCCCAAGCACCCGGACTTCCCCGGTGCCGACCCGGACAACCAGTCGCTCGGTTCGGGCTTCATCATCAGCGACGACGGCTACATTCTGACCAATGCCCATGTGGTTGAGGAAGCCGAGGAGATCGTCGTCCGCCTGGCCGACAAGCGCGAGTTCTCCGCGACCGTGATCGGCGCCGATGTACGCAGCGATGTCGCGCTGATCAAGATCGAGGCGAGCGCGCTGCCACGCGTCGTGCTCGGCGATCCGGCCGCGCTCAAGGTGGGCGAATGGGTGGTGGCGATTGGCTCGCCGTTCGGCTTCGACCAGTCGGTGACCGCCGGCATCGTCAGCGCCAAGGGTCGCAGCCTGCCGGACGAGAACTTCGTTCCCTTCATCCAGACCGACGTCGCCATCAATCCGGGCAATTCCGGCGGGCCGCTGTTCAACCTCAAGGGCGAGGTGGTCGGCATCAATTCGCAGATCTACAGCCGCACGGGCGGTTTCATGGGGCTGTCGTTCGCGATTCCAATCGACGTCGCGATGGATGTCCAGCAGCAGCTGCGCAGCAAGGGGCGGGTGCAGCGCGGCCGGATCGGGGTCGCGATCCAGGAAGTCACGCGCGACCTCGCCGACAGCTTCGGCCTGCCGCGGCCGGCGGGGGCACTAGTGAGCTCGGTCGAGCCCGGCAGCCCCGCGGCGAAGGCCGGCCTGCAGCAAGGCGACGTCATCGTGCGCTTTGGCGGCAAGGCGGTCGAGAGCTCGAGCGACCTGCCGCGCATCGTCGCTGCGGCGCAGCCCGGGGCGGAGGTGGCAATGGAGGTGTATCGGGGCGGCGCGCCGCAGCAGCTGACCGTGATCGTCGGCGAATGGCAGGACCCGGCCGCCGCGCGGGCGAAGGGCAAGGCACCGAAATCGCTGGCTGCGCCCAACCGGCTCGGCCTCGTCCTCGCCGTGCCGACGCCGGCGCAGCGCCGCGAGTCGGGCGTGGACCAGGGGCTGGTGGTCGAGCGCGTGCAGGGTGCCGCCGCGCGGGCCGAGATCCAGCCAGGGGATGTCGTGCTCGCCATCGTGCTCGGCGGACGCCAGCTGGGCCTGAAGTCGGTGGACGAGTTCAACCGCATCGTGGCGGAGCTCAAGCCGGGGCAACAGGTGACGCTGCTCGTCCGACGCGGCGAGACCGCGTCCTACGTCAGCGTGCGGGCGGGCAAATGAACACGGCGCTGGAGCGCGAATTCACCGTCCTGAGCCGCGCGTGGTGCCACCTGTGCCACGACCTCGTCGATGCGCTCGCGCCGCTCGCGGCCGAGTTCGGCTGGCACGTCACGGTGGTCGATATCGACCAGCATCCCGAACTCGAGGCGCGCTGGGACGAACTGGTGCCGGTGCTGCTGCACGGCGAGCGCGAACTCTGCCACTACCATCTCGACATCCCCGCGGTGCGCGCTTATTGCGCCGGTTTTCCGCTAGAATCGCGGGCTTGACGAGGCCAACCCCGACACATCCAACTTATTCCGAAACGGGTGCTGCAAGGCACCCTTTTCGTTTCGCATGAACCATATCCGCAACTTCTCCATCATCGCCCACATCGACCACGGCAAATCGACCCTGGCCGATCGACTCATCCACTTCTGCGGCGGCCTGTCGGACCGCGAGATGGAGGCCCAGGTACTCGACTCGATGGACATCGAGCGCGAGCGCGGCATCACCATCAAGGCGCAGACCGCGGCGCTGCAGTACAAGGCCAAGGACGGGCAGGTCTACAACCTGAACCTGATCGACACCCCGGGCCACGTCGACTTCTCCTACGAGGTCAGCCGCTCGCTCGCCGCCTGCGAGGGTGCGCTGCTGGTGGTCGATGCCTCGCAGGGGGTCGAGGCGCAGACGGTGGCGAACTGCTACACCGCGCTCGACCTCGACGTCGAGGTGGTGCCGGTGCTGAACAAGATCGACCTGCCGGCGGCCGACCCGGACAACGCGCGCAGCGAGATCGAGGACGTCATCGGTGTCGACGCCTCCGAGGCGATCCTGTGCTCGGCCAAGACCGGCCTCGGCGTCGAGGACGTGCTCGAGGCCATCGTCGCCCGCATCCCGCCGCCGCAGGGCCTGCCGGACGGGCCGCTGAAGGCGCTGATCATCGACTCGTGGTTCGACAACTACGTCGGCGTGGTGATGCTGGTGCGCGTGGTCGATGGCGTGCTGAAGCCGAAGGACCGCATCCTGCTGATGTCGACCGGCGCGCAGTATCCGTGCGACCAGGTCGGCGTGTTCACGCCGCGCTCGGTCGGGCGCGACCAGCTCGCCGCAGGCGAGGTCGGCTTCATCATCGCCGGCATCAAGGAGCTCGAGGCGGCCAAGGTCGGCGACACCGTGACCCTGGCGAACAAACCCGCCGCCGAGCCGCTGCCCGGCTTCAAGGAGATCAAGCCGCAGGTCTTCGCCGGCCTCTACCCGGTGGAGTCCTCCGAGTACGACCAGCTGCGCGACTCGCTCGAGAAGCTGCGCCTGAACGACGCCTCGCTGCAGTTCGAACCGGAAGTGTCGCAGGCGCTGGGCTTCGGCTTCCGCTGCGGCTTCCTCGGCCTGCTGCACATGGACATCGTGCAGGAGCGGCTCGAGCGCGAGTTCGACATGGACCTGATCACCACCGCGCCGACGGTGGTCTATGAGGTCGTGCTCAACAGCGGCGAGGTCATCCGCATCGAGAACCCGGCGAAGCTGCCCGAGG
>JANJTU010000289.1 GCA_024710965.1 Thauera sp. | reverse complement strand
CGATGCCTGCGGGCTCGAGGTTCTGTACGTGGCGCAGCGCGATGCTCAGGTCATCGACATCGACGTCGGCATCGTCCGGAAGCAGTTCGAGGAGCTCATCGAGCGGCTGGTGAAGGTAGCCGTCGTCATCCAAGGCTTCGATGATGAAGCGCACGAGGGCGCGGTCGCGGTCTGACAGCGGCGACAGCGACACCTGCTGGTCGAGGTGTTCACGCAGGGAGACGCCGGCCGCCTGCAGTTCCTGGTAATCGACGTCGTCGTCGTCCTCGCTGCGGCTCGATGCGCCGCTGCCGACATTGGACCAGTCCATGCCTTCGTCGGCGCTGCCATGGTCGGCATGGTCGCCGGCGTCGCTGTCCGCAGCGCTGGCTGGCGCCTCGGGGGTGTTCGCCTGTTGCTGTCTGGCCTCGTGTTCGGGGGGGCTGCCCGGTGGAAGCGGTGGTACGAACTCGACACCGTCGCCGTCGCTGCGCTCGAGCATCGGGTTCTCGAGCAGGAAGCGCTCGATCTCCTGGTTGAGCTCGAGGGTGGAGAGCTGCAGCAGCTTGATCGACTGCTGCAGCTGCGGCGTCAGCGTGAGGTGTTGCGAGAGCTTGAGCTGGAGGCTGGGTTTCATCGGCGGTCCGGTGCTACAGGCGGAAGTGCTCGCCCAGATAGACCTGGCGAACCTTCTCGTTGTCGATGATCTCGGTGGGCCGGCCGCTGGCGAGCACCCGCCCTTCGCTGATGATGTAGGCGCGGTCGCAGATGCCGAGCGTCTCGCGTACGTTGTGGTCGGTGATCAGCACGCCGATGCCGCGCTCCTTGAGGAAGCGGATGATCTTCTGGATGTCGAGCACCGCGATCGGGTCGACGCCGGCGAAGGGCTCGTCGAGCAGGATCAGGCGCGGGTCGGTGGCGAGCGCGCGGGCGATCTCGCAGCGCCGGCGTTCGCCGCCCGACAGCGAGATCGCGGTGCTGTCGCGCAGGTGGGCGATGCCCAGCTCCTCGAGCAGCTCGTCGAGGCGTTCGTCGATGCGGCGCGGCTCGAGCGCCTGCAGCTCGAGCACGGCGCGCACGTTCTCGGCCACGCTGAGCTTGCGGAACACGCTCATTTCCTGCGGCAGGTAGGACAGGCCGAGGCGGGCGCGGGCGTGGATCGGCAGGTGGGTCAGATCCTTGCCATCGAGGCCGATCTGGCCGCCGTCGGCGCGCCCGAGGCCGACGATCATGTAGAAGCAGGTGGTCTTGCCTGCGCCGTTGGGGCCGAGCAGGCCCACGACCTCGCCCGAGCCGACCTCGAAGCCGACGTCGTGCACGACGGTGCGCGCCTTGTAGCGCTTTTGCAGGCCGGCGACCTTAAGCAGACTCATCGTCGGATTCTTTCAGCAGCTTGCGGATCACGTCGGGGGCGAAGCCGCGGGTTTGCAGGAAGCGCGCCTGGCGCGCCCACTCGCGCGCATCGGCGGGCGGCGTCCCGAACTTCGCGCGCCACACGGCGCGGGCGCGTTCGAGCTCCGGTGTCGCGCATTCGCCGGCGATCGCGTCCTCGATCAGGGCGCGGTCGACGCCGCGCCGCGACAGCTCGCTGCGCAGGCGGGCGGCGCCGAAGCGCGTCGCCCGGCCGCGCACGAAGGCTTCGGCAAAACGGCAGTCGGACAGCAGGCCGAGCTCGCTCATGCGCGCCAGCACGGCCTCGATCTCCGCCGCGCTGCCATGGGCGGCGAGCTTGCGCGCCAGTTCGGCGCGTGAATGGTCGCGCCGCGCCAGGTGACGCAGGGCGCGTTCGCGCAGATCCGGTTCGCCCATGTACGCCCCGTGTCCGCGATGCGGCCCGCTCAGGCTTCGGCGGCCGCGGCCTGTGCGCCGGCCGGGGCCAGTGCGGGCAGGCCGACGGCGGCGCGGACCTTGTTCTCGATCTCGCGCGCCAGCGCCGGGTTGTTGCGCAGGAACTCGCGCGAGTTGTCCTTGCCCTGGCCGATCTTGTCGCCGTTGTAGGCGTACCAGGCGCCGGACTTGTCGACGATCTTGTGCTCGACGCCGAGGTCGATGATCTCCCCCTCGCGCGAAATGCCCTCGCCGTAGAGGATGTCGAAGTGCGCCTCCTTGAACGGCGGCGAGACCTTGTTCTTGACCACCTTGACGCGGGTCTCGGAGCCGACGACCTCGTCGCCCTTCTTGATCGTGCCGGTGCGGCGGATGTCCATCCGCACCGAGGCGTAGAACTTGAGCGCGTTGCCACCGGTGGTGGTCTCGGGGCTGCCGAACATGACGCCGATCTTCATTCGGATCTGGTTGATGAAGATCACCAGCGTGTTCGTGCGCTTGATGTTGGCGGTGAGCTTGCGCAGCGCCTGCGACATCAGGCGCGCCTGCAGGCCGGGCAACTGGTCGCCCATCTCGCCCTCGATTTCCGCCTTCGGGGTGAGCGCGGCGACCGAGTCGATGACGACGATGTCGACCCCGCCCGAGCGCACCAGCATGTCGGCGATCTCGAGCGCCTGTTCGCCGGTGTCGGGCTGGGAGATCAGCAGGTCTTCGATGTTCACGCCGAGCTTCTCGGCGTAGCCGACGTCGAGCGCGTGTTCGGCGTCGATGAAGGCGGCGGTGCCGCCGAGTTTCTGCATTTCGGCGATGACCTGCAGCGTCAGCGTGGTCTTGCCGGAGGACTCCGGGCCGTAGATCTCGACGACGCGGCCACGCGGCAGGCCGCCGAGGCCCAGCGCGATGTCGAGGCCGAGGGAGCCGGTGGAGACGGTCTGGATGTCGCGTTCGACGTTGCCGTCGCCCATGCGCATGATCGAACCCTTGCCGAACTGCTTCTCGATCTGCGAGAGCGCGGCGGCAAGCGCCTTGGCCTTGTTGTCGTCCATGGAAGTCCTTCCTGTGTAAGTTGCGGATTATGGCACAGAGATTGCTGGGATGCTGTTGCGCGTGGTGGCGGCAATGCCTGGCGTTCGCAGTTTAAGACCTGGATAAACTTACAGCAAACCTCCGGATGCCAGCCGTGGGTTCAGGCCGCCAGTGCGATCAGCTCCTGCAGCGCACGGGCCACGGTCTGCCGCCGCACCGCCTCGCGATCGCCGTCGAAGCGGCAGGTGTGCACCCGTGTCGGCCCACCCTTCAGCGCCTAGGCAAGGCAGACCATGCCTACCGACTTGGCGGCGGTGCCGCCGCTCGGCCCGGCGATGCCGGATACCGCCACCGCCAGCTGGGCGCGGCTGCGCGCGAGCGCTCCCGCGGCCATCTCGCGCACCGTCTCCTCGCTCACGGCGCCGTGGGTGGCGAGCGTATGCGGCGAGACGCCGAGCATGTCGACCTTGGCGTCGTTCGAGTAGGTGACGAAGCCGCGGTCGAACCAGGCCGAGCTGCCGCCGATCGCGGTGACCGCGGCGGCGATCCAGCCACCGGTGCAGGATTCGGCGGTGGCGAGCATCCAGCCGCGGGCGGCGAGGCATTCGCCGAGGCGGCGGGCGAGCGGGTCGAGTTCGCTGTCCATCAGCGTGCGCTCAGCGACCGGCGAGGGCGACGAGGATCGCGAGCGCGAGCAGCGTGTAGCCGGCGGCGACGAGGTCGTCGAACATCACCCCGAAGCCGCCCTTGAACGAGCGGTCGGCCCAGCGCACCGGCGGCGGCTTGACGATGTCGAAGAAGCGGAACAGGCCGACGGCGGTCGCCTGCCAGAGCAGGGTCTTCGGCGTGAACAGCAGCACCAGCCAGGTCGCCACCATCTCGTCCCAGACGATGCCGCCGTGATCGGGCACGCCGAGCGCGCGCCCGGTGCGCTCGGCGGCGATCACGCCGGCGACGAACAGGCTCGTCAGCAGGGCGAGGAAGACGAACTCCGACAGTGGCGTGCGGATCAGCGGATACAGCGCCCAGGCGAGGAGGGTGCCGGCGGTGCCGGGCGCCCAGGGCGACAGGCCGGCGCCGAAGCCGAGCGAGATGAAGTGGGCCGGGTGGCTGAGCAGCAGGCGGGGGGTCGGATCCATGGGTGGCGTCAGTTGATGGGCGTCAGTTGATTGGCGTCAGATGGCCATCAGGGCGTGGTCGGCGTGGGCGTGTCGGTGGCGGCTGACAGCGTGCCCAAGGACGCGCAGGGGCGCGGGTGCTTCAGGCAAAGTGATCGTAGCCGCTGCAGGCGGCCGGTGTCAGGGTGCCGTTCGTCTCGCGCAGCTGCAGCGCGCCGGTGTCGGCGACGAGCGTGCCGATGCGGTGCAGCGGCAGCGTGAGCCGTGCCGACAGGGCAGCGAGCGTGTCGCGCGCACCGGTGGGCGCGGCGAAGAGCAGTTCGTAGTCGTCGCCGCCGGCGAGCAGGCAGCGGCGCGCCAGGGCAGGGTCGGCGCCGGTTGCCAGGAGTGCGGGCAGCGGCAGCGCGGCGACGTCGATGACGGCGCCGACGCCGGAGCGCTCGAGGATGTGGCCGAGGTCGCCGAGCAGGCCGTCGGAGACGTCGAGCATGGCGCTGGCGAGGCCGCGCAGCGCCAGCCCGAGTGCGACACGTGGCTGCGGCCGCTGCAGCGCGGCGACGCATTCGGCACGCGCGGCCTCGTGCAGGCGCGCCTCGCCCCGCAGTGCGGCGAGGCCGAGGGCGGCGCGGCCCGGCTGGCCCGACACCCACAGATCGTCGCCGGCGCGCCCACCGGCGCGGGTGATCGCCGCGCCCGCAGGCAGTTCGCCGATGATCGTGACCGACAGCGTCAGCGGCCCGCGCGTGGTGTCGCCGCCGACGAGGTCGATGCCGAAGGCCTCGGCGCAGGCGAACAGGCCGCGCGCGAAGGCGGCGATCCAGCCCTCGTCGGCTGCCGGCAGGGCGACGGCGAGCAGCGCCCAGCGCGGCTCGGCGCCCATCGCGGCGAGATCCGACACGTTCACCGCGAGCGTCTTCCAGCCCAGGTCTTCCGCATCGGTGTCGGCGAGGAAGTGCGTGCCGGCGACCAGCATGTCGGTGGACACCGCCAGCTGCATGCCGGGGCGGGCGCGCATCAGGGCGGCGTCGTCACCGACGGCGAGCTCGGTGTGGCGCGGGGCGCGGTCGAAGTGGCGCCGGATCAGGTCGAATTCGGAAGGCATGGGCAACGAGCGGGCTTGCGGCCCGCAGAATCGAAAGCCCGTGGAGCTTAACTCAGCGCGCGCGCCGGCCGAGGATTTTTGCCTTCAGGCCGTCCCAGTCCACGGCGTCGAGGGTGTTCTTGACCAGCAGGCCGAGCTCGGTGTCGCCTTCCATGCGCAGCCGGCGGCTGAAGAACAGGGTGTCGGGGTCTTCCTCGCGCAGCGCCAGCGCAAGGTAGTCGCGCGTGGTGGCGGACAGGATCAGGTCGGGCTTGGTGCGTGCCGTGCAGCGCTCGAAACCCCGCGCGGTGAGGGTGAAGTCGAGCGTCAGGCCGGCGTCGCTGACGCGCATCTGCAGGTGGCGGCCGGTCAGCGGCTCGAGCGTGTCGCGCGGCAGGATGCGGCCGAGCGCGAGGTTCAGCGCCAGCGTCAGCGCGCGCGTGGGCGGCTGCTGCGGCAGGCGGGCGACCAGCTTCGCCAGCGTCGGCGGCAGCGTGAAGTCGGGGACGCGGAAGGTCTCGAGGCGGTGGGCGAGCTGCTGGCGCAGGCTGCCGGGCAGCAGGTTCGACAGCATGGGCGGGCGGGGCAGGGCGGGGAGCGAGGGCATCGTGAAGTCTCCGGAAGGCGGTGGCGGGCGCGGGCAGGCGGCTGCGGTCGGGTGGCTGAGGTCCGGCCGCTGAGGTCAGGCGGCGACGTACTGCTCGACGCCGGGGCGGCCGTGCCAGAAGCCGTTGCACGGCGCCTCGACCATCCAGGCGCGGCTGGCGGCGAGGGCCTCGGCCGCGTCGCGGGTGCCGTCGAGCGTGGCGCGGAACAGCGCCAGCACCTCGGCGGTGTGTGCGCCCTGCGGGCTGATGCGCAGCACTTCGGCCTGGGCGCGCACCGCGGGCAGGTCGCCGAGCAGGGTGTGCACCCGCGCCGACTGCGTCTGTACGCAGTTCAGGGTCAGGAAGGCCTCGCCTTCGCGCGTGCGTAGCGTGAGGCCGTCCATGATCGACAGGCAGCGG
>JANJTU010000266.1 GCA_024710965.1 Thauera sp. | reverse complement strand
GGGTCGAAGTTCAGCCCGGTGAAGTTGCGCGCGTTGGTGGCGTCCTTGAAGCCGAGATAGACGCAGTCGGCGCCGTGGTCGACGGCGGTCTTGAGGGCCGGCAGGCTGCCGGCGGGGCAGACGAGCTCGATCGGAGGGCGGGCGTTCATGGGTCCGGGGTCGGGGAGAGAAAAACTCCCCAACCTTAGTACCCATGTGCCGAAAGGGCATTGACTCGGGTCAAAGCCCGCGCAGGTTGTGGCTGTTGCCGGATCTGCTCAGCGCGAGGTGTGGTAGGTCGAGGCCGCCGCGTGGTGGTGGCCGGCATGCGGCCGGTGGTGCGGCTTCGGTCCCACGAGGCCCCCGACCAGCATGCCCAGCGCGCTCGCGGCGAGGCCGTAGAGCTGGGGCTCGACGTCGCCCTCGGGCACGAACATCTCCAGCAGCAGCCAGCTCGCCAAGCCGAGGATGATCGCCAGCGCCGCGCCGAGGTTGTTCGCGCGCTTCCAGAACAGGCCGGCGGCCAGCGGCACGAAGGCGCCGGCCAGCGTCACGCGGTAGGCGTTCTCGACCATCTCGTGGATCGTCGACTCGGTGCTGGTGGCGTACCAGGTGACGAACAGCGTGAACAGCACCACGGTGACGCGCGTGCTCCACAGGAACTGGCGGTCGCTCATGCCCGGCAGGAAGCCGCGCAGCACGTTCTCGGAGAAGGTCACCGAGGGTGCCAGCAGCGTGCCCGAGGCGGTGCTCATGATCACCGACAGCAGGGCGCCGAAGAAGATCACCTGGGCGGTGAAGGGCATGTACTGCAGGATCAGCGTCGGCAGGATGAGCTGCGAGTCCTCCTCCATCAGGCGCTCGACCATGCCGGGGTCGATGATGTTGGCGGTGTAGGCGAGGAACAGCGGCACCGCGGCGAAGAAGAAGTAGCTCACGCCGCCCAGGGTCGTGCCCCACACCGCGACGGTCTCGTCCTTCGACGAATTGACGCGCTGGAACACGTCCTGCTGCGGGATCGAGCCCAGCGCCATGGTGGCGAAGGCGGCGATCCAGGCGATCATGTCGACGGCGTCGAGCGTGGGCAGGAAGTCGAACTTGCCCTCGGCCGCGGCCTTGGAAATCACCGCATCGAAGCCGCCGGCCATGTCGCCGGCGAGGAAGGTGACATAGAGCAGGCCGAGCACGATGACGATCATCTGGACGAAGGTGGTCATTGCGACCGACCACATGCCGCCGAACAAGGTATAGATCAGCACCACGCCGGCGCCGATCATCATGCCCTCGTTCATCGATACGACGTCGGCCGACAGCACATTGAACACCAGGCCGAGCGCGGTGATCTGCGCCGCCACCCAGCCGAGGTAGGACAGCACGATGCAGCTCGACAGCACCAGCTCGGTCGTGCGGTTGTAGCGCATGCGGAAGAAGTCGCCCAGCGTGAGCAGGTTCAGGCGGTATAGCGGGCGGGCGAAGATCAGGCCGAACAGCACCAGGCACACCGAGGCGCCGAGCGGGTCCGAGATCAGGCCGCGAAAGCCTTCCTCGAGGAAGGTGGCGGAGATGCCGAGGACGGTTTCCGCGCCGAACCAGGTGGCGAACACCATCGCCAGCACCACCACCATCGGCAGGTTGCGGCCGGCGGTGATGTAGTCGCGCGTGTTATGCACCCGGGTGGCGGCATAGAGGCCGATGCCGATGGAGACGACCAGATAGGCGACGACAAGCCAGAGCAGCATGATTAGGCCCTCGTGATTGCGCAGGCGCGCACGTATTGTTTTGGCGGAAATGTGAGCGCGCGAGTTTAGCAAGACAGGACGGCCCTCGTGCGCACGATTTGGCCTGCGTGCGCACGAGGGCCGTCCGCGGCAGGAGGCTCGCGCGTCAGGCCTTGGCTGCCGCCGCGGGGGCGGCCGGCCGAGACGCCGGCGGTGGAATCGCGGCGAGGACGTCGATGATGAGCGTGGTAGCGTCGTCGAGGGTGGCCTCGTCGATGGTCAGCGGCGGCGCCAGGCGGATCACATTGCCGTTGGTGTCGCGCGTGGCGATGCCGCGCGCGAGCAGGCGCAGCGCGACCTCGCCGGCCTCAGCGTGCGCCGGGTCGAGCGCCACGCCCACGAGCAGGCCGCGCCCGCGCACTTCGCGCACGACCGGCAGGGCCGCCGCGCGCAGTTGCGCCCGCAGGCGCTCGCCGAGGCGCTCGGCGTGTTCCCAGGGGCGTGTCTCGGCGAGGAGGGCGAGCACCTCGGTGCCCACTGCCGCGGCGAGCGGATTGCCGCCGAAGGTGGAGCCGTGGTCGCCGGGGCGGAACACGTCCATGACCGCGCGGTCGGCGAGGAAGGCCGAGGCCGGCAGCAGGCCGCCGCCGAGCGCCTTGCCCAGGATCAGCCCGTCCGGATGGACGCCGTCGTGGTCACAGGCGAGCAGCCGGCCGGTGCGTCCAAGCCCGGTCTGCACCTCGTCGGCGATCAGCAGCACGTTGTGCCGGCGGCAGATCTCGGCGCAGCGCGACAGGTAGCCGGGCGGCGGCACGATGATGCCGCCCTCGCCCTGGATCGGCTCGACCAGGAAGGCGGCGGTGTTCGGCGTGATCGCCGCTTCGAGCGCGGCCACGTCGCCGAAGGGGATGCGGTGCAGGCCGGGGGGGAAGGGGCCGAAGCCGTCGCGGTACTGGCGGTGCGAGGACATGCCGATGATCGCGATCGAGCGGCCGTGGAAGTTGCCCTCGCAGGCGATGATCTCGGCGCGGTCGGTGGCAATGCCCTTGACCTTGTGGCCCCACTTGCGCGCCGCCTTGAGCGCGGTCTCCACCGCCTCCAGGCCGGTGTTGACCGGCAGCGCGCGCTCGTAGCCGAAGGTGGTGCACAGGCGCTCGAGGAACACCGGCAGGCGGTCGCTCGAGAACGCGCGCGAAGTCAGCGCCAGGCGCTGCGCCTGCTCGGTCAGCGCGCGCACCAGGCGCGGGTGGCTGTGGCCGAAGCTGACCGCGGAGTAGGCGCTCATCATGTCGAGGTAGCGCCGTCCCTCGACGTCCCACAGCCACACGCCTTCGCCGCGGCTGAACACTGCCGGCAGCGGGGCGTAGTTGGGGGCGCCGTAGCGCAGCTCGCGCGCACGCAGGTCGGCGCTGCCGGGGCCGAGCGCCGCAGCGGCGAACTCGGTGATCCAGCGCGCGCTGCGACCGTCGCCATCGAGGTCCGGCCGGTATTCGACGATCTCGAGCGCGATGAAGTCGTCGCAGCCCCTGAGCGCCAGCAGCGCGTCGGCCAGCTCGCGGGCGTCGAGGCCGGCGGGCTCGAGGCAGGTGACCGCGGGCAGTTGCTGCGGATCGAGCGCGTCGAGGTCGAGGCTGAGGCCGAAGCCGGTACGTGCACCGTCGCCACGTGCGATGACGAGCGCGTCACGCAGCACCGCCGCCAGGCCGCGACGGCGCACCTCGTCCATGTCGAACACCCGTACCCCGCGCCGCTCGAGCAGCCTGCGCTCTTCCGCCTCCCAGGCGCGGGCGCCGACGATGCAGACCCGGTCCGGATCGAGCTGCGGGCCGGGCACGTCGACGAGCGCCGCGTCGCCCTCGCCGAGCAGCGCCGCCAGCGGCATGCCGTGGATGTTGCCGGAGTGGGTGGTGGTGGTGGTGTGGCTGTCGAGGTGGGCGTCGATCCAGATCAGGCCGGGCGCGCCGCCGGCGCGCCGCGCCAGGCCGCGCCAGGTGCCGGTGGCGATGCCGTGATCGCCGCCGAGCACCAGCGGCACGGCTTCGGCGGGCAGCGCGGCGAGGTGGTCGGCGAGGCGGCGGGCGAAGTCGCCGTGGGCGCGCAAGCGCGAGGCCAGATCCGCGCCCTCGGGCGGCGGCGCCAGCGGCTCGAGCGTTTCCAGCCATTCCACCGCGAGCCCGATCGCGGCGAGCCGTTCGGCCAGCCCGCTTTGCTGCAGGGCCGCCGGCGCCGCCGCGAGGCCCGGATATGGCGCGCCGAGCGCGGAGCCCGCGCCGATGATCTTCAGCAGGGAACGCGGCCCGGACGGCCGGATGCTTGCAGTCGCCATCGCACACCTCCCATCCCGCCGCCGGGCGGGAAATTTCTGGACGTCGTGCGAATTGGATAAAGCCGGGCGCGAATCGTTCAGCCGGGCAGGGGTCAGCCGGGCAGGATTCAGCCGAACAGGCGGTACAGCTCGAGCCCGAGCAGCGCCGCGGCAAGCGCACCGACCACGGCGAGCATGCGGCCCTGCAGGCGCTGGCCGGCGGCGAGCTGCTCCAGGCGCTGCTGCTGCGCGGCCTGCTGCCGGGTCGCGTCGGTCAGCGCCTGGTGCGCCAGGCGTGGCAGCTGCGGCAGCATGCCGGCCCAGGCCGGCGCTTCCGCCTTGACGCCGCGGGCGAGGGCGCGCCAGCCCATCTGCTCGTCCATCCAGCGTTCGAGGAAGGGCTTGGCCGTCTTCCACAGGTCCAGCTCGGGGTCGAGCTGGCGGCCCAGGCCCTCGATGTTGAGCAGTGTCTTCTGCAGCAGCACGAGCTGCGGCTGCACTTCCATCTCGAAGCGGCGCGCGGTCTGGAACAGGCGCAGCAGGGTCTTGCCGAAGGAGATGTCCTTCAGCGGCTTGTCGAAGATCGGCTCGCACACGGTGCGGATCGCCGCCTCGAACTCGTCCACCCGCGTCTTCGCCGGCACCCAGCCGGCCTCGATGTGGGCCATCGCCACGCGCTTGTAGTCGCGCTTGAAGAAGGCGAGGAAGTTCTGCGCGAGGTAGTTCTTGTCCACCTCGTTGAGCGTGCCCATGATGCCGAAGTCGAGCGCGATGTAGCGCCCGTCGCGATGCACGAAGATGTTGCCCGGGTGCATGTCGGCGTGGAAGAAGCCGTCGCGGAACACCTGGGTGAAGAAGATCTCGACCCCGGCGCGCGACAGCGCCGTGAGGTCGGCGCCCTGCGCAAGCAGCGCGGGAGTCTGCGAGATCGGCACGCCGTGCATGCGCTCCATGACCATGACCTTGCTGCCGCACCAGTCCCAGTACACCTCGGGCACGATCAGCAGCGCCGAGTCGGTGAAGTTGCGCCGCAGCTGCGAGCAGTTGGCCGCCTCGCGCATCAGGTCGAGCTCGTCGTGCAGGTACTTGCTGAACTCGGCGACGACCTCGCGCGGCTTCAGCCGCCGCCCTTCCGGCCAGATCTTCTCGAGCAGCATGGCGGCGACTTCGAGCAGCGCGAGGTCGTGCTCGATGACGCGCTCGATGCCCGGGCGCAGCACCTTCACCGCCACCTCGGTGCCGTCGGGCAGGCAGGCGAAATGCACCTGCGCGACCGAGGCCGAGGCCACCGGCGTGCGCTCGAAGTCGCGGAACACCTCGTCGATCGGCTTGCCGTAGAAGCCCTCGAGCACGGCCAGCGCCTGCGCGGTGGGGAAGGGCGGTACGCGGTCCTGCAGCAGGGCGAGCTCGTCGGCGAGGTCGGGCGGCAGCAGGTCGCGCCGCGTCGACAGCATCTGGCCGAACTTGACGAAGATCGGGCCGAGCGACTCCAGCGCGCGGCGCAGGCGCACCGCGCGCGGCTGCGAGAACGTGCGCCAGAAGAACACCGCATGCCAGATGCGTGCCAGCCGGCCGCTCGTGTCGGCGTCGAGGATCAGACGGTCGAGGCCGAAGCGCAGGCCGACGGAGGCGATCTTGGCGAGGCGGAAAAGACGCACGGTGGATTCAGGCGGCGGGAAAGGGCGGACTTTAGCCGGAAAGGGGGAGCGGTGGAAGGCGCCCGCAGCGACCGTTTTCGCCCCGCCCGCGGCAACGAGTGCACACAAGCCGGGCCGGGTGCTGCGGTGCGATCCGCTATAATCGCGCGTTTAGATCTTCTGCCGAGTGCCATGAGCGCCGATCCCAAAGTCCTGCTGACCGACCTGCTGCAAGCCGCGCTGAAGAGCGTGGCGCCGGGTCAAGTCGATACCGCCATCCTGCTGGAGCGCCCGAAGCAGGCGAGCCACGGCGACTTCGCCACCAACCTCGCGCTGCAGCTCGCCAAGCCGCTGAAGCGCAACCCGCGCGACCTTGCCGCGCTGCTGCTGGCCGAGCTGCCGGCCTCGGCGCTGGTGGCGAAGGCCGAGGTGGCGGGCGCGGGCTTCATCAACTTCACCCTGGCGTCGGACGCGAAGACCGCGGTGGTGAAGGACGTCCTGGCGAAGGGCGCCGGCTTCGGCCGCGGCGCGCCGAAGCAGCTCAAGGTGCAGGTCGAGTTCGTCTCCGCCAACCCGACCGGCCCGCTGCACGTCGGCCACGGCCGCGGTGCGGCCTACGGTGCCTCGCTGTCCGACGTGCTCGCCTTCGCCGGCTACGACGTCACGCGCGAATACTATGTGAACGACGCCGGGCGGCAGATGGACATCCTCGCGCTGTCGACCTGGCTGCGCTACCTCGCCTTCTTCGCCGTCGAGATCCCGTTCCCGCCCAACGCCTATCAGGGCGACTACGTCATCGACATGGGGCGCGACATGCGCGACGCGCATCAGGACCGCTTTGCCAACGTCACCCGCGAGCAGGTGCTCGCCGGTACGCCCGGCCTGCCGCCGGCCGAGCGCAAGGACGACGAGGCCAGGCAGCAGCGCGAGGAGCACCTCGATGCGCTGATCGCCAACGCCAAGCGCCTGCTCGGCGAGGACTACGCCTGGGTGCATGGCTTCGCCCTCAACGAGCAGCTCGGCGACGGCCGCGACGACCTGCAGGAATTCGGCGTGCGCTTCGACAAGTGGTTCTCGGAGCAGAGCCTGTTCGACACCGGGCTGGTCGAGCGCGCGGTGAGCCAGCTCGAGCAACAGGGCCACATCTACCTGCAGGACGGCGCGAAGTGGTTCCGCTCCACCGCCTTCGGCGACGAGAAGGACCGCGTCGTGCAGCGCGAGAACGGCCTCTACACCTATTTCGCCTCCGACATCGCCTACCACCTGAACAAGTACGAGCGCGGCTTCGACCGCATCATCGACATCTGGGGCGCCGACCACCACGGCTACATCCCGCGCGTGAAGGGTGCGATCGCCGCACTTGGCCTGCCGCCGGAGAAGCTCGAAGTGGCGCTGGTGCAGTTCGCGGTGCTGTACCGCGACGGGCAGAAGACCTCGATGTCCACGCGCTCGGGCGAGTTCGTCACGCTGCGCGAGCTGCGCCGTGAAGTCGGCAACGACGCCTGCCGCTTCTTCTACGTGCTGCGCAAGTCCGACCAGCACCTGGACTTCGACCTCGATCTCGCCAAGAGCCAGAGCAACGAGAACCCGGTGTACTACGTGCAGTACGCCCACGCGCGCGTCTGCTCGGTGCTGAACCAGTGGGGCGGCGAGGCCGTCGAACTCGCAGCGGCCGAGCTCGGCCTGCTGCAGAACGAGCGCGAACTGGCGCTGTGCGCGCGCCTGGCGGCCTTCCCCGAGTTGGTGCAGAACGCCGCCGCGGACTACGCGCCGCATCAGATCGCCTTCTACCTGAAGGATCTGGCGGCGGATTTCCACAGCTGGTACAACGCCGAACGCATGCTGGTGGAAGACGAAGCGGTCAAGCTCGCGCGCCTGGCGTTGGCGGCCGCGGTGCGGCAGGTGCTGACGAACGGCCTGATGTTGCTCGGCGTGTCGGCGCCGGAATCGATGTAAGGGCGGAGGCTTGTTTTGAGTCGAAATCGAAAGGCCGGAGGCAAGCCGGCCCGCTCGCCGGCCCGGAGTGGCGGCAGCACCCTGGTCGGCATCTTCATTGGCCTCGTCTTTGGCGCGCTGATCGCGGCGGGGGCGGCATGGTACTTCACGCGTTCGAACCCGTTCCAGGCCGTGCCGGTGGCGCCGCGCCTGCCGACGGAAGCTCAGTCGCCGGCGGCGCTGCCCGGCAAGCCGGGCGACCGGCCGGTGGTGAAGCAGGACTTCGAGTTCTACAAGATCCTGCCGCAGGGCGACAACGTGCCCGCGTCGCCGGCGCCCGCGCCGCAGGCCGGCCAGCCGGCGCCGAAGCCTCTGCCGCAGCCGGCCCCGCAGCCGGTCGCGCCGGTGCAGGAGGTGGTGGCCAGGCCGGTCGAGCGTCTCTACCTGCAGGTTGGTGCGTTCGAGAACCCGGGCGAAGCGGACAACCTCAAGGCGCGGCTCGCGCTCGCCGGCATCGAGGCGAGTGCGCAGCGCGCCCAGCTCGCCGATGGCCGCATCGTGCATCGGGTGCGGATCGGCCCCTTCTCCCAGGCGGAAGACATGAATCCGATGCGTGCGCGGCTGGCCGAGGCCGGCTTCAACGCCTCGGTGAGCCGCAACAACCCGTGATTCCGTCCGTCGGCGCGGAACGCTGACGCGTTTGCCGCGTCTGACCGCCGTTTCCCCTCTGGAGCAATGCATGAATCGTCGTGACGCCCTGAAGCAGCTCGCCGTGCTGGCTGTCGCCCTGCCTTCCACCTCCGTGGTGTGGGCGAAGGACCCCTTCCTTGTCCTGAACCCGGCGCAGAAGACCGACAATCCGGCAAAGATCGAGGTCATCGAGTTCTTCCACTACGGCTGCCCGCACTGCCGCGACTTCGACCCGCTGGTCGAGGGCTGGGTCAAGAAGCTGCCGGCCGACGTCAGCTTCCGCCAGGTGCCGGCGATCTGGAACAACGCCCAGCTGGGCGGCCTGGCGCGGCTGTTCTACGCCGCCGAGGTCGCGGGCGAACTCCATGCGGTGCATTCGAAGGTGTTCGCCGCGGTGCAGGACGAGAAGCGCCCGCTGCACACCGAGGAGGGCGTGCGCGAATGGATCGAGGGCAAGGTGGCCGACAGCAAGAAGTTCATGGACGCCTACAAGTCCTTCGGCGTCAATGCCATGCTGCAGCGCGCCGACCAGCTCGCGCGGGCGATGAAGATCCAGGGCGTGCCGACGATGGTCGTCAATGGCAAGTACGTGACTTCGGCATCGCTGTCGGGCAGCCACGAGAACACGCTGAAGACGGTCGATCAGCTCGTCGCCCGCGCGCGTCAGGAGCGCGGCGCCGCCTGACCGGGGCGCGTCGGCCGGCGGCGTGGACGGCCAGCGCCGCCCCACCAGCCGGTGAGGCGCCGCGCCGGCATCGACAAAAAGCCGCCGCCCCGCAGGGGGCGGCGGCTTTTTGTCGCCTGGCGCAGCCCTCAGGTGGGGGCGCCGGCACGCACGGCGCGGTGCACGCGCGCCCGCTGCAGGAACCACACCAGCACCAGCAGCGCCAGCGCCGGAATGAATATCCATTCCTTCGCCGGCCGGTCCCGCGACGGGATCTCGATGTGGGTGAAGGTGAAGCCCTGCTCGAGGCCGAGCTTCTCGGCCCGGCTGCCGAACTTGACCGCGGCGACCTGGGTCTGCTCGCCCAGTGTCATGATGCTCAGGCCGATCGCGCCGAGGCGTTCGCGCGCGCTTGCCGCCGGCTCGCCGAGCGGCAGCAGGATGCCCTTCGAGACCTCTTCGCCCTCCAGCGAGAGGCCCGTCACCCAGACCCGCAGGTTGGCGTTGCGCGGGGCCTGCTCGATGAGCTCGACAAGCTCGGTGGCCGGGCGTTCCTCGTAGGGTGGGTAGAGCATGTCCATCCAGTACCCGGGGCGGAACAGGCTGAACGTCACCAGCAACAGCAAGAGCGATTCGTACACGCGGCTGCGGGTCACGAACCAGCCCTGGGTGGCGGCGGCGAACATCAGGTTGGCGAGGATCGCGCTCGACACGGTGAGCAGGAAGATCCACCACGAATCCACCCCGATCATCAGCAACTGGGTGTTGAAGATGAACATGAAGGGCAGGATCGCGGTGCGGATCGAGTAGAAGAAGGCCTGCACGCCGGCAGCGATCGGGTCGCAGCGTGCAATGCCGGCGGCGGCATACGAGGCCAGCCCCACCGGCGGGGTGACGTCGGCCATCAGGCCGAAATAGAACACGAACAGGTGCACCGCGATCAGCGGCACCAGCAGCCCGCTCTGCGCGCCGAGTTCGACGACCACCGGCGCCATCAGCGTGGACACGACGATGTAGTTCGCCGTGGTCGGCAGGCCCATGCCCAGGATCAGGCAGATGATGGCGACCATGAACAGCATCACCAGCAGGTTGCCGCCCGACACCGCCTCGACGAACTCGGTCAGCACCAGGCCGATGCCGGTCAGGGTCACGGTGCCGACGATGATGCCGGCGGTGGCGGTGGCGATGCCGATGCCGATCATGTTGCGCGCGCCGGAGACGAGGCCGGTGTAGAGGTCGGCGAAACCCGCTCGGGCCGCGGCGCCGAGGTTTCCGCGGCCGCGGAACAGCGCCTGCAGCGGGCGCTGGGTGACGAGGATGAACACCATGAAGACCGTGGCCCAGAACGCCGACAGCGCAGGCGAGAGTTCCTCGATCATCAGGTTCCAGATCAGCGCCACTACCGGCAGCAGGTAGTAGAGGCCGGTCTTCAGCGTCGGCGCGATCTCGGGCAGCTCGGTCAGCGGCGCGCTCGGATCGTCCATGTGCAGCTCGGGCTGGTGCGCGGAGTACCGCACCAGGCCGATGT
Source organism: Thauera sp. (assembly GCA_024710965.1). GTDB lineage: Bacteria > Pseudomonadota > Gammaproteobacteria > Burkholderiales > Rhodocyclaceae > Thauera. The sequence goes on along the minus strand of JANJTU010000266.1, from coordinate 3,138 downwards.
AGGTGGCCAGCATCAGCAGGCCGATGACGAGGAAGGACATCTCGCCCGCGACATCCTTGATCCAGCCCAGACCGTAATAGACGGTGCCGGCGAGCACGAGCAGGCCGCTCACCGTGAGGCCGCCGGACAGCAGCCGCTGGCCGGCGGTCTTGTTGCCGCGCCGCGGCAGGCCGCGAATGTCGGCCTTCATCGCCTCGATATGGACGATGTAGAACAGCGCCAGGTAGGAGATGATCGCGGGCAGGAAGGCGTGCTTGATCACTTCCGTGTATGGGATGCCGACGTACTCGACCATGAGGAAGGCCGCGGCGCCCATCACCGGCGGCATGATCTGGCCGTCGACCGAGGCGGCGGCCTCGACCGCGGCCGCCTTCTTCGGCGCGTAGCCGACGCGCTTCATCAGCGGGATCGTGAAGGTGCCGGTGGTGACGACGTTGGCGATCGACGAGCCGGAAATCACCCCGGTTGCGGCAGAGGCCATCACCGCCGCCTTCGCCGGGCCGCCGCGCAGGTGGCCGAGCATCGAGATCGCCGACTTGATGAAGTAGTTGCCCGCGCCGGCGGTCTCGAGCAGGGCGCCGACCAGCACGACGAGGAAGATGAAGCTGGTCGACCCCCCGAGCGCGACGCCGAACACGCCCTCGGTGGTGAGCCACAGGTGGCTCATGCCTTTGCCGAGCGAGGCGCCGCGGTGGGCGATCATCTCGGGCATGTAGGGGCCGAGGAAGATGTAGCCGATGAATACCACCGAGAGGATCACCATCGGCAGGCCCAGTGCGCGCCGCGCCGCCTCCAGCAGCAGCGCAAGCCCGGCGGCCGCTACCGCCAGGTCGAGGGTGGTCGGCAGGCCGGGGCGGCCGGCGAGCTCGCGGTAGAAGATGAACAGATAGGCCATGCAGAATGCCCCGCCCAGCGCCAGCACCCAGTCCACGAGCGGGATGCGTTCGCGCGACGAGCGCTTGAAGGCCGGATAGGCGAGAAAGGCGAGGAACACCGCGAGCGCCAGGTGGATCGAGCGCGCCTCGGTGTCGTTGAGCACGAACACCCCGGTCGAGTACGGCAGTGGCGAGGCGATCCAGAGCTGGAACAGGGACCACAACAGGGCCACGCCGGCGATGAGGCCGGCGGCGAAGCCGACCGGACGGCGCCCACCTGTGTCGGCCTCGGCGACGATCTGCCTGAGCTGTTCGTCGGAGAGTTCGAGACTCTTGCGGCTCTTGTCCGGGTGGTTCATGGGGGCGCCTCCCTGCATGAGCGTCATGTGCTGCCGAGAGGGCAGCGCACTGCCGGTACGCTGCCATGTCGCGGACGGCCGGCCGGCGGACGAGCGCCGGCCGATGCCGCGGCGGGATTACATCCAGCCCTTCTCCTTGTAGTACTTCACCGCGCCTTCATGCAGCGGTGCCGTCAGGCCGTCCTTGATCATGGACTTCGGATCGAGGTTGGCGAAGGCCGGGTGCAGCTTCTTGAAGTCCTCGAAGTTCTCGAACACCGCCTTCACCAGCGTATACACCGTGTCGGCCGGCGTCTTGGTCGAGCTGACGACGGTCGCCACCACGCCAAAGGTCTTGATCGCATCGGGGTTGGCGGCATACATGCCGCCGGGGATCGTCTCCGCGGCGAAGTAGGGGTACTGGGCGACCAGCTTGTCGACGGCCGCGCCGGTGATCGGCACCAGTTTCGCGCCGCAGGTCGTGGTCGGATCCTGGATGTTCGCTGCCGGGTGGCCGACGACGTAGGCGAAGCCGTCGATCTTGTTGTCGCACAGGGCGGCGCCGTGCTCGTCGGGCTTGAGCTCCGAGGCGAGGGAGAAGTCGGCGGCCTTCATGCCCAGCGCGGGCAACAGCATCTCCATCGTGGCACGCTGGCCCGAGCCCGGGTTGCCGATGTTGAAGCGCTTGCCCTTGAAGTCTTCCATCTTCGTCACGCCGGCATCCTTGCGCGCAAGCACGGTGAGCGGTTCGCCGTGCAGCGCGAACACCGCACGCAGCTCGGCGACGGGGCCGCCGTCCTTGAACTGGGCCTCGCCCTTCACCGCGTTGTACTGCACGTCGGACTGCGCGACACCGAAGTCGAGCTCGCCGCCCTTGATCGTGTTGACGTTGTACACCGAGCCGCCGGTGCTCTCGACCGAGCAGCGGATGCCGTGCTGGGCGCGGTCCTTGTTCATCAGGCGGCAGATCGCGCCGCCGGCGGCGTAGTACACGCCGGTGACGCCGCCGGTGCCGATGGTGACGAACTTCTGCTGGGCCTGCGCCGGGGCGGCGCCGAGGGTGCTGGAAAGGGCGAGTGCGGCAGCCAGAGCGGTAAGCTTCTTCATCTGTTCATCCTCGGGAAAGGGAAAACGGTCACTGAAGTCTGCGCGGGGCGTGGCGTCTGACGAACGCGCTGAAACCACGCCGGCACGTGCTTTCGCCAATGAAACGCCTTGAGCAGAATGGCATGAACGGGGCGGGTTGTCAGCTAGGGATAGTCCGAATCCGGGTCGTCGGCGGACGCGGAGGGGGTGGTTGCGGTTGTTTTGATGATTGTGTTGAATTTCACAAAAGCCTAAAGAAAAAACGACTTATCCCGTTTACTCGTTTCAATCGATGTGAAAAAGTAACGTCAAGTTAATCGCGGAAAGGTTTTCGACAAATCAATCTAGTATTCGCGCCGGCATTTGTTGTCGTCGCGACCTGATAAAGGCAAACCCGTTGAAAGGCGGGGACGCAAAGTCACCGGTCTAAAGGGCTCGCGCCCCATGACAGCGGGATCGCCAGGCGAAGATGTCCTACCGTCGGACAGGTGCTGTTTCGCTCCGTGCAATCCCGGGCTGGGTCTCGACACCCATCGTTTTGTTTGCATGGAGTTGAAAATGAACGTTTCGCACCACCAGGCCTTCCGCACTTCCCGCACTGCGAGCCGTCTCCCGGCGCTCGCCGGCCTCGTCCTCGCGCTCGGCGCCTTCGCCCCCCCTGTTGTCGCCCAGACCGCGCCGGAGGAAGCGAAATGGGTGCCCGGCCGTCTGCTGGTGCAACCGCGCCCGGGTCTGCCCGAGGCCGAGTTCGACAAGATCATCAAGCAGCACGGCGGCAAGCAGGTCGGCAAGATCGACGCGATCGACGTGCGCATCATCCAGCTGCCGCCGCAGGCCTC